>NZ_JBNHFI010000007.1:0-295418 GCF_059090085.1 Arthrobacter sp. K4-10C | reverse complement strand
GGAAACCCCCCCGCTGGACGGCCGAACCGGTACTGGGACCACGCCATGCAGTCCGCCACGCAGTCCAGACCCGGACCCCCACCGGCCACACCTACCACTCCACCGCACCACCACTCCCCGGCACACTACGAACCGCGGCTTCCCCGGATGGCGCCTCAGCCACCCGTACCGGCACGCCCGCGCGCCGCCGTGCAGGCCGCAGTGCTGCCAGGAAACCCGACCGGTGCGCAGCCGGGGTATCCAACTCAGTCCAGGTGTTGGGCCGGGCAGGGCCCGCGGGATAGGCCCCAGTGGTGCTTCTAGTCCTGCTTGCGTGCCCGGCTGGGCTGTACCCGGGGCGGCTCCCCCGGCATCTTGGGGTAGTCCGGCGGGAAGGGCAGCTCACCGAGTCCGTCTTTCGTGTCGCGTTCCCACCACTCAAGCAGGGTGTCGATACTGCCCGGATTCCGGTGGAAGTCGGCCCAGGGGTCGCCGGTGGTGCGCAGGCGTTCCGGAACAGTGAGGATGGTGAAGTTCTTCGGGTCGGCATTGCCGAGTTCATCCCACGTGATGGGGCAGGACACAGGGGCATGCGGCAGTGCGCGAGGGCTGTAGGCGCCGGCGATGGTCCGGTCACGGTTGGCCTGGTTGAAATCAAGGAAGATCCGCTGGCCCCGCTCCTCTTTCCACCACGCCGTGGTTACCTTGTCCGGCATCCGCCGCTCCACTTCGCGGGCCGCCGCAATCACTGCGTGCCTGACATCCAGGAACTCGCGGACGGGCGCGATGGGAGCATAGACGTGAAGGCCGCGGTTGCCTGACGTCTTGATGAAACAGTCCAGGCCCGCCTCTGCCAGGACTTCCCGGAGTGCCAGCGCAGCCGGAACAGCGTCGTCGAAGTCTGTTCCCGGCTGCGGGTCAAGGTCGATCCGCAACTGGTCAGGGTTGTCCGTGTTTTCAGTCCGCGAGGGCCACGGATGGAACACCACCGTGTTCATCTGCACGGCCCACACGGCTGCGGCGGGCTCGTCCAGCACCAGCTGGGGATGCGAACGTGCGCTTGGGTACACCACCTTGACCGACCGGACGAAATCCGGGGTGCCCTTGGGCGGGTTCTTGGAAAAGAACATTTCCCCATTGATGTTGTCCGAGTACCGCTGCAGGGATACGGGCCGGTCGCCGTTCGCAGCGATGAACGCCTCCCCCACATCGCAGATGTACCGGGCCAGGTCCAGTTTGGTGAGTCCCAGGTCCGGCCAGAGAATCCGGCTGGGGCTGGAGATGCGCATCTCGCGATCGCCGTGGGGACCCTGGACTGTGATGGTGGTCTGTTCGCTCGCCATGGGGACAACGTACACCCCGCCGTCCGCCAGCCGGCATATTTCGGGCAGCCAGGTCAGGCATGATGGAGTCATGCCCGATGCCGAAACATCCCTCTTCCTTGACGTGGACGGGACCGCAGTCTCCGCGGCCCATGCCCGGCCCGAAAACCCCTGGGCGACGGTTGTGGTTGCCCACGGTGCCGGAGCCGGCATGGAACATCCTTTCCTGCGCGGCTTCACTGAGGCGCTCAATATCCTCGGCCTGGCCACCCTGCGGTTCAACTTCCCGTACCGGGAAGCCGGGCGCAAGTTTCCCGACCGCCCGCCGGCGGCCATCGCCACGTGGCGTGCTGCGATGGCGGCAGCCGCTGAGCAGGCAGCGGCCCATGGCAGCTCCGGCCCGATGTGGGCGGCCGGCAAATCATTTGGCGGCCGGATGGCGTCCATGGCTGTAGCGGACGGGATGGCAGCTGACGGCCTCATCTACCTGGGGTATCCGCTGCATCCGCCGGGAAAACCCGAGAAGCTGCGGGATGAGCACCTGTACGGGATCACCACCCCCATGCTGTTCCTGCAGGGCACCCGCGACACCTTTGCCACACGCGGAATCCTGGAGGACGTGGTCTCCCGCATCGGGCCGTCTGCGGTACTTCATTGGATGGAGGGCGGTGACCACTCCTTTGCCGTCGCGGGCGTCAAGCGTCACGCCGGCGAGGTGGGGGCATCACTGGCAGCCCCGGTTGCCGATTTCATCCGGGCCAGCGGTTAGGCGTGCCGCCCGGCCCTATCCACTAGGCCGCCTCCTCGTGCCACCAGCCCTCCCAAGCTGCAGAGGTGAGCTGGCCGTCAGGAAAGTCCTGCTTTCCGTTGGCGCCGCTGGAAGGCCAGGCATCGTCACCACTCCGGCCGTCGAGCAAAAGGTTCAGGCTGTTCAAAAGAAACATCATTACGTCCTTCCATGAGTTGAATGGACCACGCTGTCCATGTGGAAGCGAGCCTAGCCAAGGGATGTTTCAGCAGGTCGACGCAACGTTTCGGGTATGTATCGGAGTTATCACCCAGCCGTCCGAAGGCAGACAGGACTGGCCCCGAGCGGTCACCCGCGCTGCTTGGCCCGGGCAGTGGCGGGGGCCGTCCATGGGTCTTCCGGCCAGGGGTGCTTGGGGTAGCGGCCCCTCATCTCCGCCCTGACCTGCGTATAGGGGCCGGACCAAAAGGAGGTGAGGTCGTCGGTGACGGCGAGCGGGCGGCGTGCCGGGGACAGCAGATGGAAAAGGACGGGAACCGTGCCGTTGACCAGCCGCGGCGTCTCGGCAAGGCCGAAGCACTCCTGCAACTTCACGGCCACCACAGGACGGGCGGTCTCCTCTCCGGGCTGGGGGTAACCGACCGGAATCCGGGAACCGCTGGGCACTTCCAGCCATTCCGGGGCGAGCTCGTCAATCCTTGCAGCCTGGGGCCAGGGCAGCAGACGGCGCAGCGGCTGGGTGAGATTCACGGACCTTACGGCGGCTCCCGCCGCGAGGGTTTCAAGTTCAGGTCCCAGCCACTCGTCGAGACCCAGCAGGAGGGCCTCGTCAGAGACGTCCGGCCACGGCTCCCCCAACTCCCGGTGCAGGAAGGCAAGACGGCGGCGCAAGGCTTCGGCCGCCGTCGACCACTCCAATGCAGCGAGCCCCTCCTTGCGCAACGTTGCGGTGAGCGCGGTCCTGCCTTCCGCCGGAGTGGGACGGACAGGAGTGTCGGCAAGCACGATGGCACCGAGGCGCCGGACCTTCCGGGCGGTGACACGCCCCTGGGTGAATTGGGCTTCGACTGTCTCCCGCAGGAGGCTTCCGGCGGCTGCACGCGCAAGTTCACCGGTCAGCGGGGCCGCGGATCGAATGACGGCACCCGTGCCGGCCGAGTCCCTGCCGTCCGCCCGGGACACTTCGGCCACCGCCAGCCACTCATGCCCGGACAGCGGACTTCCGACCGGAAGACCGGCCCGCGTCCCGGAACTGAGCAGATAATGGACGGGCCCGTCACCCGGGACGAGGCGGGCCACGCGGTCGGGAAATGCCAGTGCGACGACGGACCCCACCGCCGCGGCGCCTGCTTCGGTGGCGGGAATTACAGGCGGTGAAGCCGCAAGCCCCACCTTCCGTACCAGCGCCTCGAGCCGCCTGGCTTCTTCCGCCCAGCGCCTGCCGGCGGGGCCGGAGTCGCTGCGGAGCCGGGACAGGAGGCCGGGCAAATCCGCCCCCGGGGCGCGCTGTTCTCCGGCCACGGCAGCCACCACCTCAGCCGCCTCCGGAGGCCCAATGATGGCGGCGCCGTCCAGCAGGGCGCGGGCAAGTCGCGGGTCCGCCGGGATCCGAGCCAGGATCCTGCCCGCCGCAGTGGCATGGCCTCCCGCCGACACGGCACCGAGTTCCCGAAGGACTTCCACAGCGTCATCCAGGGCTTGTCGCGGCGGACTGTCCGGGAGGGCCATCCCGTCTCCGCCCGGGGATCCCCAGCAGGCGAGGGTCAACGCCGCCCCGGCCAGGTCCGCCACCTTGATTTCCGGAGTGACGTGGGCCGGGGACGCGCCATAGGCCTGCTGGTTGTAGCATCGCACCACCCTGCCCGGACCCTGGCGCGCCGCACGCCCCGCACGCTGGTCTGCCGACGCCCGGGAACAGGAAACAGTTACCAGCCCGCTCATCCCGCGGCCCGAGTCCCGGCGAGGCTCCCGGGCCAGGCCTGAATCGACCACCAGCCTGACGCCCGGCACCGTCAGTGAGGACTCGGCCAGGTCGGTCGAGACGATGATGCGCGGCCTGTCCCCGGGCCGGCGTCCGGAGACTGCCCGGTCCTGCTCGGCGGCCCCCACCTGCCCATGCAGCTCCAGCACTTCGACCGCCTGCCCAATCCTCCCGCGCAGCCCTGCCGCAACCTCCGATACTTCCCGGGCGCCGGGGACAAAGACCAGCCCGTCCACGGATCCGTCCACGGCCAGCGCCTGGGAGTGGGCCCGCGCCACCGTCTCCACCAGGTGGTCCAGGAAGGAGCGTGTCACACCCCGGCTGTCCAGCCGCGGGCCCGCCGCCGGAACCCATTCCACCTCGAGCGGGTGGAGCACCGAAAGACAGTCGACGATGGGAGCTGCCGGTCCGCCGTCGGGATCCCCCAGCAGGACGGCGAAGCGGGGCGCGTCCAGGGTTGCCGACATCGCCACGACGGCGAGATCGCCACGCAGCTGCCGGACTTCGGCCAGCATGCCCACCAGCAGGTCGGTTTCAAGCCCGCGCTCGTGGACTTCGTCCAGGACGACGGCGCCAACATGCTCGAGGCCCGGGTCTGCCAGCAAACGGCGCAGGAGGATACCTGGCGTCACGAATTCAACCAGCGTGGCATTTCCCGCCTGCCGTTCTCCGCGGACTGTGTAGCCAACGCGGCTACCAGGCGGGCTGCCGTCCAGCGCAGCGAGCCGGCGTGCCGCAGCACGCGCAGCAACACGCCGGGGCTGAGTCACCACCACCCGTTCTGCGCCCTTTACGTGATTGGCGAGCATGGGCGGAACCAGGGTGGTTTTGCCAGTGCCGGGCGGCGCCTGCACCACTGCCGCCCCCGCCGTCAGGCCATTGCCCAAAGCTTCCTTCAAAGCGGGGAGCGAGCCCGCGAAGGCCAGTCCGATACCGATGGCGCCGAGGTCGAAGGCCTTCGCAACGTGGGGCTGTTGCTGCCGGTTGGAAGAAGTCACCCGTCCATTCTGCCTGCGCGGACCGGCTACGGCTTGCCTTGGCCTTTGCCTTTCCCCTTGTTGTCCTTGGCCGCCTCTGGAACCGTGGCGGGCTGACCCGCGTAACCAGGTGCGGGCAGGGGGTCCGCTACCGGCTGGTCCGGCACGGCCTGTACCGGTTGGGACTGTGACAGGGTCACATCTGCCGGGGCCGTCGCGGCGGCTTCCGGCACCGCCGCGGCGCCGGCCAGGGCTGCTGCCTGTGAGGACAGCTGCCCGGAGATATCTGCCCGGACCGCTTCCAGCGCTGTTTCAATGCCGCGCAGGCGTGGTGCGGAAATGCGACCCTCGCGCGCGGCGGCGTCCAGGTCGCTTTCCAGCGCCTGAAGGGCTGCCATCGCGCCATCCATCCTGTTTTCGGCGGCGGCCTGGCTGATGCTTAGGACGCGGATCTGGAAGCCTCGCAGCGTCAGTTCATCGGAATCCGACGAACGGGACGCGGTGGCGGCCGCAAAAATAATCGCCGACAAGGCCAGGGCCGCGGCAAGAACTACTGCAGCTGCCCGGATCCGCCTCGCCTCCACCGGACTGGCCGGATGATGTCCGGCACGGTGCGGGAGGTCAGGCGGCATGCCGGCCCCGAAGCGGCGGAACGGCTGCCGGCCTGGCCGGAAGCACGGAGACGGTGGCAAGCCGGGCTTCGGGCGCTTGAACGGGCCGTTCCTGGACCGCGCGTGCCTGAACGGCACCGGCCCGGCTGCGGACCCTGCGGACCATCCGGCGCACGGCCGCCCGTACCAGCATGGCCGTCAGCTGGCCCAGGCCCAGCCCCAGGAGTACGTGACCGGCGAGATACTGGCCGCCCAGGCCTGCAGCGCCAAAGGGGGCACCCGCGGCCACCGCCGCTCCGCCGGCCGTCAGCATCATCGACCAGGCAACTCCAACTACTGTGCCCATTACTCCTGCTTCCATCTCCTGGTTAATCAGCAAGCTTACTAGTAATGCTCAGCAAGCTTACTACTTGATGGCAGCGGCGCAAGAAGCGCGTCAGTGCAGGGAATCCGAAGGCGCGGCCGTCCGACTGGAAGAAATGTCGGGCAGGGGGGAACCGTCAGGCTCTGGACAGAAATAATCAGTAGGCTTAGCATTTTTCCAACGGTTCGCTCTTCGGAGCCGCCAGCCGACAGCGGTGACCCGCAGGGCCTTCCGGGTAGAAAAACACAACCGCATGGCATCAGGAGACAATTATGGCAACGGCACGGGAAGTTATGACCGGCGGCGCGGAGTGCATCGGCGAGAACGAAACCCTGGAAACAGCTGCCCGCAAGATGAGGGACCTGGATGTCGGTTCCCTTCCCATCTGCGGCGAGGACAACCGACTCAAGGGCATGCTCACGGATCGCGACATCGTTATAAAATGCCTGGCCGAAGGCGGCGACCCGCGGTCAGTCAGAGCCGGTGAATTGGGCCAGGGCAAGCCTGTGACCATCGGCGCGGACGATTCCATCGAGGAGGCCATCAGGACAATGCAGGACCACCAGGTGCGCCGGCTTCCAGTCATTGACGGGCACAACCTGATCGGCGTCCTCAGCCAGGGCGATATCGCAAAGAACTACCCCGAGGACCGGGTGGGCGAACTCGTGGCATTCATCTCCTACTGAGAACCCCCCGAAAAGAAAAAGCTGCCGCAGCAAAATATGGCTGTGGCAGCTTTCCTGTCGGGGACACCATTCAGCTGGCGGCCTCGAGCAGATGCTCCGCAGGAACGAGTCCCGCATAGCGGCCCTTGAAGAACAGCAGCGGTTCGGCATCCTGGCGCGCGCTGAGATGCCGAACCGCCGCCACAACGATAGTGTGGTCGCCGCCGTCGTATTCGACTTGGAGCTCGCAGTCGATCCAGGCCAGCGCGTCGTCGAGGACCGGGTTGCCCAGCGGCGACGAGTGATAACCCACACCCGCGAACTTGTCCGCTCCGGAGCGGGCGAACTGCCCGGCCAGGTGCTGGTGCCCTGCAGGAAGAATATTGACCGTGAAGGCACCGGCCCGCCGCAGTTCCGGCCATGTACGTGAGGTCCTGGCCGGACTGAAGGTCACCAGTGCGGGCTCCAGGGACAGCGACGCGAAGGACTGGCACGTGAATCCGGCCGGGCCGTGGTCGGTGGCAGCCGTGATGACCGTCAGCCCGGTGGCAAAAGTTCCAAAAATGTCCCGAAGCCGGCGGGGTGCCAGATCAGATGTGAGTGTCATGGGAATGGCCTCTCGTTTGGATCGTTACCTCACCAAACCATCGCCCTACGCCCTGATCAAGCGACCCTGCAACGCATCGACGCGTACCGCAACAGGCGGTCATCGCGGTACATGGTCCGTCACATGCAGCGCTCTGTGCCGTACCGGATGTCGCCGTTTTACCTCGTCTGGTCGAGCGCGTCGAGGAGGCGCCGCACCGAGCCGCCGAGGTTCCAGTCCGTTGCCAGCCGCTCAAGCTCGGCGCGGTTGGCGCCGGTGACCGGGTGCAGCCCTGCGCCGGCCTCATCGAGGCCGGGCAACTCCAGGTTCCGCACCAGCCGTACGACGGCGGGGGCTGCTTTGAGGTAGTCCGCGGCCGCGGCGAGCTTGGCCCGGACCGGTCCAGCCAGGCCGCTGCCGTCGTCCTCCGCCGCCTCAAGCAGCCCCTCGAGGGTGCCGTACTTCAGGAGCAGGGAAGCAGCCGTCTTCTCCCCGATTCCTGCAACGCCGGGCAACCCGTCGGAGGCGTCGCCGCGCAGGGTGGCGTAGTCGGCATACTGCTGCGGCAGCACGCGGTATTTGGCGACGACTGTCTGCTCGGTGACCTCTTCGAGGTTCCGCATGCCGCGTGCGGTGTAGATCACGCGGACCTGCCGGCCGTCGTCGCACACCTGGAACAGGTCGCGGTCGCCAGTGACGACGTCGACCGGAAACGCGGCGTGGCTCGCGTAGGTGCCCACAACGTCGTCGGCCTCATGCTCTGAAGCACCCACGATGGCGATGCCCGCAAGGCCAAGCACCTCGCGGATCATGGGGAGCTGGGCCTCCAGGGCGTCCGGGACCACCTCGATGTCCGGCGCGTCAGTGACGGCTTCGGCCACCCGGTGGGACTTATACGACGGGATCAGGTCCACGCGCCATTGCGGACGCCAGTCATCATCCCAGCATGCGACAAGATGGGTCGGGCGGTAGTCGGTGGTGAGCCGTGCGATCATGTCGAGCAGCCCGCGGACCGCGTTGACGGGTGTTCCGTCCGGGCGGCGGATCGTGTCCGGGATGCCGTAGAAGGCCCGGAAGTACAGGGAGGCAGTGTCCAGCAGCATCAGGCGGTTGGGCATAACTGATCCTCACACAAAATTGGGCACCTGTCCCGCAACCACTGTGGCATCAGGCACAATGTGGTCCATGGGGCGTTGGAGCGAGGACAGGGTCATAGGTGCCGCGCCTGATGACGCTTCGCTGGCAGCCGCCCGCAAACTGGCACGTCCCGGCCCATGGTCGGACACCGGCAGCAATGACGACCTGGTCTGGGGGAAATGCCAGGGCAGCGGCAAGACGCCGTACCAGGTGAGTGTGGACACCGCCGCGCCCGCCTACCGTTGCACGTGCCCCAGCCGAAAGTTCCCGTGCAAGCATGCACTGGCGCTGCTGCTCCTGTGGGCCCGCGGCGAGGCGGCCGGGGCGGCCGGCGCGGAAACCGCGGGCTTCGCCCAGGAGTGGGCAGCGAAGCGGACCGAGCGTGCCACTGCCCGCGGCCAGCGCAGCGCAGGAGAAACCGCAGACCCGGAGGCTCAGGCCAGGAGGCTGGCGGACCGGATGGCGCTGATGGACACCGGCATGGATGACTTTGCCCGGTGGCTCACGGATCTGCTGCGCACGGGGCTCGCCCCGGCACGCAACCAGCCCTACTCCTGGTGGGACGGCGTGGCAGCCCGGCTGGTGGATGCCCAGCTTCCGGGCATGGCGGACCAGGTCCGGGCCATGGGATCGGATGTCCATGCCCGCACCGACTGGGCGGACCATCTGCTGCTGCACGCCGGCCGCTGGTGGGCACTTGCCAAGGCCTGGACGCAGCGGGACCGGCTTGCGCCCCATGAGCTGGCAGATCTTAGGGCGGCTGTGGGATGGCCCGTCCCGTCCGCCGAGGTGCAGGGATCCGAGGCGCTGCCCGGCCCCTGGCTGGTGCTCGGCGCCCACCGCAGCGACGACGGACGCCTCCAGCAGCAGCGCACGTGGCTGCGGGGGCCAGACGGCACGGTGGTGGTGATCCTCGATTTCGCCGCCCGCGGCGAAGCGTTCGCCATGCCCCAGCTGGCAGGGGCAATGTTGGACGGATATGTTGCCCGCTATCCCGGCACGCCGCCCCAGCGGGCTTTGTTCAACGCGCCGGCCGTACCGCAGGGTGTGGCCGAAGGGCTTGGTGCAGGCTGCAGCGTCGACCAGGCGCTGGAATCAGAGTCGGCCGCCGTTGCGGTCTCACCATGGCGGGAGCGGCACCCGGTGCTGCTGGCCGGGGTCCGGATCAACCCTATGGACCAAGGCTGGGTGCAGGACGGATCCGGCCACGGCTTGCCCCTGGTCGACGCGCGCCTCGACTATCTGCTGGCATTAACGGGCGGACACGCCGTCGATCTTTTCGGGGAACTGGAGGACGGGCACCTGCGGCCCCTGTCGGTCGTCGTCGGCGGGGCGGTGGTGGCCGCGTGAGGTGGCTCGCCGAGCTTCGATCGTCCGCGCTCGTGGGTACGGGACGCCACCCGGCCCCTGCACCGCCACCGGAACTCAACCTTCGGGTCCCCGCCGGCCTCTCCCCCGAGGAATCGCTGCTCGACCAGGCGGCGCTTGCCGATGTGGCCACGCGCGCGGCCCGGACTGCGATGCCCGTCCCAGGCGGTGAACTGCCCGTTGCACCGCCGGATGACGCCCCGCAGGCTGCGGGAGACGCGGCCCGGCTGCTGGAGCTGGTCCTCAGCCAGCCGCCCGTGGGGCCGGAGCTGAGAACCCGGCTGGTGGCCGACTGGCTTGAGTTGGCGGCGGGTTCGGGCCGGCGCGTTCCGCACCGCCTCTTGCCTTCGTTGTTCGCCCTGGCGGATTCGCAATCCCAGGTGGCAGGTCGGCTGGTCCCGGCCATTGGCGCCCGCGGCCGGTGGCTTCAGGACCTTCGTCGGGCTGGAACCGGCGGCAGCCTCCCCAAGGCGGCTCCTGAAGCCGAGGATACTGGTGCCAGTGCCGCGGCCCACCTGAAGCTGTTGCGGGGCACCGACCCGGCCGCCGCCGTCGGACAGCTCAGCGCGGACTGGCACAACTGCGGTGCGCGCGAACGCGCCAGCCTCCTGGCATTGCTCTCCACGAACCTCGGGCCCGGCGACGAACCGCTGCTGGAACGCGCCCTGGATGACAAGGCCAAAAGCGTGCGGGAGGTGGCGGCCGGCCTCCTTGACCGGCTGCCGGACAGTGCCCGGGCACACCGCATGGCTGCAAGGCTGCGGCCACTGCTGGGCACCAGGGGAATGCTGCGCAAACGGCTGGATATCGAGACGCCGCCCGAACCCGACGCTGCCGCCGTGCGGGACGGCTTATCCCCGGCGCCCCGCGCCGGCGAACCGGACCGGTTCCGGTGGCTGGAAACAATCGTCCGTGGCGCGCCCCTGGACGTATGGACGACGGCGGCAGGCCGGGACCCGGCGGGCACGCTCGCCCTGCTGAACGGGGAACCGCGCGTCATCGACGCCATCCTCGCCACCGCCGTACTCCGCGCCGACCGGAACTGGGTGCGCGCCCTGCTGGACATCCGTACCGACGCGCGGCTCCTGGACTGCCTGCCGGCAGAGGAACGTGAGGGATGGATCGTGCAGCACCTCCGAACCGGCGGCATCCAGCCGGCGGCGCTGGTTCCGCTCCTCCGCGACCTTCCAACGCCATGGGCACCCCCGCTGGCCGGTGCGGTCCTTGAGGTCATCGCGCGCAAGGAGAACGGCTACCTCGCGTCCATGCTGGCCTCCACCCTGCCGGCAGCGCTGCCGCCCGTGGCTGCGGACGAGTGCCGCCGCCTGCTCGCCCGCCCCGACGACGACGCTTCACGGCGGCGCGTACTGCGCGACGCCGTCCAGTACCTTTCGTTCCGACAATCACTGACGGAGGCTTTTCAATGACAGATGCCCACGGATCCGCAGGCATTGTCCGCGCCCACGCCGAGGAAGCCTACGCCGGGGAACTCGACGCCCTGGCCGCCGTCGACGACCGGCCCCGCCCGCCGAGCTGGCGGCTGTCCCCCTGGGCCGTCACCACGTACATCCTTGGCGGCACCCTGCCCAACGGCGTGGACATCACTCCCAAGTACCTGGGCTCGGCGCGTCTGGTGGAGATCGCCGTGGCATCCCTGGCCACGGACCGTGCCCTGCTGTTGCTGGGCGTGCCCGGCACGGCAAAGACCTGGCTGGGCGAGCACCTCTCGGCCGCCGTTTCCGGGTCCTCCACCCTGGTGGTCCAGGGAACCGCAGGCACGCAGGAGGAAGCCCTTCGGTACGGCTGGAACTATGCGCGGCTGCTCGCCGACGGCCCGTCCCGGGCAGCACTCGTGCCCGGGCCGGTCATGCGGGGCATGGAGTCCGGAAGCCTGGTCCGGGTCGAGGAGCTGACGAGGATCCCCTCGGACGTGCAGGATTCCCTGATCTCCATCCTTAGCGAGAAGACGCTCCCCATCCCCGAACTGAACACCGAAGTGCAGGCGCGGAAGGGCTTCAACATCATTGCCACAGCCAACAACCGCGACAAGGGCGTCAACGACCTCTCGTCCGCGCTGCGGCGGCGCTTCAACACGGTGGTGCTTCCGCTTCCCGACACGATCGACCAGGAGGTGGAGATTGTTACCGCACGGGTGCGCTCGCTGGGCAGCGCGCTGGAGCTGCCGGCGGATCTGTCAGCCCTCTCCGAGATCCGCCGGGTGGTCACGGTGATGCGGGAACTCCGGGCCGGCGTCACGCAGGACCAGCGCACCACCATCAAGTCACCGTCCGCGACGCTGTCAACGGCTGAGGCCATCTCCGTAATGACGAACGGCCTGTCCCTGGCTGCCCATTTCGGTGACGGCACCGTGCGGGCCGGGGACGTGGCCGCAAGCCTCGTGGGTGCCATCATCAAGGATCCTGTCCAGGACCGCGTCATCTGGCAGGAGTACCTGGAAACCGTGGTCCGGAACCGCCCCGACTGGAAGGACCTCTACCGTGCCTGCCGAGACCTCGAATCGCCAACTGGCCGATGACAGAAGTCCATGTCCTGGGGATCCGGCACCACGGTCCAGGGTCCGCGCGGTCCGTCGCCGAGGGACTGGCAGAGCTCCGGCCCGGCCTGGTCCTTGTGGAAGGTCCCCCGGAACTTGACCAGGTCCTGCCGCTGCTCGGCGACGCGGAGATGGTGCCTCCCGTGGCCGGGCTGATCTACGCAGTGGACGAGCCGGGGCTGGCCTCGTTCTACCCCCTGGCCGGATTCTCCCCCGAATGGGTGGCCATCCGCTGGGCCCTGTCCACCGGGGCGGCAGTGCGGGCCATCGACCTGCCGGCTGCCAACACGTTCGCGCTGCGCCGCGCGGCCGGGTCTGCGGGCCCTCTGGTCCCTTCCCACGAGCCGTACCGGCCGGATGCGATCGGAATGCTCGCCGGGGCGGCAGGGTACAGCGACGCCGAGCGGTGGTGGGAAGACGCTGTGGAACACCGGAACGGCGGCCCCCTGGACAGGTTCCTGGCCATCACCGATGCCATCGCTGAGATCAGGGCCGGGGACCCGAGGCCGGCCGACCACCCGGATATCGTCGAAAACAACCTGCGGGAGGCTGCCATGCGGCGTCTGCTCCGTTCCGCCCTCAGCGAGGGCCACCAAAGCGTCGCGGTCGTGTGCGGCGCCTACCATGCTCCCGCGCTGGTGCCGGCCAACTTCCCCCCGGCAACGGCGGACAACAAGGTCCTCGCCAATTTACCCAAGTCCAAGGTCACGGCCACCTGGGTGCCCTGGACGTCGGACCGCCTCAGCTTCCGCAGCGGATACGGTGCCGGTGTCACCGCCCCCGGCTGGTACCAGCACCTATACAACCACTGGAGGGTGAAGGACAGCGGCAGTGACGTGGCCACCACGTGGCTGGTCCGGGTGGCGCACGCCCTCCGCCGGGAGAACCTCGGCGCCTCCACCGCCTCCGTGGTGGAGGCAAGCCGGCTCGCCGCCGCCCTTGCCGCCGTGCGGGGACGGCCAAGTCCCGGTCTGGCGGAGCTCGACGACGCCGCGCAGGCCGTGCTGTGCGACGGCTCTCCCCTGCCACTGTCCGTGGTGCACCGCGAGCTCACCGTGGGTCGGGAGCTCGGCACTGTGCCGGACTCCGTGCCTACGCTTCCGTTGGCCGCCGACCTCGCCGCTGCCCAGCGCCGCCTCCGCTGGAAGCCGGGCGCCATAGAGGAAGTCCTCATCCTTGACCTGCGCAAACCGAACCAGCTGGCACGGTCCGTGCTGCTGCACCGGCTGCAGCTGCTCGGGGTGGACTGGGGTGTCCCAACCGAAACCGGGCGCACCACCGGGACCTTCAAGGAAGCCTGGACGCTCCGCTGGAAACCGGAACTCAGCGTGGCGGTGGTGGAGGCCAGCCGTTACGGAACCACCGTCGCCTCGGCTGCCGCAGCCGCCGCAGCCGAGCAGGCGGCGCAGGCCGGGAGCCTCGCCGACCTCAGCGAACTGCTGTCGTGGTGCCTGCTGGCCGATCTCCCCGACGCGATCAGCGCCGTGGTATCGGCCCTTGCCGAGCGCACCGCCCTCCAGCAGGACGTCGCTCCCCTGCTGGAATCTGTCGCGCCGCTGGCCCGGACGTGCAGGTACGGCAACGTCCGCGGCGTGGACGTCAGCGGCGTGCGGACGATCCTCGATGCGACGGTGGTGCGGGCCTGCGTAGGCCTGCCCACGGCCTGTGCGGGGCTGGATGACGAAGCGGCCGCAGCCATGCGCCATGCGATCGACACAGCCAATGACGGCCTGTCGCTGCTTCCCGACCTGCCACTCGACGACTGGCGGCAGGCACTGTCCGCCGTTGCCGGTTCGGACCGCATCCACGGAGCCGTCGGGGGCCGGGCCACCAGGCTGCTCCTGGACGCCGGATCCCTCGACGGCGGGAATGTGGCGGACAGCCTCAGCCGGCGCCTTTCGCTTGCCACGCCGGCGCCTGCAGCTGCCGCCTGGCTTGACGGTTTACTCTCCGGCGACGCATCCCTGCTGGTGTATGACCCGCGCCTCCTGGCAATTGTGGACGGCTGGATCAGCGGCGTGGGCGGGGAGGTGTTCGAGGACGTGCTGCCGCTCCTGCGCAGAACTTTTTCGGCTTTCAGCAAGGCAGAGCGGCGGGAAATCGGTGAACAAATCAGCCGTGCCGGCGGCGCCGAATTCGCTGCCGGTCCGGATGCGCTGGACTTTGCGCCGGCTGTCCCGGCGCTCCGGACCATGGCACGGTACCTGGGATGGGAGGAAAAAGCGTGACAGCCGCAGACCCGGAACGTAACCGGCTGGGCCGCTGGCGCCTGGTGCTCGGCGCGCACGAAGCCGACGGCATCACCACCCCCGACGGCGGCGCAGTGGTGCTTTCCGCCGACGACGCCCGCCGGGACCAGGCCCTGGAGGAGCTGTACGACAGGGAACGGAGCGCCCGCGGAGGCCTGGGCGGGTCCAGCCCGCGGGTGGCACGGTGGCTTGGTGATATCCGCGGCTACTTCCCGTCCTCCGTTGTCCAGGTGATGCAGGCCGATGCCATGGAGCGGCTCGGCCTGCGGCAGCTGCTTCTCGAACCGGAGATGCTGCGCACCGTGCAGCCCGACGTCGGACTGGTCAGCACGCTTCTCGGGCTCGGGCGGGTCATCCCTGAGCACTCCCGCGAGAGCGCCCGGGCAGTGGTGCGCCAGGTGACAGCGCAACTCGAGGAGCGGCTGAGGGCACGGACGGTCCAGGCGGTTTCCGGGGCGTTGAACAGGGCGGCCCGGACGCGGCGGCCCCGGCACCGGGACATCGACTGGAACCGGACCATTGCCGCAAACCTCAAAAACTACCAGCCCGGGTACCGCACCGTGGTGCCGGAGCGCCTGGTGGGCCATGCCCGGCGCAGCACCGAGATCCAGCGCGAGATCATCCTCTGCATCGACCAGTCCGGGTCGATGGCAGAGTCGGTGGTGTATTCAAGCGTGTTCGGGGCCGTCCTGAGCTCACTGCGCTCCGTCCGCACCCGGATGGTGGTTTTCGACACCGAGGTTGTTGACCTGACTGATGAGCTGGACGACCCCGTGGATGTCCTGTTCGGTGTGCAGCTCGGCGGCGGCACCGACATCAACCGCGCCCTGGCGTACTGCCAGGGCCAGATGTCCCGGCCGGACGAGACAATCCTGGTGCTGATCAGTGATCTCTACGAGGGCGGGATAGCGGAGGAGATGCTGCGGCGGGCCGCCTCACTTGTGGGCTCGGGCGCCACCATGATCGCCCTGCTGGCTTTGAGTGACAGCGGGCATCCCACGTTCGATGCCGGCCATGCCGCAGCGCTCGCCGGGATCGGGGTCCCCACTTTTGCCTGCACCCCGGATCTGTTCCCCGACCTCATGGCGGCGGCAATCGAACGCCGCGACGTCAGCGAATGGGCAGCCTCACACGACATACCCACCAGCCACGGGGACTGACTGTCCTTTGTCACGTGCGGCTCGTGCCGGGCGGCCCGCTGAGCACGGTAGGCACGTACTCAAGGAGCTGGAGCCGGCCGTCGAAGGTCCTGCTCTCCACCATCTCAAGGGTGACGTCCGGATACCCGTCGTAGATCCGCTCCTGTCCTGTGCGGCCTGTGATCACCGGGAAGACCACCACACGGAAACGGTCCACCAGGCCCGCGGTCAGCAGTGACCGGCAGAGGCTAAGGCTGCCCAGCGTGCTCAACGGTTGGGTCC
Organism: Arthrobacter sp. K4-10C; assembly: GCF_059090085.1. Classification (NCBI taxonomy): domain Bacteria; kingdom Bacillati; phylum Actinomycetota; class Actinomycetes; order Micrococcales; family Micrococcaceae; genus Arthrobacter; species Arthrobacter sp. K4-10C. Next base: position 279,456 of record NZ_JBNHFI010000007.1, on the reverse strand, counting down.
CTGACTGTTTCATCTCCCGCACCGCCTCACCTGCGTCCCCGCGGACCAGCTCGGAGTTCGGCCAGGTCAGGGGTTCCTGCAGGGTGGAGGAGAAAACTACTTTGGGCACGGCGGCAAGCCCGGTCAGCGAGGCGCCCTCCTCGGCGGAGAATCCGGAGCCGCCGGCAGACGCTTCCTCGGACATGCCGGACATCAGCCGGTAAGTGTTGGCCCCCAGGAGGAAGGTGTAGTTCTTCTCCGCCTCCTGGTCCAGCCAGGCAAGGTACTCCGGCCCCTCCAGGCCCCACCAGCCCGGCCACCCCTCAGCGGATGCGTACCCGTCCAGGGAGATGATCAAGTCCACCATCAATTGTGCTGGTGACGCCTCCGCCGCTGTTCCGCCCATGGCCCGCTCCTCGATCCGATCGGCGCTGGTGTGGCGGCAATGCTATGCCCGGAGGTGTGCAGGTTCAAGGCCGTGCCCCTTTTATCCGGTCCGGCCCAGGCGTAGCGTCATTCCATGGCTGGATGGAATGCCGACACCGCTGCGGGGCCCCTGGGGGCCGGAACCGTCACCTTGGTGGAGGGCTCGTGCTTCTGCATCTCCTCTGCCAACGGTGACATCCATCCGGAACATCCCCACGGCGTCTTCCACGAGGACACCCGGATCCTGTCGCGCTGGAACCTTACTGTCAACGGGCAGTCCCTCGAGCCGCTGACTGCGGAGACGAAGGAACCCTACCGCGCACTCTTCATCGGCCGCGTTCCCCGTTCGGACGGGTATGCCGACAGCCCCCTGATCGTGGAGCGCCTCCGGGAGGTGGCCGCAGGCGTTGCCGAGGAAATCACCATCAGGAACTACTCATCCGACCCGGCAGAATGCCGTGTGTCAGTGGCCGTGGAGTCCGATTTCGCCGATCTCTTCGAGGTGAAGGAGGCAAGGGTCCATCGGCGTTGGGAGGAATCCCGGGGCATCGACGGCGATTCCCTCACCATCAGCGCAGCCTGGCACGGCGTCCGGAAGGCCGTACTGGTCCGGGGCGGCGGCGCCGCTGCCATCCCGGACGCCCTCACCTATCTGGCGGTGGTCCCGCCGCGCGGACAGTGGAGCACGCACGTGAGTGTGGTGCCCTCCGGCAACGGTGCGGCCCTGCCCGTCCGTCCGCCCGGGGGCGGGATTTCGCCGAGCGACCGCCGGCGCCAGGAATGGATGGCCAAGATCCCCCGGCTGCACATGACAAACCGCTCCATCGAGCGGACGCTCCGGCGCAGCTACGACGACCTGGGTGCCCTGCGGATCGAAGATCCCGCGCATCCGGAGCGGATCGTCGTGGCCGCGGGCGCTCCGTGGTTCATGACACTGTTCGGGCGCGACTCCCTGTGGGCCTCGGAAATGGCGCTTCCGGTAGACCCGTCCCTGGCGCTTGGCACGCTGCAGACGCTGGCCGACCGCCAGGGCAAAGTGGTGGATCCGATGAGCGAGGAGGAGCCCGGGAAGATCCTGCACGAGGTCAGGCTGGGGGTTTCCAGCGGACTGGCACTGGGCGGTAAGTCGGTCTACTACGGCAGCGTGGACGCCACTCCCCAGTTCGTCATGGCACTGGGCTCGGTCAGCCGCTGGGGCTTCGCCAAGGACACCATCGCTTCCCTCCTGCCCCACGCCGACCGCGCGCTGGACTGGGTACGGACATACGGCGACAAGGACGGCGACGGCTTTGTCGAGTACTCCCGCCTCAACGAACAGGGCCTTCTCAACCAGGGCTGGAAGGACTCCTGGGACGGCATCAATTTCGCCGACGGAACGCTGGCCGAGCCACCCATTGCCCTTTGCGAAGTGCAGGCTTTGGTCTACTCCGCGCTGCTGTCCCGGGCGTGGATGGCATACGACGCCGGGGACGCACCGATGGCAGCGCAGCTCACCGCGGAGGCGGCCAGGCTGAAGAAGAAGTTCAACGACGAGTTCTGGCTGCCTGACCGTGGCTGGTACGCGGTCGCCTTGGACGGCAACAAAAGGCCGGTGGACGCGTGCGCGTCGAACATGGGGCAATGCCTGTGGCACGGCATCGTGGACGATGACAAGGCTCCGCTCGTGGCCGAGCGGCTGATGTCGCCCGAAATGTTCAGCGGCTGGGGTGTCCGGACCCTTGCCAGCGATATGGGTGCCTACAACCCCGCCAGCTACCACAACGGATCGGTCTGGCCCCATGACAACGCGATCATCGCGGCCGGCCTGATGCGCTACGGCTTCGTGGAGGAGGCGCAGCGGATCGCTACGGCACTGCTGGAAGCGGCCGATTTTTCGAACGGCAGGCTGCCGGAACTCTTCTGCGGGTTCAGCCGCGACCAGGTTGCCGAGCCCGTGCCGTATCCCACCGCCTGCTCGCCGCAGGCCTGGGCGGCCACCACGCCCATCATGCTGATCACCAGCCTGATGCGGTATGACGCCCACGTTTCCCGCGGCGGGTTCTGGATGGACCCCGCCCTGCCGGCCTCCTACGGCGACCTGCATATCACCAACGCGCCCATGGCCGGCGGCCGGATGACCATCGACATCACCGGCTCCGAGCCCCGGGTGCAGGGCCTGCCGGAGGACCTGAAATTCCACCGTGGACACCGCCCGTGGCTCACCGAGCTCGTGGCGGAGGCAGGCCTGGGAAGCGAAGGCTAGGAAGCCCCTAGAGCGCCCAGTCGGCGTCGCCGTAGGAACTGCGGACGTGGGCGCGCAGGTACTCCCCCACCACAGCGGCACCAAGGCCACCCACGTCAGGCGCAACCACCCGCCCGTCAATCCGGCGGGCCATGCGCTGGACGAACCGTTCCAGCCCGGGATCCCCGCCCAAACGGAAGAACGTGGCCTGCACTCCCGCGCGCCCCAGGCGGTCGAGTTCGGTGACCGTGACCCGGATGGTTTCCCTGTCCGGCGGCCAGCAGAACCACGAGTCGCCGTCGGCCAGCAGGTGTGCGGTCGGTTCGCCGTCCGTCACCACCAGGAGGACATGCTGCATCGACGGGTGCTGGCGGAAGAAGCGGCCGGCCAGCAGCAGGCCGTGGTGGAGGTTGGTGCCCTGCTCCCGCAGCGCCGGCAGGGCGGTCAGCTGGGAAATGTCCATGGACTGGGCATACCGGCCGAACGTGACCAGCTGCAGCCGGTCACCGCGGAACCGGGTGGAGACGAGGTGGTGCAGGGCGAGCGCGGTGCGCTTCATGGGCACCCAGCGTCCCTCCGCCGCCATCGAGAAGGACACGTCCACGAGCAGGACGACGGCGGCCTGGGTCCGAGCCTCCGTTTCAGTTACTTCGATGTCCCCCACCCCCAGACGGAAGCCGCGGCCGGGATCTTCGCCGCCGGCCACTGTGCGGCGGATCGCGTTGGTCATGGTTCGCGTGACGTCCCATGGCCCGGCGTCCCCGAACTCCCACTGCCGGCTGGAGCCGGTCTGGTCGCCCGCAGCACCGGCGGCCCGGGTGTCCCGGCGCCCCTGCCGGCCGGACAGCTGCTTCGCGGTGTCCCGCAACAGCGACTTACCCAGCCTCCGCATGGCCTGCGGGGATAGCCGGAGGTCCCCGTCGGCACCCCGCCGCAGGTAGCCGCCGTCGTGCATGGCCCGCTCAATCTCGGCAAGGGTCCGCGCGGTCACGGCCGCGTCCTGCCCCAGTTGGCGGGCCAGCGCGTCCAGGTCAAGATCGTCCAGGTGCGATCCGCTGTAGGACTGGGAGAGCTGCTCGGCCAGGGTGTCGAGTTCGGCGACGTCCTGCAACACCCCGGTGCCGTCGCCCAGTCCCAGCCCCTCCTGGCCCTCAAAACGCTCGGATCCCGTCCAGTCCTCGCCGGGGCGCAGCGCCCGGAGGTTCGAGTCGAGCTGGTCGAGCTGGCCCATCAGTTCCGGCGACCCGAATGCCTGCGCGGACAGCCGCAGCAGTTCGTCGCGCTGCTCGGGCGTCATGGATTGCAGGAGCCGCTGGGCCGCCGCCGCCCGCTTCGCCAGGGCGTCGATCAGCTCCTCGACCGATTGCGGGTTCTCCGGGAAGAAGTGGCCGTGCGGTGCCATGAACTCCCGGAAGCCGGCGTCGGTGTCTTCGCCGCGGCGGTGCTTGTCGAGCAGTTCGTTGAGGTCGCGCAGCATCCCGTTGACAGCCTCGCGGTCCTCGTCCATGGCGTTCTCGAGCGCCTGCTTCATCCCGGCAAAGCGCTGGTCCAGGACTTCCCGGCCCAGCAAGTCCTTGATCCTTTCGTACGCTTCCCCGGCGGCACCGGACTGCCAGTCGTAGGAGGCCAGTTCGTTGACTGCCGCTGCTGTGGAGGCCGGGAGGTTCTGCAGCAGCATTTCCCGGAAGGCACGGTCCGTGTTGTCCATCATGGCGTCCCGGGCGAGCTGCTTGCGTTCCTCCAGCACCGCGGTGTCCAGCAGCTTCCGCACCTCGTCGAGGGTGCCGTCCAGCCGGTGGCGACCCAGCAAGTCCTTCCTGCGCTGCTGGACGCGGGCAGCCAGGTCGTCCAGACCATCCCGGTGGCTGCCGCCGCGGCGAAGGAACTCCTGCAGGGCGTGCCGGGGCGAGTAGCCGGCCATGACGTCCTCGGCCACCGCCTCCAGCACCTCGGCCAGGTCCACCGGCGGGGCAAGCGGGTCCGGCCCGCCGGCGTACCTGCCGTACCTGGAGCGGTGGTGCAGCGCCATGATGCCTCCTGCAGCTAGCCGTAGACCGTTGCCTCGTCGTCGGACTCCTTGGAAATCCGCCTGGCAAGGTAGAGCCCCTCCAGTGCCAGTTCGACGGCGGCTGCCCGCTGGCCGTCGTTCTCTGCACCCAGGCGCCCGCTGATTTCGTCATAAAGGCCGGACCCGTTGAGCGGAGGCAGGTTCCGGAGGAACTCCCCGGCGGTGACCTGGTCGCCGGTGGTCACGGTGGTGTGGCCGTCCAGCGCCGCCACCAGCGGCCCCATGTCGATGCCCTGGAAGTGCGCCCGGACGGCGTCGGCAGTGGCTGTGCGCAGGAGGTGGTCAAGGACGCCCTGCTCCCGCCCTTCCTCACCCGACTCGAACTCGATCTTCCCGGTCAGGACCTCCGCCGCGGGTTCCAGGTCGATGATCCTTGCCACCGCCTGGTCCTCGCCGCACACGCTCGCGCGGCGCAGGGCGGCGGCGGCCACTGTCTCAGCACCCGCGATGGCAAACCGGGCGGAAACTCCGGAGGTCTGTTTGATGGCCGGGGACTGCCGCAGCGCCCGGGTGTAGCGGGCCAGGATCTCAAGGATGACCGGCGGGACGTCCGCCACCAGCCGGCCCTCCTGCCGGATGACGGCCACCTCGTCCTCCAGCTCGATGGGGTAATGGGTGCGGATCTCGGCGCCGAAGCGGTCCTTTAGCGGGGTAATGATCCGGCCGCGGTTGGTGTAGTCCTCCGGGTTGGCGGAGGCGACCACCAGCACGTCAAGGGGCAGCCGCAGCACGTAGCCGCGGATCTGGATGTCGCGTTCCTCCATCACGTTGAGCATGGCCACCTGGATCCGCTCCGCGAGGTCCGGCAGCTCATTGATGGCGATGATCCCGCGGTTGGAACGCGGGACCAGGCCGTAATGGATGGTCTCCGGGTCTCCCAGCCGGCGGCCCTCGGCGACGCGCATGGGGTCCACGTCGCCAATGAGGTCGGCCACGGAGGTGTCCGGCGTGGCAAGCTTCTCAACGTAGCGTTCCGAGCGGTGGCGCCACGCCACCCGCAGCCGGTCCCCCTCGGTGAGCGCCCGTGCCCGGGACTGCTCGGTGATGGGCTGGTACGGGTGTTCGTTGAGTTCGGAGTCCTCGATCACCGGCGACCACTCATCCAGCATCCCGGCCAGGGTGCGCAGCAGGCGCGTCTTGCCCTGTCCCCTTTCCCCAAGCAGGACCACGTCGTGGCCGGCGATCAGGGCCCGCTCCAACTGGGGCAGGACAGTGCGGCTGAACCCGTACAAGCCTGGCCACGGATCCCGGCCGGCCGCGAGCGCGGCAAGCAGGTTGTCGCGGATCTCGTGCCTTAGGTCCTTGTGGAGATGGCCGGCAGCACGCAGCTCGCCGACGGTGAAGATATCGGGACGCTCACTCACCCCTCTACGGTAAGCCCGTCCTGCCGGGAGATCGAGGAAACTCCCACAATTCCCCGGTTCTGCCCCTGACCGGGCTTACCCTGGATGCCGCCACCGCTACGCTTAGCGTGATGGATGCGAAGAGCACACTTCTGCTGCTGGTGCGCCACGGCGAAACACCCACTACGGGAACCCTGCTGCCTGGCCGGGCGCCGGGCCTGCACCTGTCCGACCGGGGGCGTGGGCAGGCGGAACACGTGGCGGAACGGCTCACGGGCCTTCCCGTGGATGCGGTGTACTCCTCGCCGCTGGAGCGGGCCTGCGAAACGGCGGAGCCCACGGCACTGCGTGCCGGATTGAAGGTGCAGCCGGACGCCGGCCTGGTCGAATGTGACTTCGGGGACTGGACCGGGGCTGCGCTCGCGGAGCTGGCCGGCTTGCCCGAGTGGCAAGCAGTGCAGCACCACCCGTCCGCCTTCAGGTTCCCCAACGGGGAAAGCTTCCGGCAGATGCAGGCCCGGATGGTGGAGGCACTGGAGGTGCTCAGCGCAGCCAACCCGGGAGGCGTCGTCGCTTGTTTCTCCCATGCCGACCCCATCAAGGCCGCGGTGGCCCACGCACTGGGCACGCACCTGGACCTCTTCCAGCGGATCGTCATCAGCACCGGGTCCGTGTCGGCGGTCTCCTATTCCCCGGGGCGTGCGCCGGCCGTGCTCATGGTGAACTCGACGACCGAATCCCTGCGCGGACTGAGGGAGCCGTGACATGGGACGGGTGCCGGCACAGGAGCTGACGCTGCTCGGCATGGGCAGCGTCCAACTGCTGGGACGGATGCCGCGCAGCAGCAACGCCACTTTCCTGGTCCAGGTGGCCTGCGGGGAAGACGCCGCCCGGGCCATCTACAAGCCAGAGGCGGGCGAGCGGCCGCTGTCCGACTTCGAGCCCGGACTGTACAAGCGGGAATGCGCGGCGTACCAGCTCAGTGAATACCTGCAGTGGGGCATCGTGCCGCCCACGGTGGTCCGGACGGAAGCGCCGCTGGGGATCGGGTCCCTTCAGTGGTTTGTGGAGTGCGACTTCCGCGAGCATTACTTCACGCTGTACGCTGACGCTCCGGAAACCCACCCCAGCCTGGTGCAGATTGCCTTGTTCGACTACGTCGCCAACAACACGGACCGGAAAAGCGGGCACGTGCTGCGGGGCCATGACGGACGGGTGTGGGGCATCGACCATGGCCTGTGCTTCTCGGCCCTGTTCAAGCTGCGCACGGTCATCTGGGACTTCGCGGGTACGCCGATCCCGGATGCCCTGCTGGAGGACATCGCTCCCCTGGCGGAGGCGGTGCCTCCCGGGGTGGCCGGCTTCCTGGACCGGGGTGAGGCTGCCGCCCTGCAAAGGCGGGTCCAAGGCCTGCTCCTCGAACCGGTGTTGCCGCATGACCCTACCGGCATGCGCTACCCGTGGCCGCTGGTGTGAGCGACCGGCGGCGCGGCCTTCCCCGGCAGTCGCCGAGGGGTGGGACCATGATCGCATGGCATCCATCCAGCGCATTCGTCCCCAAGGCCTCGTTGTAAGCCCGGCGTTTAGCCACGTCGCAGTTGTTCCGCCCGGCGCAACCACCATCTACGTGGGCGGCCAGAACGCAGTGGACGCCAGCGGCGCCCTAGTCGGGCAGGGCGATGTGGCTGCGCAGTCGGCACGCGCCCTTGAAAACGCAAGGACTGCGCTCGCAGCGGCCGGCGCTACCCTCGGTGACGTCGTGCAATGGACAGTGCTCTTCGTGGAGGGCGCCGATATCGCGGCCGGGTACGGCGCCATCGCTGCGGTGTTGGCCTCCGATGAACCGGCCCTGGTGACCGCCGCGTTTGTCTCCGGTCTGGGGGTGTCCGGCGCTCTGGTCGAGATCAGTGCGGTTGCCGCGGTGATGCGGTAACAGGCCACTCTGTCGTCGGAAGGGCGCCGCTGGGGTCTAAACGGGCAGGCTCAGCCGGCCTGGTGCGGCAGCACCCTGTAGGTCACGTGCGTGACCTGGCGGGCGGCCCGGGAACTTATCTGTTCCAGGTTGAGGGGCGGGACGCCGTCGAACAGCCGCGTACCGGCGCCAAGCGTAAGGGGCGCTATATGCAGGCGCAGCTCGTCGATCAGCCCCGCGGCCAGGTACTGGTTGGCGGTGGTGGCACCGCCCTGGACCGCGACGTCCCCGCCGCCGGCCGCGGCGCGTGCTTGCGCCAGGGCCGACCCGATTCCGTCCGTGACGAAGTGGAAGGTGGTGCCGCCTTCCATTGGCTGCGGATCGCGTGCATGGTGCGTGAGCACGAAGACCGGGGCGTGGAACGGCGGGTTGGTGCCCCACCAGCCGTTCCACTGCCAGTTCCATCCGCCGCGCACGGGGCCAAACATGTTGCGGCCCATGATGAATGCCTTGGCGGCCCCGATCTGTTCGATCTCGGCACGGTTCTCGTCGGGGGTTTCGAACATCCATGCGTGCAGCCGGTCCCCCGAACCGTCACTGCCGTCGTCGCCGAAGGGACGCTGCTCCGTTTGGTTGGGCCCGGCAGAGTATCCGTCTGCTGTGATGGTGATGTCGCAGACCACCCGGCCGGTAGCTGTTGTCATGGCACTGTCCTCCTCGTGGCGGCCTGGCCGCCTCCCGCTGTGAACTTGTCCGCAGGCATCAGCTTACGGTCCGCCCGCCGTCCCGGCGAGCGCTGTAACGTCGGGATAACGTCCGCGGAACTAGTGTCCGCGACATGGCTGAGCAGCAGAATCTCCAGAACGGCGGCTACGCTTCAGGGTTCCTGGGCAATGAGTTGGAGCCGCCCGCGATCGATGCCGCCCTGCTGGACGACACGGTCCAGCTCAACGGTTCAGCCGTCATCCCCTATACCCACTTCTCCCTCGCGGTCAGCAAGTCACGGCGGTTCGCGCGCTGGGTGGCCTGGAATATCGACGGCGGCAGCATCAAGAGGGTGAGCCGGAAGGGCATCCCTTTCGTTAAGGACTCCCGGATTCCGGGGCAGTTCCAGAACGGCGACGAGCTTTACGGCGGCAACCGCCTGGACCGCGGTCACATTGCCCGCCGCGCAGACCTGCTGTGGGGCCCGCTGCCCGAGGCAAAGAGGGCCAATGACGATTCGTTCTTCTTCACCAACATCGCACCCCAGATGGACGACTTCAACCAAAGCGGGAAGGACGGTATTTGGGGACGGCTGGAAGAAGCCGTCTTTGCCGACGTGGAGGTCCAGGACCTGAAGGTCACGGCGTTCGGCGGACCCATCTTCCGCGACAATGACCGCGAGTACCGGGGCGTCCGGCTGCCACGGGAGTACTGGAAGATCCTCGCGTATATGGAGAAGGGTGAGTTTCGAAGCACGGCGTTCCTGCTCACGCAGAACCTGAATCCCCTGGAGGCGTTGGATTTGGACGAGTTCCGGGCCTACCAGGTCAGCATTCCTGAACTGGAGGAGCGCACCCACCTGCGGTTTGCGGGGCCGCTGCGGGGTGAGGACGGCCGTACCGCCCTGCTGGCAGCTGACGACCGGATGCCTTTGGGAAGTCTCACCGACATCCGATGGTGACAGCCGGATTATAGAGGCAGGGCCCTCGGTGTCACGCTGATCTGCAGTCCGGCGTTCCTGCCGAGAAGAGGCTTCATCACCTCCGGAACTTCGATGCGTCCGCTCCACCTGTTGGGTGTCCCGTCCCTGTCCAGCAGCCGGTCCCTGTCCCCCGGGTTCCAGTCCCGCAGGGCCATCGGGATGGTGCTGTTCCAGGCAGCCCAGGCCTTTGGCAGGGGCTGACCTGCGGACGGCGGTTCTATGTCCACCACCAGCGTGTCCTGCCAGTCCTCCGTCTGCTCCATGTGATCGTCGAAGAAGAAGCGGCCCTGCTTCTCGGCGATGGACAGCAGCCGCAGCATCAGCGCGTGCCGCAGCCTGGGCACCGTCCGTCCACCGACCAGCGGCCGGGGTGCCTGCGACGAGAGGAACGTGGTGAGCAGCGGCTGCGGTGAATCGATGGGATCGCCTTCCTTCCAGCGCTCGATATGCACCGGGCAGAAATGTGCGGCACTTTGCTCGTGGACCAGGACAGGCAGCCCGCGGATCGCCACGCCCACATCCAGCTGGAACTCGACCTCGTCCGGGGCGTCCCGGCCGACGGCGAAGCCGACCAGCTCAATCTGGATCTTCAGGTCTCCGAAGAGGAACCGTTGAAGGTTCTGGTAACCCTCTTCCGAGTTGACGATGCCGTACCGCCCGCTGTGGCTACGATGGACGATGGCCAGGGGCGCGCCACGGACGGCGGCATTGTCAATCTGCACCAAGCCGTCGCTGCGTGCACCGACGGCTTTGGAGGACAGCCCGAAGGCAACGTCATAGTCTTCGGGATTGGAGCCAACCAGGCAGAAGAGTTCGGAAACCGGGAACCCGTCGTCGGGCATTTCCGTACCCTTGAAACTTTCGCGCCGAAGGGTCCGCCTGCGCGCTGCGGGAGTGAGGTAGTCATACATGCGGTCAGGTCCGAAGATATCGGCACCCTGGATGCCCGTTGCGTCCCTGATCCGTTCCAGGAGCCCGTACCCGATGGCGAAGCTGATGCCGCCGTGGGGTGTGGCGTAGGTGAACACCCTTGCGACGTACTTTGCCCCGGCTGCGGGGTCGATTGTGCCGTCCGGATCCGCGAGTTCCTCGGGGATTACGCGTTGCAGGAGGGACCGGCAGACCAGCCCGCCCATGGAGTGCGCAACCAGGAAGACTTTGGGGGCTCCCGTCCTGTCGAGTACCAGCTTGATCAGCTTGAAGAGATCGCGGGCGGCCGCTTCGAAAGAGAAGCTTTCCGGGTCCTGGTCGAAGGTATCTGCGGAGTTGTCGTAGAAGCGGTGTATCCATACGGAGGCGGGATTGACGGCGCCCGGTTCCACGCCCTGCAGGAATGCCCATTGGTCTCCGTGGACGGGTACTTCATATTTGTGGTCGGTGATGAGGCGCAGCATTGGGGATTCGAACTGATGGAACTGGGCCCTGCCATGGCTGTCCGAGCGGACATGCACTGACCCCTGGCTGAAGCCGTAGAAGGGATCGTCCACCGCGCTGTTAATGGCGCTGCCGTTTCCGGCATACCCTCTCACATAGATGAGGGGCAGCCTGCCGTCGTCACCTGGATTGCCCACTGTCTGTCCCCTTTCCGGAGCTTCGGGTCCCGTCCGCGGACATGGTGGTCCGCGTGCGGTGCGGGCAGTTGAGCATGCGGGCCGTTACGACGGCGTTACACGCACCTGCCTGCCCTGCCGGGCCGGCCGGAAAGCGGTAATGCGGCAGTAACGCCGCAGCGTTCTACTGGGAGGAGACCGTCCTGCAATCCGTCTCCGGGGCAGCGGTTGGTTTACCAAGGATCACCAGCAAAGGGGGCAGACATGACCGCCGCAGAAACTGTCCGGCCGCACTGTGACACCAAACCACAAACACGCGCGGTGCTCCGGCCCGACCTGGAACCAGGCAGGGAGCGGCTCATCCGCCGACTTCGGGGGAAGTGGGTGAACGGCACGGTCCTTCACTACTGGTTCTTTGACGGGCCGGCGCCGCAGAAGGCGGCCGTGCGGAGAGCCTTCCAGGAATGGAAGGACCTGGGCATCGGCCTGAAGTTTTCCGAGGTGGCGGACAGGAGCGAGGCGGAGGTCCGGATTGCCTTTGATCAAAGTGATGGCTCCTGGTCCTATGTGGGGCGCGACGTTCTGGAGATCAACGCCACCGAGCCAACCATGAACTTCGGCTGGGACCTCACGGACGAGTACGGCCGGACCACGGCGCTGCACGAGATAGGCCACACGCTGGGCATGCCCCACGAACACCAGAACCCGTTCGCCGGCATCGTCTGGGATGAACCCAAGGTCTACGAATACTTTGGTGGCGCACCAAACCACTGGCCGCCGGAACAAACACTCCACAATGTGTTGCGGAAGATCGACGCAAACGAGGTGGAAGGCTCGGCCTGGGACCCCGATTCCGTCATGGAATATTGGTTTCCTGCGGGACTCATCAGGGAACCTGCGAGGTTTCAGGCAGGGTTGAATCCTCCCGGTGGCCTGTCGGAAGCGGACAGGGAATGGGTGCTGAAGTTTTTCCCGCCGATCAAGGCCGAAGTTCCCCTCCTTGAACCGTTCAAATCCGTGCCGCTCTCTTTGAGCCCAGCAGAGCAGGCGGATTTCGCGCTGGAGCCCGCTGCCTCACGGACGTACGAAATTGGCACCTTTGGGACGGCGGACACTGTGCTGGTGCTTTTCGAGAGCGTGGACGGCGAGCTGCGTTTCGTAGCCGGCGACGACGACAGCGGCGAGGAGCGTAATTCGCGTCTTTCGGCCAAGCTCTTCCAGGGACGGCACTACGTGGTGCGGGTAAGGCTGTATTGGGCCGGTGAGTCGGGCCAGACGGCCCTCATGTGTTGGTGAGCCCTCATCCATGCAGGTGCGGAGCCGGTTGTGGCACCACCTCAAGGCCATGCCGCGGCGCGTTGCTCAAGTTTGTCTGAATCTTTGATAAAGGGATCCGGCGACCGATCTGTTCTGGGGCAGGATGAGAGCAGTTCGGTTCAGTGCCCTGCATTTCCTGGAAGCACCGCGGCCGGCAGGACGGGTTGACGGCAGTCAGCCCGTCCCTTTAAGCGGGAACGGTCCCGGCGGAGAGTGGGGAGACGATGCGAGCGGACGACGTTGCGGCAGCACCCGGTAACGGGCAGGAACCTATTCAAGACGTTTCGGACGCCGGTACCTTGGTGATCCGCACCTGGCATGAGCATGCCGGACAGCCAGCCGGATTTCGGGCCAGGATCACCTACGGCCCTGCACTTGGCCACGAGCACACCACTGTTTCCGCTGCCGACCCGGACAAGGTCCTACACATTGTGCAACAGTGGCTGCGGTCCCAAACTGCCGCCCCAGGTGGGAAGTAGCTGCTCGGCTGCCCCTCGGGCCTGGGGTTTGACGACTTCGCTGATCAGTTGTTTGAGGGCCTCGGAGGGCTCGACGCCCATATCCTTCCGCAGTTGCTCCTGGTACTTCTCGTACGTGATCAGGGCGGAGGCGAGGTTTCCCTGGGCCAGTTCTGCCGCGACCAGGAACCGGACGGCACTTTCGTAGAGCGGTTCGATTTCCAGTGCTGCGCTCGCCGCTTCCGCAGCCGAACCATGATCACCCTGGCTGGAAAACTGCCCTGAAAGCAGTGTGAGGACGCGGAGCTGGTCGTGCCGCAGCCGCCCCTGCTCGAACAGCACCCAGTCCTCATACCAGCCGGGCAGGAATTCCAGGTCCCGCAAGTCCTGCAGCTGGGCTGCCGCCACAGCCCCGGCCGACAGAGCAGCCGCTTTCAGAAGGGCCCGGACCTTGTGGAGGTCAACCTCAACCCGTGCGTCCAGGGACAGCAAGGCTCCGTCTTTGACGAGCAGGCCCGGCAGTTGCCGCGTGACCAGGTGAACTGTAACCCGCAGGCTTTCCAGGGCTTTATCGTCCGGGTATTCGGGCCAGAGCATGCCGGCGACGTAGTTTCGGAGGCTGGCACCGCGGACCGCCAGTGCGGCGATGAGCCGCTGTTGGCGTGCTGCGACGTGAACAACTTCCCCGTCCCGGCGGAGCTGCCAGGACCGCATGAGGTCTAACTCAAAAACTCCATCATCGTCATTGCCCATGGCTACCCGATCTGAGCAGGGTTATTGCACTGAGTTTGTAAAATTGAGGATCCTCACGTTGAAAAAGAAAGTCAATCAACAAACCCCTAATTGTTTAGGGAGATGCGTCTCTCACACTCCTGCCGCTGCCGCGAGCCCCCAATGAGGTTTCCTTAAACAAGGAACGACGGCGGCCGCCGTCGTTCCTTGCGCCTGTACAGGACCTGCCCCCTGGACTCCCTGGACCAGGCTTGCCCGTAGGTTCGGGCGAAGGGGGCTACTTCGCGTAGGTGGCGAAATTCTGTGTGGCCACCAGCTGCGCCCCGTACGGCGAACCCCCGGAAAGCCGGGCGGCGCCGAAGCCGAAGTCCGTCAGTTTCGGGTTGAGCATGTTGGCGTTGTGGCCCGGGGAGGCCTTCCAGGCCGCGAAGAGGGCATCAGCGTCGGCGTTGACGGCGATGTTCTCCGCACAGCTGGTCCAGCCGGACGGGATCTGCGTACTTGCGTCCGGGTTGTGCCTGAAGCCGGCGCTGCCGGATGCGTTGATGTCATTCATCATGGTGTTTGACCAGTTCTGCGCCACGGTTTCGAGCCCGGTGTTGTAGCGCAGCGGAGTGAGGCCGTTGGCCGTCCTGTACTGGTTGATGAGCTCGAAAGAGCGCTGGGCAACCGCGTTCGACGCAGAGCCGGTGGCAGCGGCCGGCGCCGGGGCGGGCGCCGGCGCCGTTGGGGCGGCGGGAGCCGGGGCGGGAACAGCCTGTGCGGGAACAGCCTGTGCGGGTGCCGGAGACGAGGCAGCGGGAACGGCGGCGGCGGGTGCCGGGGCGGAATCGGACAGTGCCGGGGCGGGAGACGACGTAGCCGGCGCAGGTTCGGGAGACGCCGTCGTCGGAGCGCTGGGGGCTGACTCTACAGGGGCTGGTGACCGGGTCACGGAAGCGGAAGCGGTGCCGGCGGGTGCCGGGGACTGAACGCTGGCGCTGGTCCAGGCGGGCCAATCGAAGGGCCACGGAAAGGCGCCGGCGGAAGCGGAACCGGCGGTCAGCAGACCGCCGGACAGGACGAGGATGGACAGGGAGGCAGCGATGTGTTTCTTGTCTTTTCGCATCCGAAGACCGTACCCGTTGGTCCTGCCCGAGTGCACATTGCGTGACGGACGGTATATGGCGCCGGTACTGGCGTAGGCGGTAGCTTTGATGCACTCTTCCTTCACAGCAGCCGAGGTACCGGAGGTACCGCCGATGCATGGCTTGTCTACGTCACTGGTTTTGATTGCCGTGCTGGCTATCGTGGCTCCGCTCGCTGCCCGCTTCCTCGACCGTGTGGTCAAGGTGCCGATCGTTGTGTTCGAGATTGTCCTTGGAATCCTGCTCGGCCCCAGCCTGCTGGGTTGGATTCAACCCACAGAGTTCATCGACACACTCGCCCAGTTCGGGCTCGCCATGCTCTTCTTCGTTGCCGGCAACGAAATAGATTTCGCCCTGATCCGCGGACGGCCCGCCCGCCGCGCCTCTGCCGGCTGGGCAATCTCACTGGCGGCAGGCATTGGCGCCGGCTTTGTCCTCGCACCGTCCCCGGCGGCAGCGGTGATCATCGGCGTCGCCTTGTGCTCTACGGCGCTGGGCGCACTGCTGCCCATCCTTCGTGATGCCGGCGAATCGAAGTCCCCGCTCGGCGTCGCGGTCACTGCACTGGGTGCGGCGGGTGAGTTCGGTCCCCTGGTTGCCATCTCGCTCTTCTTCAGCGGCAGGCAGTTGGGGCCGGCAACAGCGGTCCTTCTCGGGTTTGTCCTCCTCACCGGGCTGGCAATTTTCCTCGCTTCCCGGGCACGGCATACCTTGCTCCATTCCCAGGTCACCCGGACCCTGCACACGAGTGGCCAGTTCGCCGTCAGGTCCATCATGTTCATCCTTACCGTGCTCGTGGTGCTCAGCATGGTGCTGGGGCTGGACATGCTGCTGGGCGCATTCGCCGCCGGAGTCCTCTGGAAGGTGGCTATCGCGCGCGCCCCCGGGCATGACCGCCACGTGATCGAGATGAAGCTCGACGCCATCGCTTTCGGCTTCCTGGTTCCCATCTTCTTCATCGACACCGGCATCGACTTCGACTTGCGCGCGCTCACAGCCAGCCCGGCCGCACTCGCCCTGGTCCCGCTGTTCCTGGTCCTCCTGCTGATCATCCGCGGTCTGCCGTCGCTGCTCGCGGCACCGGCGCGTTCCACGGCCGCCCTCAAACGCTCCATCGTCCTGTTTGGTGCCACGGGACTGCCGATCATCGTGGCTGTGACCGCCATCGGACGGGACGAGGGGCTGATCCCGAGCGGAATCTCGGCCGCCCTGGTGGGAGCGGGAATGCTCTCGGTACTCCTGTTTCCCCTGCTCGCACTCCGTCAGCGCCCACGTAAACCAGCGCTGAAGCCAACGGCGGACGCGGAGACGGGGTAGTGCCCTCTTCTATTCGAACACCAGGCCTATTTCGAACACCTGGCTGGCAAAGAAAGGGGTGGCAGCAATGCCTGCCATAGAAACGACCCACGGAAAGCAGACGCGCCTTCGGACGGGAGCGGCTCTCATGGCGCTGGCAGGGCTGGCATTCGTGGCGTACGCCGCAGTCTTCCTGATAGTCAACTTCACGGGGGCATTCCTTGAGCTGGGCATCGGTCCCGGCGAAGTGGACAAGGGAAAGACGGAAGTGGAGGCGTTCAGCCCGCAGCTGTCCCACTACATCAGCCACCTGCATATCGCGCTCAGCGGCTTCATCGCTGCCACCGGACTCGCCATCTCCGGCCTGGCCTGGTACGGCGTGCGGCGGGGAGAACGCTGGGCCCTCACTACCGCCGTAGTCGTCACGGTCGTCGCGCTCGGAGTGTCGGTCCCCGCGCACTACCCGTGGGGACTGGCCACGCCCGGCCACCTCGGCCCGGTGTATGTGGCCGTCGTCATTTTTCTGGCCGGGGTTGCTGCTGCCTACAGCGGGTTGCGGGCGCCACGATCGGCCGCCATTGACACAGGCGGGGGTTAAAGGGGTTTCCTCCGTGTGAAGGCTGGGGGTGAAGCGACTAAGAGTGGGCGTTCCTTCCGCCTACTTTGGTCAGCCTCACAACGGCAAAAGCCTGAAGGAACGCCCCCTTTTCTGACCTGCTGCTGGGTGACCAGCTTTCTGACGATGCCAAGGCCAGCACTTCGACGGGCGTTCTGGCATGAGGCGGCCAGCTCTGGATAGATCTGAACACGTCACGATTATGAACAGATAACGACACCGCCACGGGCCCTTCAATCACGAGTGAGTAACCCTTAGTCAGCGCATGGAGCATCCACCTCGCCACGCACCTAAACTTAGCCATGAGCACGACCGCGTCGTTGATCCTGATCTTCTGTGCTGCTTCGGCCTGGATCGGTTTGACGGTCCTCGTGCTAGTACGGCTGCGCCGTCGCCGGAACGGGTCGTCGCTGGTAGCTTCGGCTCAGCCTCCCGGCAAGCCCGTCAGCAACCTCCCTTACAGGCCCTGGCGCCGCGTCCGCCCTGTCACAAGTCAGACGTCGGCTGGCAAGCGCGGGAGTCAGACGTCAGCTGGCAAGCGCAGGCTGCGGCTCAGGAAAGTCCGCGGTTGACTCTACTCGCACAGCGGTCCGCCAGGTCCACGACAGGTCCCGGATGACGGATGCGAGGGAACGCTTCCTGCCCTCTTCGTACGGCGACGTCCGCAACCCGGTTCCTGGCCTTTCGCCAACGCCTTACCCAACCGGCGGTCTGTCAGGCAGCAGGCGCCTGCTACAGGCCTTGGTCCTCGCGCCGGGCCTCAAGCACCGATTCCCGGAGCCGGCACTTGGCCAGGGCAAGGGCGGCATACGCCGCTCCCCGGGCCACCGATAGTCCCAGCTCTTGCGACACGAGCCTGATCTCCGGGACGATGGGAAGGCTTTGCGCCAGTCGCTCCCGTGCTTCGGGAAGGACTTCGTCCACGAGCGGACTCAAGCGGCCGACAAAGTACACGGACTGCGGGTCCAGCGTCACCGCGACGGCACCGACGGCGGTTACTATCGCCGTCGTAAAAGCCTCCACTACTTCCGCGCGGGCCGACGCTTCCTGTGGCTGGGACCAGAGTGCTTCGATACCCTCCAAGTCCAGTCCCCGCATCCGGGCGAATTGGAGGAGACCCTTTGTGCTCAACAGCCCGTCAAGCGTCTCGTTCCCAACGCCGGAGAAGAGAACACGACCAAGATCGCCGAAAGCAGGGGTCCGCCCGTGGGCGATCTCATGGTCAGTACAACTGGCGAAGCTCAACACCGTACTAAGCATGAACAAAGCAGCATTCCCTATGCTCGCATCGTCCTTCAGGATCCCCCGCAGGGACGCACTGGCATCGCTCTCGAGGATCACGGGAGCCTTCAGTCGATCTTCAATAGTCTTCTGGAGCAGAGGATCCACAAAAATCTTCATTGATTCTTGTGTCCCGGACCGTCTAGTTCCATTCCGGACCCGGCCGGGCAGCGCGGCGACGATTTGGCGCAATGGCCCCTCTGCTGAATCGCTGGTCTCCAGAATCAAGTCGACCAGCCATTCGGCAGTGGTTCCGGCATCGCTTCCCTGGAGGCTCGGAACAATTACGTGCCTAACCTCGCGACCCCTCAGATCTGATACCAGGACGCAAGTGGTTTGCGCCCCGGAAGCGATACCGACAATGTGCCCCGCCGTGCCCGGTACATCCAGATATGTGGAGGGCCGACCACGGCGCACAACCAAATTGACTCCCTGCTCGACGACGAGACCCTCAAGACGAAGCTCATCCACCTTCCGGGACACCGTAGCCTGGCTCAAACGCGTCAGTTCGATCAGTCTGTTCCGCGTCAAAGGTGCCTCTGAGAGGACCGCATCAAGGACCGACGCCTTGCTGTAGTCACGCGCCGTGGGGCTGCTGCTCATAGCACAACCCTAAAGTCATTGAACCGGGAACAGGTACATGATGGCGATGCTCCGGTTTCGCCGATAGGGGCTAGATCTGTCCAACCGTCCGCCGGCCCCGGCAGAACAACAAAACTGCCGGGGCGTACTGGTCGGTCGGTCCGGAGGCCCATTACGGGCTCGGCCTGGGTACCGGATAGATGCTGCCTGGCGCGCTCAACTCCCAGGGAATCGTACGGAGTATTCACGCATCGATTGGTACTAGCGCATCTTGGCTTCAGTGATGGCTGATTCTTCCAGGCCCCAGTATTCCAAGGAGTCCTTGTATTCCGGGGTTTCCAGGACGGACTGGATCGCTGCCTGGAGTGCCGGTGTCAGCGGTGATCCTTTCTTCACACCCATGGCGACGTTGGTGTCCGTGCGCGTATCCATCCTCGGCTCCAGGATGGTGAAGTGGTTGGGCTGCTGTTCGTTGGCCCAGGCCAAGGCGCTGGCGTCGTAGAAGACGCCGTCGATCCGCTTGGAGTCCAGCTGCGTCAGTGCCTCCTGGACGTTGGGCAGCGTGATGGCGTTGATGGCCGGCTGGCCCTTTTCCTCGCAGGTCCACTTCGAAACGTTCGGCAGGTGCTTCAACTGCTGGGTGGAACCCTTGGTCACGCCAATGTTCTTGCCGCACAGAGTCTCGTTGGTCAGATTGAGCGGGTTGCCGTGGGGCACGGCCACCGCCGAGCCGCCCTTGAGGTAGTTGATCATGTCCAGCACCTTCAGCCGCTCCTCGGTGGCGGACATGGTGGTAGCGGTGAAATCGTACCGGCCGCCGTCGATACCTGGAATAATCGTGTCGAACGCCGTGTTCTCGAACTTCAGCTTCAGCCCCAGCTTCTTAGCCACCAAACGGGCGAGGTCCGGGTTCACCCCAATCGGGGTGGTGTTGTCCTCCGCCAGGAACGTCATCGGCGGGGAACTCAGATCCATCGCAACCGTCAGTTCACCCCGGGCCTTATACGACTCGGGCAACAGTGCCACCGCCGCCGCGTCCGGCTGGACACCCTCAGAGACGTCACGAGTGTTCTGCGTCTTGGGGATGTCCGTGTCCTGGGTGCTCGTTGCTGCCGTGCCGCCACAGGCAGTCAGGGTAAGCAGGACAGCAAGCCCTGCAGCCGCAGTCTGGATTTTGTTTCTGGTCTTCATGGTGCTTCCCTTCAAATGCTTTCAACTGAAGTAATCCGCTGATTGAATGAGATTTTTTGGTACATTGACGTTCGTACTCCTGCCGGGACAGGGGCCGACACTGCGTTGGCCCATCGCGTTTGTGGGCACCTACTCTCTTTGTGCTCCGTGTTTCACTGGTTATCAAGGACCAGCGGATCCTGGCCTTAGCGCAGTGGTTTGAAAGCACGGCCCATTCCTTCGAGCAGGCGATCGGCGTCGTCACTGGAAAAGGGCATTGGCGGGCGGAGCTTCAGGACGTTGCCTTGGGCGCCACAGGCAGAGATGAGAATCCGGTCTTGCCGGAGGGCATTTACGATGCCAGCGGCAGCCTCCCCGTCGGGTGTAAGTGTGGATCGATCAGTCACGAGGTCTACACCGACGAAGAAGCCCGTTCCGCGAACTTCTGCAACCCGGTCCATGCCCTCGGTAAGGTCTTTCAGTCCAGTGAGGATCTTTTCGCCCACCTTCAGGGCGTTTTCCATCAGTGATTCCTCGCGGATAGCGTCCAGGACGGCCTGGGCAGCGGCGATGGCGACGGAGTTTCCGCCGAAGGTGTTGAAGTAGCGGATGTTCTTCCCGAACTCCACCAGCAGTCCGGGCTTGAAGATGGCTGCCGCAACGGGAATGCCGTTACCCATGGGTTTGCCGATGGTCACGATGTCCGGAACGATTCCGTGGCGTTGGAAGCCCCACCATTCCTGGCCGGTACGGCCGAAGCCAGGCTGTACTTCATCTGCGATGTAGAGGCCGCCTGCGGCATGAACCTCTTCGATGATCGGGCTGAGGAAGCCCGTTGGGCCTGCGAAGATACCGTCGGAAGAGAAGATGCTGTCAGCGATAAAGGCCGCCAGTCCGATGCCGTGCCGGTGAAGATCAGCGATGGCGGCACGCACCTGATTCCGCAGGTGGTCCTCCAGGGATACTCGATCCGATGAGTATCGCAGGGCGTCCGGCGCGTCGATGACCCGCACATTTGTGCCCAGGGGCACACCGGCGCCCAAGGACGGCGAGAATGATGCTACCTCGGCGGTCAAACCGTGATATGCCCCGGACGTGACGATGATGCCCTGGTTTCCGGTTGCGTATTTAGCCACGCGCATGGCGAGGTCATTGGCTTCGGAGCCGGTGCAGGTGAACATGACATGGCCCAGCTCGGCCGGGAACGTGGACAGGAGCTGCTCGGAGTAGTCCAGGATCGATTCCTGCACATAACGGGTATTGGTGTTCAGCGTCTGCATTTGCTCGTGGACAGCGGCTATGACCCGCGGGTGTGCGTGGCCGACAGAGGGGACGTTGTTGTAGACGTCGAGATACTCATTTCCGTCCCGGTCGAACAACGTGACGCCCTTGCCGCGTACTACCTCCACGGGGGTGTCATAGAAGAGCCGGTAACCGGGTCCGAGGCTCTTGTCCCGGCGCAGGATGTTCTTCTGCATCTGGTCTGGGAGCTCGCCGAGGCGCTTGGGATCAAAGCCGTTGATCGTGGCTTTGGACGGCTTGCGAATTTGGGAAGTATCCATGGATTCTCCTGAAGGCTTGTTGGTCGGGTTCAGAATGTGAAAGGCAGCTTTGGTGCAGGGGCTGCGACTGTGAAGGCGAGCCGGTCCCAGTCCGGTTTTGAGTGGGAGAGGAGGTAATCGCGCCTTTGAGGCAGTTGGCTTGCCCGCCATTGGGTTATCAGGGCCCGCAGGAGGAGGCGGGCCTGGGCCGAGATGATCAGGGCCTCCAACTCCTGGGCGGGCAGCGGCCGGACGCTCCAATAGCCTTCCATGACGTCAAGTGCATGCTCCCAGGGCCTGGCGGGGTTTGCGCCCAGCAGGTTGGCCATGGTGACGCTGAGGTCGAAGATCACCGGGGTTCGCACGACGTCTCCGAAGTCGATAATCCCAGCCACATACTCCTGCCTGTCCGGGTCGACAAGGACATTGAACGGGCTGAAATCCCCGTGCACGACCTGCGAGGTCAGGGAATGGAGAAGCGGAACCACCGTCTGGTCGAACTGGTCGAATATGTGCTCTGCCATGGCGCGTTTTTGCTGCCCATCCACAAAGTCAAGGAACGGCCGCATCCGGTAAAAGTGCTTGAGGTCCCAGAGGAGCAGGCGGTCGGCTCGAGGATGGTCGAAGTCCTCCAACGCAAGGGCCAGACGGGCGAGGCTTGAGCCCACCAGCTGAAGCTGAACCGCCGAGGCCTGGTGATGGGCCAGCAAATCACCCGGCATGAAGCGCATCACCCGAAGTACCCGGTCAAAGGGTCCGTCAGGCGCCGGGATGAGGACCTGTGGATCTCCGCCAAGGCTCCTGACAAGACGCTGGACGGGAAGATCCGTGGCAGTCCGCTCCAAATGCTCCATGCATGCCGTCTGAAGGTGGACGATCACCGGATCCTCTTCGGATGAGGACACTTTCACCAGATACGTTTCCTCGCCGTCCCGCAGGCGGAAAGTCTCGTCCTTCTCGGTGGGAATCCGAACAAGCCTCCCCTTCAGGGCGTAGGACTGTTCAAGGAGTTCCATGACAGTCGAGTCCGGGAGCTGGGATTGCTCTGCCAGGAGTCCACTCTCCAACGCAACGGCGTCGATAAAGGCAGAGCCGCTATTGGCGTCCCCGGCCGCCTGCGTGCGGCCGCCGTCCCAGGTGGCCGCAGCCAGGCCGGTATGAAGTGCGGTGGGGTCAAGAGAGGAACTCATCTCACCCTTTCAGTAGTCGAAGGAAGTCAGGAGGACGGCTGTCGCGAGCTGAAACGTTCGGGTCGGACGAAGCATCCTTCGTGTTTCTGTCTGCGCCCTCAGGTAGCCGGGCATGGGGCGTTGGGACCAGCGCCGGAGGCGACTTTGACGTTCTCGAAGGTCCAGGACTTCTGGCGGGAGGTGATGGTGACGCCGTCGGAGGTTTCGGCGATGCGGAACAGGCCGGTGTCCCCGCCCCCGGCGCTGCGGCCGTGGGCGGGAGAAGCGGCTTCGAATCCGGTGACGGAATCGGACAGGCGGGAGGCCTGCCAGAGGCCCATGCTGCCGATGTTGCCCAATCCAACAACGGCCAGGTTGCCATCCGTCATTCAGATCAACTTCTGTTCAAAGACGCTTCGCACAGGAACCGGTTTAGAGACCGAGGTGCTTGTTCAGTTCGTCCAGGGACTTCACGGTGGTGTAGTTGTAACCCTCGGTGATGGGGTCATAGCCACGGTCCAGCAGAATGGTGTTCCGGAAGCCCATGTCGTGCATCGGCATCAGGTCGTACCGGGTGTGCGAGGACACGTGCAGGAAGTCCTCAGGGTTGGCGTTAAGGGTGTCCAGCATGTACTCAAAGGCCTGATAGCGCGGCTTGTAGGCCCGGGCCTGTTCAGCGGTGTAGACAGCGTGGAAGTCTGCACCGAGCCTCGGAACAGTGATGTCCAGGAAGCTGTCGTCCGCGTTGGACAGGATCACCAGCTGGTAGTTGTCGCCCATCGTCTTCAGTGGAGCCGGCACGTCCTCGTGGGCAACCCAGCCGCGTACGGCATCAGTGAACTCTGCGCCGGCTCCTTCGGTCGGCTCCAGACCCCACCGCTTGCAGACCCGGTCAAAGGAATCCTGGAAGATCTGCTCGTATGGCTTGTAGTCGCCGCAGACCTCGTCGTACCGGTACCCGCGGAACATCGCCTTGAAGGCAGGCCACTGCTCTTCAGAGATACGGCCATCCAGGAGGCGACGGGTGGTGGGATCAATGTTGAAGTTGACGAGCGTGCCATAGCAATCAAAGGAGACGTACTTCGGCCGGAAATTGGTTGTAGCCATGATTAGTCCTTCATTGAGGTGTTAGGTCATTGAGGTGTTAGGAGAAGGCGGCGGCTGTTGTCAGCTCGTCTGCTGTCCGCAGCGGCCGAGCCGCGCTTTTTGATCCACGATGAATCTAAATCGCGGAGCTGTCGATTGTCAACAACTTTCTGCGATTATTCCCGCGGAGGTCCGCGTGGAAACCCAAGTGGCTGGCCGAATGCTGGGCACCTCAACTATCAATGGAGGCCCGGAGGCGGCTATAGCTGGATATACTTCGCCGGAACCCTATTATTGCGAATGATTCTTGATAAGATGGTCAGCAATCCCCTACCCCACCCCTGATGTAAGGAATCAACATGCTCCCCGCCCTGCCAGTAGGCTGCAAGAGATGAGTCCGACGGCGGCGCGGAACTTGCGCTTGAAACCTACGCGTCGGCGTCCTGCCAGAGTTGAACCTGCGCCGCAACTGCTGTTGGCCAGCCAACTGGTCTTCAACATCGGCTTCTATGCAGTAGTGCCGTTCCTCGCGGTAGCTATGCGGAACGACTTCGGAATGGGCGCGATGGCCATCGGGATCGTTCTTGGCGCGCGAACCTTCGCCCAGCAGGGTCTTTTCCTTTTCGGTGGGGCACTTGCCGACCGGTGGGGAGCCCGGCAATCCATGATTACCGGATGCCTGGTCCGGATTGCCGGCTTTCTGCTGCTCGCTTGGGCCGCAGACTTCCCGCTATTCCTGATCGGAGCCATCGTCACCGGCATTGGCGGGGCGCTGTTTTCGCCTGCACTGCAAAGCCTCGTTGGCGCTGCCGCCGAGCGCAGCACGACCGACGAAGGCGACCGCCAGGATCGGATATCCCGGGAGGCCGACCACAGCGGCGGCGAACGGCAGAACAACAGATCCACCCTCTTTGCACTGCTGGTGGTCTGCGGCGAAGTGGGCGTAGTTGTCGGTCCCCTGCTGGGATCCCTTCTACTCGATACCGGCTTTGACACTTCCCTGCTGGTCGGGGCCGCCGTCTTTGCCGTGATGGCTCTGGTCTTTTGGCTGTTTCTGCCGAAAACCCCGGCTCAAGCGCCCCAAACCTCAGCCAAGCTGCCAAACGACTTACCGCCGTCGGACCTTTGGTCCTGCCTCAGGGAGAAGAAATTCATAGGGTTCGCAGCCTTCTTCAGCGTCAATCTCCTGGCGACCAACCAGTTGTATTTCGGGCTTCCGGTGGAACTTGAACGCAGCGGTGCGGGTGTCCAGGCCCTGGCAGTGGTCTTTGGCTACGCATCCATCCTGACCATCACGCTTCAATGGCCGATAGCGCGGCTCATGCGCAAGGCCGGTCCGAAGGTTGCGCTTTCCCTGGGCTTTGCTTTGCAATCCCTCGGCTTCGCCTCACTCGCTGCAATGGCCGTAGTCCCGCCGCCCAGCGGACTCCCCACACTACCGGCCTTTTTGCTGGTGACAGGTCTTGCACTCGGCAACATGTGCGTGCTGCCCATCGCCATGGGGCTGGTGCTGGAATTTGCGGCCGGACGTCCCACTGGCGCATATTACGGACTGCTCGCAAGCGCCGGAGGCCTAACGGTCGTCATCGGCAACACAGCCCTCGCCCCGCTGTACGAACTCGCCTACACGCCATCAGTCAATGCACTCGCCCCCTGGCTCCTCCTGTCCCTGCTCGGGGCAATAACGGCAACCTTCATCCGCCGGTTCATCCCCGGCTCCCCCAGCCGCGTCGAGATTCGACGGGGATCCCGGGCTGCTGCCTGAGAACCGGCATTCCGGAAATCCCGCCCAGCGCGCCTTGCAGGACGCAGCCGGCAACCGCTTCACAGGCCACCCGCCGTCGTCCGTTTTCTGCCTGCGCACCCGCAGACGTTCCGCATAGCCGCCTAAGCGGGTCGGGAGCCTTCAACAAGACGCATTTATGCCATTTCAAGCTTGATGCCGCCCACCTGATATATTAGTTCCACCTCCCGTGTATATTAGCTCTGGATCTCAGCTCGCCTGAGGAAATGATCGTCAACTCAATGAGGAGTGAACAGCATGCAGCAACTAGCGAACCGGCTCGAGCGCCTAGGCACCGAAACGGCCTTCAGCGTCGCACAAGCAGCCGCCGCCTGGAAGGCGAAGGGGAATCTGGTGTACCCCTTCCATCTCGGGGATATCAACATTCCCACCGCACCGAACATCGTTGAAGCGATGAACCGCGCGATCGCGGACGGCCACACTGGCTATTGCCCCGGCCCGGGCATTCCGCAGCTGCGCGAAGCCCTCGCCGACGACATCGGTTCGCGCCGCGGTATCAAGTTTTCCCCCGACAACGTGGTGGTGATGACGGGCGGCAAACCGGTGATCACGAAGTTCCTGCAGGCGGTCATGAACCCCGGCCAGGAAGTGCTTTATCCCAATCCCGGATTCCCCATCTATGAATCGCAGATCGAGTACTTGGGCGGCTCCGCTGTGCCGTACCGGTACGTCCCCACGAGCACGGGCTTCGCCATCGACCTCGAGCAGATTCGCTCGTCGATCACGCCCAACACGGTAGCCATCATCTACAA
This sequence comes from Arthrobacter sp. K4-10C, assembly GCF_059090085.1. NCBI lineage: Bacteria > Bacillati > Actinomycetota > Actinomycetes > Micrococcales > Micrococcaceae > Arthrobacter > Arthrobacter sp. K4-10C. Next base: position 253,339 of record NZ_JBNHFI010000007.1, on the reverse strand, counting down.
CGACTTGCAGAACCCCATCTCAGCCGAATCGACTGCAGCAGAGCGGGAGGCCATCGCACAGCTCGCAATCGAACATGACCTCTGGGTACTCTCCGACGAGGCCTACTTCGAGACCCGGTATGAAGGGGTGTCCAGCTCGATCGCCGCGCTTCCCGGCATGGCCGAGCGCACGGTCATCCTCTACACGTTCAGCAAGAAGTTCGCCATGACCGGATCCCGCCTCGGCTGCGCTGTCGCCCCGCCCGAGATCGCCCAGGTGCTCAGCACGCTCAACACCAACGACGAGTCCTGCACCACGCACTACGTGCAGTGGGCCGGCGTCGAGGCACTCCGTGGCCCCCAGGAATCTGTGCAGCAGATGCTTGACACCCTGCAGAAGCGCCGGGACACGGCCTGCGAACTCGTAAATGCCATCCCCGGCGTGCACGTCGCCGTGCCACAGTCGACGTTCTACCTGTTCCCCGACGTCACGGAGGCCATGGAGCGCATGGGTTACTCGGCAGTCGGCGACTTCGCCACGGATGCCCTGTACAAGACGGGTGTCTCCTTCTGCACGCGCGAGCACTTCGGCCGGCGCCTGCCCGGCGAGGAGCGGCAGTACATCCGGCTTGCGTACTCAGGCATCGAGGTGGCTGATATCCGAGACGGCCTCGGACGCCTGCGCGAGTGGATCGAGACGGCATGAGCCGGGTAGTCGTCACAGGGCGGGTTCCCGAGGACGCGCTCGAAAGGCTTCGGGCCGAACACGAGGTTGATGCCTGGACCGGCCCCGAGTCCATTGGCCGCGACGAGCTCCTGCGCCGGGTGGCCGGCGCCGATGCCATCGTGAGCCTACTCACCGAACGCATCGACGGTGAGCTGCTCGACGCGGCAGGCCCGCAGCTCAAGGTCGTCTCCAACGTCGCTGTCGGGTATGACAACATCGACGTGCCGGCCTGCACAGGACGGGGTATCGTCGCCACCAACACACCCGGCGTGCTGACCGAGGCGACGGCCGACATCGCGTTCGGGCTCATCCTCATGGCCACCCGCCGGCTCGGTGAGGGCGAACGGCTCATCCGCGCCGGCCAGGCGTGGAAGTGGGGCATGTTCTTCCTGCTCGGCAGCAGCCTGCAGGGCAAGACCCTCGGTGTCGTGGGCATGGGCGGCATCGGCCAGGCGACGGCGCGCCGGGCCAAGGCCTTCGGCATGGACATCGTTTACCAGTCCCGCAGCGAGATCGATCCCACGGTCGCCGCGGAACTGGGCGCCCGCCGGGTCGACCTCGACGAGTTGCTGACTGTTTCCGATGTCGTTTCGCTGCACTGCCCCTACGGAGCCGCAACACACCATCTGATCGGCGCCGAGCAGCTCGCAGCGATGAAGAGCTCAACATACGTCGTCAACACTGCACGGGGACCAATCATCGACGAAGCGGCCCTCGCCGCGGCGCTTCGCGATGGCGTCATCGCAGGTGCCGGGCTCGACGTCTTCGAACACGAGCCCCAGGTGCACCCCGAATTGCTCGACCTGGAGAACGTGACACTCGTGCCGCACCTCGGCTCGGCAACCGTGGAGACGCGCACCGCCATGGCAGTGCTCGCCGCCGACAACACACTCGCCGTGCTCCGGGGTCAGCGGCCACCCACTCCGATCGGCTAGTGGCGACGGGCACACCAGAACAAAACGAGTACGGGCCCCGTCCAAAGGATGAGGCCCGTACTCGTTGTGCCCGAGTCTCCGTCGGCTTAGCCGGACCTGTCAACTGACCGGCGGATACCAACTATTCTGACGGCGACTCCCGTCAGGACCAGGCTGATTCCCAGCGCCATCAAAATCCAGACAGGCACCGCAGCGGAGTCGATGTTCCGGTAGCACTCTGCGGCCAACCCGGTAGTCTGCATCTGTGAATCGGCCATTTCAGCTGCGTGGCTGTGCGGGAGCAGAGGGCTGCCGCACAGCGGCCCTACGGTCTTCAGCCCGATAACGAAGCTCAGGATCTGCAGGGCGAATCCGACGGCGACTGTCAAAATCCAGCCGCGCCGCTGAGCAAGTTCCTGATTGATGTCCTTGGTCGCATCTCCGGGAGAATCTCGAACCTCCATGTTTAGAGCTTAGTGGGAGTCCCGCTTTCCCTGATTCGTCATTATTCAGGCCGAGGCGACCCGTGGAGTTAATCCGATGTCAGAACATCAGGGCGTACACCGTCACAGGTCTCCGCTCATGAACGGGACCGGCTCATCGATGGATAGAACACTGTAAAGTCGGCCCGTCGGCAAGGGAATTGCGACCCTGCGATTTCAGAGATCGTCTTCGGGTCGGGCGGCGAGGATCCGGTTGGCGCGGACCTGCAGGATGCCGAGCGACTCCTGGATCAGGGGCGATGCGATGCTGCCCCTGCGCACCGCAGCGACAATACGGCGCGCGGGCTTCCCCTTGCCGGTAATGCGCAGTCGAACCACGTTTTCTGCACTATGCAGGGGTGCCAGTCGCGGCAGGAGGCCCACGCCCAGGCCGGCACCAACGAAGGCGATCTGGGTTTCCCACTCAACGGCCTCATGGGCAATCCGCGGCGTCACCCCGACTGCCGTGAACGCCGCAGTGAACAGGGAATGGTAGGTGGAGCCTGGAGCCTCGGTGATCCAGGGTTCCGATGCCAGCTCTTCGAGCGTCACCGTTTCCCGCGATGCCAACGGGTGGTCGGAAGGGATGATCACGTCCAGGGGATCATCGAGCAGAACGGTCTGCTCGAAGCGCAGATCATCCTCAACAGAGGTGTCGGACTGCATGGCGACGATGACCGCGAGGTCGATTCGCTCGGCAACCAACAAGTCGAAGCAGCGGGCCGGGTTGGCCTCGAGTACCTGCACCTCCAGCAGGGGGCGTTTTGAGCGCAGCGTCGCGGCCAGCGGCGCGAGCAACTGGGCGGCTGCAGTGGAGAATCCGCCGAGGCCAAAATGGGACTGCACCTGGTCGCCGGCCTCCATGGCTGCGGCGCGCAGGCTCTCCCATTCGGCAATGAGGTTGTCCGAGCCCGCCACGAGAAAGCGGCCCGTGGCGGTCAGCCGCACACCCCGGCCGTCCTTCGTCAGCAGCTGCATCCCAAGCACGCGCTGGAGCTCCCGCAGTTGCGCGGAGACGGCAGAGGGGGAATAACCTGTGAGCTCCGCGGTCGCGCCTATGGTGCCGCAACGGGCAAACACCCGAAGCGTGAGGAGCCTTGGATCTATCATGCACCTATTGTGCAGGGTTATCTTCTGAATGTTGCGCTTTTATTGCAGTTCCCATGTGCCTAATCTCATGACTACAAACCTTTTCAACATCGCTCAGTTGCACCCACCCACCCGTGGTCCCAACGCATTGCACACTACCCAGGCCCCCCGGGAGGAAACCCATGTCCGTTCCAGTGAACTTGTCCCTCAACGCCCGCGGAAAACTCGCTTCATCATTGCCTGCAGAGCAGTTGGCGGAGATCTCCGAGTTGTTCCATTTCCGCCGCGCGGGATATTCCCTCGATGCACCCTTCTACACCGATCCGACGATTTTCAACGTCGACATGCAGGCCATTTTTGGCAAGCACTGGATTTTTGCCGCCAGCATCGCCGAGCTCCCGGAGCCGGGCGACTACGTCACCGTCGACTACGGGCCCTACTCGCTGATCGTGCTGCGCAACGACGACGGCGGCGTGAACGTCCTGCACAATGTGTGCCGCCACCGCGGCGCCCGCGTCCTTACCGAACCCGCGGGGTCAACGGGAAACCTTGTCTGCGGCTATCACTCCTGGACCTACTCCCCCAACGGCGACCTAATCCATGCCTCGGCACCGGGGGAAACGAAGTTCGACAAGGGCTGCTTCGGCCTCAAGCGCGCCCACAGCCGCGTGTATGCCGGACTCATCTTCGTCTGCATTGCGGATGAACCGCCGGCGGATTTTGACGAAACCGGAAAGATCTTCGAGCCTTACCTCGCGCCCCACGATCTGGCGAAGACGAAAATCGCCTACCAGCAGAACATCATCGAGGAGGGCAACTGGAAGCTCGTCATGGAGAACAACCGTGAGTGCTACCACTGCGACGGCCACCCGGAGCTCGCCTGTTCTCTCTTTCCCACCTGGGGCCTGACGGAGGGCTTGGTCCCGCCCCATCTCGAGGAAGTGTGGGACCGCAACAAGGAAGCGCAGTCATCGCTCGAGGAGCGTTGCAGGCGCTATGGCCTTCCCTATGAGGTCATTGAGGAGCTTGACACGCGTATAGCGGGAATCCGCATTTCACGGGAATCTCTTGACGGTGAAGGCGAATCGTTCTCGCCCGACGGTCGCAGGCTTTCCAAGAAGCTGCTCGGTGACCTGCGGGACTTCCGCCTTGGCCGCTGCTCGATGCACCTGCAGCCCAACAGCTGGTTCCATTTCCTCGGGGACCACGTCATCACGTTCGCCGTCTTCCCCGTCAACGAACACCAGACACTGGTACGCACCACCTGGCTGGTGGCTGACGACGCAGAGGAAGGCGTCGATTACGATCTGGAGAAACTCACCTACACCTGGAAGCAGACAAATCTGCAGGACAAGGCGTTCGTGGAGCTGTGCCAGAAGGGCGCCAGCAGCCCCGCTTACGAACCCGGCCCGTACATGAAGAGCGAATACCAGGTCGAAGCATTCATCAACTGGTACGTGCAGCGTGTCCAGGAGCACTTGGCATGATTGAACTCGGCACCGAAACGGCAATCCAGGAACCACAGCGCATTCGCGGTCTTGAGATGCCGTGGAACAGGGTGATGGGCAGCAGCGAGGGACCCGCCCGCGCCGCCCACGCACTAGGTCCGTGGCATCCGCAGGAGTTCATGGCGGAATGCGTCGAGACCGTTCCCGAAGCGGGCGGCATGATGACGTTCGTGTTCCGCCGCTGCGACGGTGCGCCCCTGGCGTTCCGTGCGGGCCAGTACGTGAACGTCGCCTTTCCGGTGAACGGCGAGGACCAGGATCCGGTGGACCGCAGCTACTCGCTGTCCAGCTCGCCCACGCAGCCGTGGACCTTCAACATCACCGTCAAACGCGACCCCACGGGACTGGTCTCACCATGGGTGCACCAGAACGTCAAACCCGGCACCGTCCTGGAGATGCTCGGACCGGTCGGGGCGTTCCACCTGCCTGACGCCGACCGGCGAGCACGGTACCTCTTGCTGGCCGCCGGCGCAGGCATCACCCCCATCATGTCGATGGTGCGGACCATCCACTCCTTGCCCGGACAAGCCGATGTCGTGGTGCTCTACCACGGAGCTGAGGCCGGAGGATATGCCTTCCACCAGGAGCTGGCCTACATCGCCTCGGTGGACTCGCGAGTCAAGGTCTTCTACGCCCTGGGCGACCGCAGTAAGCCCGAAGGGTGGGAATGGCTCAGCGGAAGGCTGACGGCGGCCATGCTCGACGAGGTTGCTCCCGATGCCAACGGCCGCCAGGTCTATGCCTGCGGCCCCGAGGGGTACCTGAACACCGCCACCGAGCTCCTGGGGAAGGTCGGCGTCGACGATACCTCCATCAACATGGAATTCTTCTCGGGAGACCGCCAGACACTCCTTGAATACCAGGCGGAGATCGCGCTTGCAGTGGACATTGCAGAGGAAATCGCCGAGGAAATCGCAGATTCTGCCGAGGACTACTACGAAAGCCAGCCCACAGCGTTCGGACTCTACGAGCCCGGTTACGACGCCGAGGGACCCCTGAAGGCCACGGGGCTGCCGCTGGAAACCATCGACGTGGACGCCCCCTCCGAAGCCTCCGACGGCGGTCCGGACGTCGGGCCGGAGGCCATGTCCCCTGATGCCTCGAGCTTCGACACGGTCGGAACGGGAAGCCTCACCCTGTCCTTCATGCGCACTGGCATCAATGTGCGCATCGACCCCGCCGAACACATCCTCGGGGTGGCCCAGCGTGCGGGCGTCAGGATCGGCGCGAACTGCAAGGAAGGCATGTGCGGCTCCTGCAAGGTCGTCAAACTGTCCGGCGAGATCGAGATGAACCACCAGGGCGGCATCCGGGCACGGGAAATCGATGCAGGCAAGTTCCTGCCCTGCTGCTCCACGGCGCGGACCGATCTGGTGATAGATGCCTAGCCGCTCCCAACTGCTCTAGGCCGGACAGCATCCGTGCCTCCGCGGGTGGTGCCGGTTCCTGGGCAGCAGGACCGCAGCAGCCAGCAGTGAGGCGCTGAGGGATGCCGCCAGGACCCCTGTCGTCGCCTGGTCACCGTAGTTGCCGCCGTGGCCGAAGCTGAGCTCCGCGACCAGCAGGGAAACGGTGAATCAATCCCGCCGAGCGAACCCCCGAAAATATCGATCCATTCGATGGAGCGGTCCAGTCTTGCCCGGGTGGCCTTGGTAAGGAGCCAGACGGCTCCTAGGATCCCGATTGGTTTGCCCACGACCAAGGCGATGATGATCCCGACGGTCATATCAACCACGGCGAGTGTCAGGAGGAAAATCCGCAGTGCCCCGGGCAGGCCCCACCGGCGGCAGCGGCAACCGGAACGACCGACTTGCTGGGCTCGCGCAGATCCCCGATCAGGAACTCCCGCTTAAGTTCAAGGCCGACAAGGAAGAAGAAGATGGCCAGCAGACCGTCCGACGCCTACTCGCCCAGGCTGAGCTCCAGATGCCACGGCCCGTATCCGACCCGGATATCCCGCAGCTGGAAGTAACCGGCAGACAGCGGGGAGTTTGCCCAGATCAGCGCGATGACCGCTGCCGCCACCAGCAGCGCACCGCCGACAGTCTCTTTGCGCAGGATAGAACCGATGCGCAGCACCTCAGCAGAACTTCCTCCTCCGAACAGGAAGAAGCGGGGGCGGGCATCCGGTGAGTTCTGGTCCATTCGGTGCGTCCTCGGGTTGTCCCGACAAAAAGCCCCGTGCCGTCGTCCCGGTCAGCACGGCCCGGTGAATGTCACGTTAGTTCCTCCATGAGCCGGGCGAGGATGTCATTCATGGCGAGCAGCCCGACGAGCTGATTGCCTTCCACCACGACGAGCCGGCTGAGGTGGTAGCGGCTCATCAGGGCCGCGGCCTGGCGGACGGACAGGTCCTCGTTGACGGTGATTGCAGGGATCGTGGCTGCATCATAGACGTTCAGGAGGTCCACATCCCCTTCCTGCGCGACAACGGTGTCCAGAAGTTCCCTGTAGCTCAGCATGCCGTAGGCGTCGTGGGCGTGCTGCCGTTCCACCACCAGGCTCTTCACCTGGCGCTCCTTCATCATGGACAGCGCCTCCCGCAGGGTGCTGTAAGGGGAGATCGTGACGACCTCTGGGACCATGACATCTTTGACAGTGAGCATCTCTTCCTCCTTGTAAAGTGCTGGACCGGCTAGGCGCCTTCGCGGCGCAGATGCTCCTCGAATCTGACCACCTGGCGCATATCAATCCCTGTCAGGTGTTCGATGGGGATCGCGAAGGCCAGGCCACGGGATTCCGTTCCCTGAACCAATATCGAGTGAAGTTCCTTCAGGATCGGCGCGGTCAGGTGTGTCCCCACGACCATCAGCAGCACGGACTGAGTCCCTTCGAAGGTGAGCCCGAAAAACGTCTTCCTGGCTTTGCCCCCGATGCCCTTGCCCGGCAGGATGGTCACACCTGTGGCGCCGGCCCGCTGGGCGTGTTCGATCACCTTGTCTTCAAGCTCGTCCGGGGCGATCACGATGACTGCTGTGAATTTCATGCCGGTTCCCTCCTTGGGCGCGGAAATCTCTCCATCACCATGGCATACACGATGACGGAGATGACGGGGAAAATGGAGGCATACGCGATCAGGCCAAACCCGTCGATCAGCACGTCCCTGCCCTCCACGGAGGCAGCAAGGCCGATCCCGAGGGCGGTTACCAGCGGCACGGTGACCTCCGACGTCGTCACTCCGCCGAGGTCGAAGGCCAGCGCAATGATGTACTTCGGGGCGAAGAACACGAGCACGATAGCGACGGCGTAGGCGGCCATGATGAAGTAGTGGAACGGCCCTCCCACCAGAATGCGGTAGACACCGAACGCTATCCCTAGGGCTACACCGACGGCGACAATTACCCGGACGACGAATGCGCTGATCTTGCCCGGAGATGCGTCCTCGGCCTGTTCTCCGATGGCCACCAAGGCAGGTTCGGCCATGGTGACCGCAAATCCGATGAGCAGCGCGAACAGCAGGATCAGGGCCGGCACTCCCTGCGCGATCAGCTGCTCCGCCATTAGCGTGCCGAGTGGGAACAGCCCGAGTTTGAGTCCCACGACGAAGGCATAGAGTCCTACCAGGACCATGATGAAGCCGATGACGACCCGCAGCGGGTGGGGCAGCCTGCGCCGCAGGGCGACCCATTGGAAGAAGAGGACCACCGCGACAATGGGCAGGACCTCCCGGATCATTGAGGCGAGGCCAAGGATCATGCCGACTACCCAATCCGTTGGGTCCTCCCCGGTGCCGGTGACCGGCGGAGTATTCCCGGCATCACCGAAGGTGTAGACCCAGATGCCGTAAAGCTGGACGCCGATCATTGGCACCATCACGCACAGCGCCACCAGGCCGAAGCCATCGGCGAGCAGGCTGCGTCCCCTGATGGAGTTTGCCAGGCCGAGACCGATCGCCGCGATCAGCGGGACACTGACGATGTTGGTGGTAACCCCGCCCGAATCGTAGGCAAGACCAATGATCTCCGGCGGGGCGATATACGTCAGTCCCAGCGCCATCGCGTAGCCGGCTATCAGCAGCTTGTACACCGCCCAACCCCGAAGGACACGCAGGACGCCCAGGATCAAGACCAGCCCCACCGACACAGCGATGACGACGCGCAGCACCAGCCCATTGATCCGTCCATCACTGACCACTTGGGCCTGCTCGGCGATAGCGATCACCGCCGGCTCCGCGACAGAGGCAGCGAAGCCAATGGCAAACCCAAAGGGCAGCAACAACCCCAGGGCCCCGCTCCGGACGAACTGGTTAGCCAGGTTCTTACCGACAGGGAAGATACTCAGATCCAGGCCATATAGGAACAGGGCAATGCCCACAGCCACGATCAGGAGCCCCGCCATCAGTACCAGCGGATCATCGGGCATGGAGCGGAACACCAGCAATTGGAATAGAGCTACGACGATAACGATGGGCAGAAGGTTCCTGAGCGCCTTAAGGAATTCGCGGGCGAATCGGCTGAGGTGATCCATCGGGTCCTCTCCGGGAAAGATCCTGCGAGTACCTGGCTTTTTCAGTCCGCCGGTCCAGCCCAATCGCATTTACCAACCGAGTCTCGGGTGTGAATCGACGACACACGCGGGTCCACGGTCATCATCTCCGGCTCCCTGCGAGCCGGGCGACCCGGCGTTCAAGCGACGAGGATGCGGAATTGCTGACCGTCGCGGGTCTGGCAGTCGTGCAGCACCCCCGCGCCAGGCACAGTGAAGTGAGTGCTCTCCATTGGGCCCTCCGTTCCGTCGGTTCTCGGGGTAAATCCAGTCTCCAGCGGCGGTCAGGAAGGTGCCATTGGGCCTGACACCCATTTCCGGTGCGCCGCAGGCCCGGGACTCCGCGCCCATGGGTGCCAGCCCTCATGGACAAAGGACGCGCGCCGCGTAAGGCTAGTCGGATGCGGACTCCGCTCGAAACCAAGGCTGTTGGCGCGAACGCCGGCCTGCCTCCGAAGGGACCGGCACAGTTGCTGTTCTGGCGACTGTTCATCATCAACGGATTGCTCTTTGCCATCGGCACGCTCGTGTTGGCGCTTTCGCCGGCGACGGTGTCCTCTCCCGTCCTGCTCACCGAGGTACCGGTCCTGCTCGTAGGACTGGCTCTCATCCTCGCCGCGAACGCCGCCCTGGTCCGGGCAAGCCTGGCGCCGTTGGACGCGTTGACGACAGTGATGCGCCGCGTGGGACTACTGCGGCGCGGGGGCGATCGGGCGACCGAGGCCGGCAACGGCGACCTGAAGCACCTTATCCGCACCTTCAATGAGATGCTCGATCGGCTGGAGGCAGAGAACAGCGCGAGCAGCGCCCTCGCGCTGGCCGCGCAGGAGGGAGAACGCCAGCGGATCTCGCGGGAACTGCACGACCAGATCGGCCAGAGCCTGACCGTCGCCCTCCTCAGCCTCAAACGAGTCGTCGACCGAGCTCCCGACGATCTGCGCGAGGAGAGCCTTATCGCCCAGGATGCGGTCCGCTCAAGCCTGGAGGAGGTCCGACAGGTGGCGCAACGCCTGCGCCCGGGCGTGCTCGCGGACCTCGGCCTGCAGAGCGCGCTGACCTCCCTGGGCACGGAGTTCTCCCGCTCAAGCGGGATCCCGGTGACCTGGGAGATCGATGACGAACTCCCCGAACTCAGCGGGGAAATCGAGCTGGTGCTATACCGCATTGCGCAGGAGGCACTCACCAATGTCGCCCGGCACGCGCACGCCACACGGGTCGATTTCGCGCTCACCTCGACGACGAAGGGGCTGACCCTGCGGATTCTCGACGACGGACAGGGCGGCGACCTCCGGGAGGGCGCGGGCATTCGCGGGATGCGCGAACGTGCCCTGCTCATCGGTGCCGAACTGACGATCAACGCGCGACCGGGCGGGGGGACCGACGTTCGACTCGTCGTGCCAAGAGTCGAAGCGAGGAGTTGAACCGATGGGCGAACCCACCCGCATCCTGCTCGCCGACGACCACGCCCTGGTCCGCCGCGGCCTTCGCATGATCCTCGACGCCGAACCCGACCTCACGGTCGTAGCTGAGGCGGCCGACGGCGCCGACGCCGTCACCGCCGCGACCGCCGGCGGGGTGGACCTCGCGGTCCTCGACATTGCCATGCCCCAGATGACCGGTCTCCAGGCGGCACGGCAGATATCGCGGAGCGCACCCGACGTGCGGATCCTCATCCTGTCGATGTACGACAACGAGCAGTACTTCTTCGAGGCACTGCGCGCCGGGGCCTCGGGTTATGTGCTCAAGTCGGTCGCCGACCGCGACCTCATCGAGGCGTGCCGAGCAGCGATGCGCGGCGAGTCGTTCCTCTACCCCGGCGCAGTCACCGCACTCATCCGCGACTATCTCGAGCGCGACCGCCGCGGCGACCGGATTCCGAACAGCATCCTCACGCCCCGCGAGGAGCAGATCACAAAGCTAATCGCGGAGGGAAACACCGCAAGGGAGATAGCCGAAGTCCTCAGGATCAGCGTAAAGACCGTCGATCGCCACCGGGCAAATGTCCTGCAGAAGCTGGGATTGCGGGACCGGCTGGACCTCACAAGGTTTGCCATCCGCACCGGGCTCATCGAGCCCTGAGAGGTCCCGACCATATCCGGGAAATCACTTCACGGTGGGCATGCGAGGCAGGAGCAACTGCGTGGAGGCTGCGCTGTGGGCATAGTGCCCTGAACTGTGCTGGTCGGGCAGATAGGATGATGTGCATTATGGATGACCCTCCTTCACATATGCCCTGGCCCCTCCACCTTCTGGCCGGTTCGCCGGTCATCACGGGAGAGGGGCGCCCGAATGTATGAATGGATCATGCTCGGCATCGGCCTTGTCCTGACAGTCGGTACCGGTTTCTTTGTTGCTTCCGAATTCGCGTTGGTCAACTTGGACCGCGGCGACCTTGAATCCCGGCAGGCGCGCGGCGAAAAGCGCCTTGGGCCCACCATCAAGGCCCTCAAAATCACTTCGACCCACCTGTCCGGCGCGCAACTGGGCATCACGCTCACCACGTTGTTGACCGGCTACACGTTCGAGCCGGCCATCAGCCGGATGCTCGGCGGTCCCCTGCTGGCCGCCGGACTCCCTGAAGGTGCCGTGCCCCCGGTGGGTTCCGTCGTCGGAATTATCCTCGCCACCATTTTCTCGATGGTGATCGGCGAACTGGTGCCCAAGAACTTCGCCCTGGCCCTGCCGCTCGCCACTGCGAAGGTGGTGGTGCCGTTCCAGGCACTCTTCACCGCCGTGTTCAAGCCGGTGATCCTGCTGTTCAACAACACGGCGAACGCGATCATCCGGTCCTTCGGTATTGAACCCAAGGAAGAGCTCTCCGGTGCCCGCAGCGCCGAGGAACTTAGTTCCCTGGTGCGGCGCTCGGCGTTGGAAGGCGTCCTGGACGCCGACCACGCCGTGCTGTTGCACCGCACCCTGCGCTTCTCCGAACACTCCGCCGCGGACGTCATGACACCGCGGGTGCGGATGACCGCCGTCAACAGCGATGACACCGCGGAGCAGGTCCTGGCCCTGGCCAGGACTACCGGCTACTCCCGGTTTCCCGTCATTGGCGAAGACCGCGACGACGTCCTGGGAGTCCTGCACGTCAAACAGGCCTTCGCGGTGGCACTGGAGGAGCGCGAGACTGTGACGGCAGCAGACCTGATGATCGAGCCCCTGCGGGTGCCCGAGTCCATGGGCGTCGATTCGCTGCTGATCCTGCTGCGCAAACAAGGCCTCCAAGTAGCGATCGTGTCTGACGAGCACGGCGGCACCGCCGGCATCGTGACCCTTGAGGACCTGGTGGAAGAGATCGTGGGCGAGCTCGAAGACGAACACGACCGGGCGCGCGTGGGCGTGGTCCGGGTGGGCCGCTCCCTCACGTTCGACGCCTCAATGCGGCCGGACGAGCTACTGGACCGCACGGGCATCGCCGTTCCCGACGGCGAGGACTACGACACCATCGCCGGCTTCGTCTCGGACGACTTGGACCGCATCCCGGAACTCGGCGATGAAGTGAAAATTGACGGCGGCACGCTCCGGGTCGAGCGGGTCCTGGGAACGCGCGTCGAACGGATCCGCTTCACACCGGACGAGTCACAGGGAGCGCCCAAGAACCCGCATGACCGCCTCATTGACGACCTCACGAAGGAGCTGACCCATGAGTGAATACCTGCCCGGCATCGTTTGGCTGGTGGTGCTCCTGGTGGTTAACGCGTTCTTTGTGGGTGCCGAGTTCGCCGTCATCTCCGCCCGCCGCTCGCAGATCGAGCCGAAGGCCGAGGCCGGCAGCAAGGCCGCGAAGACCACCCTGTGGGCGATGGAACACGCGACCCTGATGCTGGCCACCAGCCAACTGGGCATCACCGTCTGTTCGCTGGTGATCCTGAACGTCTCCGAACCGGCAATCCACCACCTTCTGGAAATTCCGCTGGGCCTGACGTCCCTCTCCTACGAAGCGATCAGCATCATCGCGTTCGTCACAGCGCTGCTGCTGGTGACCTTCCTGCACGTGGTCCTGGGCGAGATGGTCCCAAAGAACATCTCCTTCTCCGTCCCCACCCGGGCGGCGCTGATCCTGGCACCGCCGCTGGTCATGGTGGCGCGCATCTTCAAGCCCGTGATCTGGACCCTGAACGGCATCGCCAACTCCATCCTCCGCCTGTTCAAGGTGGAACCAAAGGACGAGGCCACCAGCGCCTACACCCTGGACGAGGTCGCGAACATCGTCGAGCAGTCCACCCGCGACGGCATGCTGACCGACACCACCGGAACCCTGACCGCCGCCTTCGAATTCACGGCCAAAACCGTGGCCGACGTCGAGGTCCCCATCAGCGAGATGGTGCTCCTGCCCTCCTCAGCGACACCGGCAGACATCCAGCGCGCCGTTGGTGAGCACGGCTACTCCCGGTACATCCTCACCGATGACGACGGCGTCCCGTCAGGCTACCTGCACCTGAAGGATGTGATGGACCTGGTGACACCGGAGAAGTTCGCCCGACCCGTTCCGGCCAAGCGGATCCGCCGGCTCGCGTCCGCCTTCAGCGGCAGCGAACTTGAGGACGCACTGGCCACGATGCGCCGCACGGGAGCCCACGTGGCCCGCGTGTTCGACGCCAACGGCAACACCACCGGCGTTCTCTTCCTTGAGGACATCATCCAAGAACTCGTAGGCGAAGTGCAGGACGCCACCAGCACATGACGGAACACCCGTCTTCTACGGAAGGGCGCCCCTCGTGTTGGTTGGAGGAGCGCCTTCCGCCTTCGATCGATACCTGGTGGCGACGGACTTTCCGATGAGCACCTCGCCGGTGGGAACGAGCGCCTAGGCGTGAATACGGTGGAGAAGATCAGGGCGGGGAGTGGCGATATCTGTCCGCTAGGTCGTGTCGAGTCCAAGGAACGTTAGGGGTACTCCCCCTGGTAAGGACCCCACATCATGCATGGGATTTGCCCAAGAGAACGGCTTCGTTGGTTGTGAGACTTGCCTCCTGCCAGTCAAGAGACTGGACGGGAGAAGCGTTCATAATTGGCCAGTTCGTTGGCGTCGAAGAGGCCCGTGATGAGGTTGCCCGGATGGGACCAGTGATCTTGCGATAGAGGATGCGGTGCAGTTGCGGATGCAGTTGTTCGATGATGCGCGCGGCTATGGGGGTTGTCAGCTACATCAATTTCATCTGGGGCGGTTCAGGGTCCCCATTCATAGATGTGCTCCGCCTGCCACGTCGAGTGTTACCCCGGTGATGTAGCGGTTGCCCGGATCGGCGAGGAATAGGAAGGCGCGGGCGACTTCCTCGGGTTCGGCAATCGGCGCATTGGCAGTTGTGCCGCCCGCTTGGCGCGGTTGGCGGCCGCGTCAGGGCCTGACCGCACCACTGATCGCCGCCGCATTTGTCGGCGCCGGACAGCCCATGTTCGTTGCGTATTACATGATCGCCATTGTCTCCCTCAGTCTCATCGTCTACTTCACGCTCCCGGAAACTGGCAGCAAGGGCCGTCGTGTCACCGTCGCACCGGCCAAGGCCAGAATAGGCCACCGCGGCGGCCAGGCAACAGCCCGCGCACCAGCGTCAGAGGGACGCCACCACAAGCTTTGTAAACACGATAAAAACAAAATCCCCGATAAAGGTATTGCCTTCGGTAAACCCGTCCTTTATTTTTCGCGGATGGAAATGAGCTCATAGACCATGGCCGAGCTCGTCGCTGGTCCGCGGCAGGTTAACCGGCATCGCGGGCCGGGGTGAGCACGCAGTTCGATGTCGATACGCGCCGGGTGAGGAGGGGATCCCGTGATGCGGATCCGCCAATGATCACCGTTGCGGGAGGTCTCGACCACCCTGTAGTCATTCCGGCCTGCCGGGCCGAAACGCCTGAGCGTGGCCCCGACAGCGGTCTGCTGTGCTGGGAATAGATCCGTGTATCCGCGCAAATACTCCGCGTGGATGCGGCCCGCGAGGTGTTCTTCGATCGTGGCGACGGACGACTCCACGTCCAGATTTCCGTAATAGACACCGTCGGGTGCAACCACGACGTTGGCTGCGAACCTGTCACCGCCTACATGCGAACATTCCCACACCAGCTCCGGCCATCGCTCACTCAGCGCACGTCCAACGGGCCGTCCCCACACGGCACAGCATTGGTCATGTTGACTGTGAGTGCAGACCAGGATAACCGGCGGATAACCGAGCGTTCCGGGGAGGCTGAGGGCCCTGGCGATCTCCGCCAGATCCTCATCCTTGCCCCACGTTCCCCATTGCTGGCGATAGGCGCCCGAATCCTCATGGTGCAGTACTGCCCAATGGCTCAGACCCTCGCGGCGGCGGGGGCCGGGCCGTCTCACCAGCAGCACCCGCGCCCGCGCCGCCTTCGCGGCGGAGAGCACGAGTGCTTTGGTCTCAGGCTCGAGATCAAGCCCTTCGAAGCCATTGAGAGGCCACCCGCCCCGGTACTCGATGAGGACCCAGACGACGCCGTGCGACGCTGTGCCTGCAATCGGGTCGCCGCGCAACCGGGCGCCTTCGGAGCAGAAGAAGCGCTCGGTGGCCGCCACTGTGGCGAAGTCACTGTCTAGATCACTGTTCAACGGGAACGAGGACCCCCGCGCGCAACAGTCTTTCAACGAGTTCGACGCCGAGATCGCTCGCGGTGTGAATCTCCCCGTCGAGCAGGCGCGTTACAGAAGGCAGATCGGTCGCTGGGAAGTCGAGCCAACCGACGCGCGTGGTAAGGCGCAATCCCTCTAGCCGTGCTTCCAATGCATCGCGAAGCCGGACCACAGACTCGGGGTTTAGGCCGTCGACAGCCGCGAGCTGGGCCAGCGGTCCCAGCGGTGCCGGTCGGCCCTGTCCTCGCCGGGTGCGGTGGAACAAAGAACTGGTTTCAGCCTCAGCGACAGCAGCGGCGAGCCGCCCACGGACGACGTCGATTTCCCCGTTTGGTCCGTCGACGCCCAATGGCAATGTACGGCGCATCTCGGGATCGTTGGACAGCTCTGCGAGCGCGGCCTGGGCGAGCTGTTCGGCCAATGCGTAGCGGGTCCAACTGTGGATTCCAAGCGTGAGGTGGATGGAGACCTCGCCCTGGGCCCGGGCGGCATGCAACCAGCCGCGCGGCAGGTAAAGGACATCACCTGGCTCAAGCACCGTGTTGAGATAGGCCTCGCCTTTCGCGGCCTCGGCCACGGTGGAACGGCGATCGGTCCAGGGTTGATCACGCAACGGGTCCGGGTGGACCGGCTCATGGATGATCCAGCGCTTTGTCCCCTCGATCTGCAGGACGAAGACGTCGTGCACGTCGTAGTGATCGTCGAACCCACGGTTCTGAGGCGGCGTGATGTAGGCGTTGGCCTGCACCGGATGTCCGAGCTCGGTGCTTAGCCTGCTGCTGAAGTCCGTGACAGGCTCCCATGTGCGGTGCAGTGCCTGCAGCACGAGCGTGGCACCGTCCGCGAATTTGCGCCAAAGCGCTGTGTCGTCGAGCTGGTCAGAGATGGTGGCGCCAACGCCGGCGGAGGACGTGAATGACGAGTCGGGAAATGTAGAGCCACCCTTGGCAACGCGGAGAAAAGGCGTGCGCAGTCCGCGGCGCGAGACCAGTTCGTCGACGGCCTCGGCAGAGAACAGATCGGAGAAGTCGCTTGCGCCACGCGTGAGCAGCGCCGTGCGCCCCCAGACGTCGTCGGCGAACCTCTCACGCCCAATCTTTATCAGGCGTGCCTCCAGGACCCCGCGGCTTTCCCAGGCGTCGGGGTCCTGAAAGTCCGTGCGGGTGGTGCTCAAAGTTCAGATGCCCCGTTCCGCGGCTCCCCCATCGGCTCCTCCGTCAGCTCCCCCGTCGGCACCGCTGTCAGCTCCCCCGTCGGCACCGCTGTCAGCTCCCCCGTCGGCACCGCTGTCAGCTCCCCCGTCGGCACCGCTGTCAGCTCCTCCGTCGGCACCCCCATCATGCTTGCCGGGGACGCCGGCCGCGCCACCGTCCGCGGGGCCTTCCTGCTGGTTTGGATCCTGCTCTGGACTGGTCATGCTTCCTCCCGAGAATCGAATTGCTAGGATCAGCTCCGTTACCGGCACCTGATCACCCACCCGGGCGATCCTTCATCGGCACCGCCCGTGATCACCTTAACGGCAGGGGCCCAGCCCTGGGAACAACCCTCTTTTTACAACTTAGATAGATTCAGAACTGGGACAGTCCTATTCGGCTGCCCGGCGCGGAGTCCAAGGTCGGTCCACGCTTGCCATCGGCATCAGCTAACACGCCGTCACGTCGGACGTTGAAAGGCTGAGCAAACAAGTGAACTGTGGTGCGGGGAGCCGGTGGTTATACACGGGACGCTCGTGATGCCAACGGTGCTGATCGAACGTTGTACCGCTCAGATTTTGACACCTACTCCGAACTTTCTGAGCAACGCTGGGCGGGTCCTCCAACGCCACCAGGACGCTGCGCGCCAGCCCCCCAAGTTTCACTCGGCCCCTCCACCCAGCGGGTGGTCCCCTACCAGTACGACGCCCACAACCAACAACCGCCGAAAACGCGCCAAAACAAAGGGTGAAGGAACAGGGGTTATGGAAAAGCTCACGACCACACCACCATCAGATGTCCTCAGCTTCATCGGGCACACCCTCGGCTTCTGGCCACAGGAAAACCTCTTCGACGTCTGCACCAGCGAAGCCGCCAGTCCTGGCCAGGCCAGACCCCATGCCGGCACAATCGCCCGCGCTCACTGGAGTCCTCGCCGCACAGGGCATCACCTTCAGGGACGGACTCTTCGTCTACCGCGGCGGCGTCGTCGAACCGTCCGACCGGATCACCCTCCCAATCACCAGCCAGGCAGCAGCCAAAGCGACCGCCGTCGAACACCACATAGCCATCATCGCCACCCAGCCCACCGATACCACGCTGCAGCAAGGCCTGAAACCCTACTGTCTGTTGGGCGGGTCGCACGGAACGCTCTGCTTACGACACCACCCTGGCGACGTGACTGACAGGCCGCTGGCAACGTGAGGAATGCGCCCCATCCATCCGAAACTGCGCATGCAATCTACAGAACCCGCCCGAGAGTCCACGCTCATGCCTCTGGGGGGCTAGGCTGTGGCCAAATGCAAGAACCATCCCACGAAACGAGTCGCTTTGGATGCAGTCAGGAAGACCGCGCTGATCGCGGGAGTGTTCTACCTCGTTACCTTCGCCAGTTCCATCCCCGCCGTCTTCCTTCTGGGGCCTGTATTAAACGACCCGAACTACGTCGTCAGCGCCGGCAATGACACCAGTGTGATCTGGGGCTGCCTGCTTGACCTGATCAATGCCTTCGCCTGCGTGGGCACTGCCGTGGCCCTGTTCCCCGTAGTAAAGCGGCAGAACGAGAGCCTGGCGCTCGGCTTTGTCACCGCACGCGTGTTCGAGGCTGCAGTCATCGCCATCGGGGTCGTCAGCCTGCTGGCGGTGGTGACAATGCGGCAGACAGGAGCTGCCGGGGCAGACCCACACTTACTGGTCAGCGCCGGCCAGGCACTTGTGGCAGTCCGGGACTGGACGTTCCTCCTGGGCCCCGGCACTATCCCGGCCCTCAACGCGCTGCTGCTGGGTTACCTTTTGTTCCGGTCGAGGCTTGTACCGCGCATCATCCCCATCCTGGGACTGGTCGGAGCCCCGCTGCTGCTCATATCAGCCATCACGACCATGTTCGGTATCAACAGCCAGGTTTCCGTCCTGTCAGCGGCTGCGACCCTGCCCATCTTCCTATGGGAATTGTCCCTGGGGCTGTACCTGACGTTCAGGGGCTTCAAGCCCTCGCCCGTCCTTGCCGGAATTGCCGCAGGCTAAGTAACCCGGCGCTTTAGTCGCCGCAGTCCCATCCTGTTTTGAGTACCCACCCGGAGGCCGCAGTCCTATCATGACCGTATGGACACACAGGCTGGCCCTCACGTTGTCCGCGCAGGCGAAGGCGACGTCACTGGAGAACTTGGATTTTTGGACCGCTACCTTCTTGAGAGCGCAGCTTCCTCCGGCCGGGTGGCCCTGGTCGAACACGTGCTCGGCCCAAAGATGCTGGCAGCCCCGATGCACCGGCACAGCCGCGAAGATGAGTACACGTTCGTGCTGACCGGCACGCTCGGGGTAATCGAGGAGGGCATCGAGATCACTGCCACGGCGGGCGATTTGGTTTCGAAACCACGGGGACGCTGGCACACCTTCTGGAATGCCGGCGACGACGAACTCCGCGTCCTAGAGATCATCGTTCCAGGCGGCATCGAGGCCCTGTTCCGCAGACTAGCCGAGCCAGGCGGCGAATACTCCCCCGAGACACTCCCAGCCCTCGCAGCCGAGTACGGGGCCGAGGTGGACTTCGAGGCAACCATGCCGCTGGTCGAGCGGCACGGGCTGGTGGTCTAGGGCAAGTCCTCTAAGGGACAAGGTCGCTGGTCGTTCGAGCCCAGTTTTGCCAGCACCATGGGGGGCACGGTTCTGCCCTGCCCCTGAGAACACACCCCAATCTGTGGTGGGATTGCGTCGAAGACTCCGCGCCATCACGGCAGATCCCGACGGCACCCCCGTAGAGAACCCCTCGGGAGGCTGAAGCGGCAACGGCGACGGCCTAGCGCCGTTATCAGGCATAACGGCGCGGTTCAAAAACGGCACCGAAACGGTTAAATCGGCCGATAACTAACCCCCGGGTTTACTGGCGCGTGACCCCGATGCGGTGTTCTTTACGGTTCCGCCCCGAAGCGGCAACAACCCTCGTTTTGGGGGCTTGGCACTCCTTAATCTTGAGCTGTCCAACCGCACCACACCACTCCCCTTGGATGGCACCAATGAAGAAACTCCTCCTCTGGCTCACGGCGCTCCTGGCGGCCCTCGGGCTGGGCATCGTGGCGCCGGGGCCCGCCTCGGCAGCCACATCGTATTGCGGTCTCGAATGGGGATCTCAGGCTAAATCCGCGCCTGAGATGAGCACCGCCTCCGTCACCAACGTCCGGACAGGGCAACAATCCTGCTTCGACCGGATGGTGGTTGACCTCAATGGTCCGGTAACGGGCTACACCGTCGGGTACGTTCCGGAGATTATCCAGGACGGCTCCGGCTTCACGATCCCGGTGTACGGCAAGGCACGTCTGCAGGTTACCGTGAACGCACCCTCATATGACGGCAACGGCAAGCTCACCTACAACCCGGCCGCAAAGGCTGAGCTGTCCAACGTGGCCGGATACCAGACCTTCCGGCAAGTGGTTTACGCCGGAAGCTTCGAGGGTTCCACCAGCATCGGCCTGGGCGTTCGCGCCCGACTGCCCTTCCGGGTCTTCACCCTAGAGGGGCCAGGGTCCGGTTCCCGGCTGATAGTGGACGTTGCCCACTTCTGGTGACGGAATCGAGAAGGTGCCGCACGCCCCTAATCCGGCGTGCGGCACCTTTCTATCCGGCCCGGCTGCCCAGAGGCTACATCTGAAGCCGGAAGAAGCTCTTCGGGTCCCCAGCGCCCAGCAGGTCGTGGTGGAAGACGATGGCGTCCACCGGGCGGATGTCCACGAACAGCACAGCGACCGTCCGGGAGTGAACCACGGTGTAGAGGGTGAGGTCTTCCACCCAGGAATGGATCCCGGCGTACTCCTGTACCTCCAGCCCGTCGCCGAGCAGGCCCATCTCCTCCAGCAGGTCATAGACAACGTTCCAGGCGAGATCCATCAGTTCATGGATCACCGCCTCAACCGTTGGAGCCGTCATAGGACCATGGTCCTGCCGGGTACTGACAGTCCTCGGGAGCCGGAGGGCGTGTCCCCAAGCTGGTGACCAGCTATAGCTAGACTGAGCCGGGTAAGGACGGATTGGGGGATCCACGGCGACCATGTCGTTGTTCCGCTGGTCCTAGCCAGCGAACAAAGGATGACCGTGACCTTCTTCCAGGATCTGCCGACGCCAGAGCCGTTACCCCGCGGCCGGACTGTCAGGTATGTGCCCCCACCGTGGGCCGGTGCACCGCCCCACGAGCTTCCGAGAGTTGTCCACATCGGGCGATACCTGCACCGCACCCGCACCTTCGTCATGGCCGCTGAGCTGGGCAAAAGTGTATTCGACCGGTTGCTCTCTTGATCTGACGTGGACACTTCGACGGGGTGAGGAAGACGACGAAGCCTGGGCTGAGCTGAACGGAGCATTCTTTGGCCATCCCCACAGCAGGCAAGCCGTCCACCGGCGTCCCTTTGCAGGTCTCCTTTTCGGAGTCCAGTTGGCGGACGGATCGAAGGTACGGGCGGACTCCACACTGCATGCCCGTTATCCACCCGGCACCGATGAGCAGCCCGATCCGCCGGTCCTCATCCTTCGAGGGAATGGAGGCGAAGGCGGGGACGACGAGATGTCTGGCAAAGCCAGCCTGTGGCTTTGGCCTCTGCCTCCGGCCGGCGACCTCCAGCTGGTAGTCCAGTGGGCAGAACTCGGTATGCCAGAGTCGTCCACTACGATCGACGGCGGCAAGCTCCGGGAGGCCGCAGTAGGCGCCGAGAGGTACTGGTCGGAGGAGGGCGGGCAGGAATGATGGATCTCGACAGCCTGGTCCTGACTGTGGTCTTTTCGGCGATCTTCTTCTACGTCCTCTACGGCGTTATTCGCGCCGGCGTCCGCGACGGCATCGGACAGGCGGACGAGCGGCGCGGGCGGATCGATGGGAACATGCAGGCCTGGCAGTTCAACGAAAGCCGGAAACAGTGAGCGCCTCCGCTGCCGTCATGGCTCTCGTCGGGACCGTGTCCGCCTTGTTTGTCCTGCCGTACCCCCGAGCCGCTTTTGGGGTGGCTCCGAACGGGACTGAAACAGTGGTGCTTGTCGCCCTGCTCTGGGTCGGCTGCTGGATTGTTGGCCGCCGACGCGGTGCGAAGCGGGGGATCGGTGAAGTTCACCCCCTCCCCGCAGCAAGCGGCAGCCCTGTTTGATGCGAACCTCATCTTCGTTGAGGACTTCCAGGCATTGCTGCACAGTGGCTCGCGGACGGCAAAGACTGCGAAAGCCTCCGGCTCCTTGCCGGCGCTGACCATGACGACCGCGACGACATTTGGGGATGGCGGGTGAAGGCCTGAACGATCTCCGCATCAAGGCTGGCTCTGCGGAGGAGCGCTGGCAGCACGTGTGGAGCTATGAACGGACGGGGACGCGTATCTTGGTAGCTTCAGCAGGCCAGGCTGACGTCACGCACGATTTGCTGTCCCTGCCTGGGCTTTAGTGCCGGTGGGCTTCTTGGTGTCAGGTGACGTGCGCCCTTCAGCGGCCAAGAAGTATGTCGGCGATAAGCGCGCCTATGACTGCAAAGACCAGGGGCGACTTGGCGCCTTCCACCGCCATATGCAGTATCAAGGGATGCCCCTCCGGAGCGTTGATACGAGGCCCGGACGCCATCGGGACGGCCATCAAGACGAGCACGGCGAGAGTCGCCAGAGCGGTAAGGCGGGCGAATGTACCGTGGATGGACACGCGGTACACCATGACTGCTGCCACGGCGAGGACGATGAGAGGCACAGTCCACACGTACCTCAGCCAATCGCCCTCAACCCCGATCGGCCGCTCGTTGAAGCTCAAGAAGACGTGGATCTCGGACAACTGCAGCTGCATGGTGAGTTAACCCGTCAGGAGGATGACAAGAACGGGCCCGCCAATGGCGCGATGATGGACAACAGAGAACTACGCTCGGGGGCAGCCCTGCCCCTTCTTGGAGTAACTATTTTGTCCATCATGAATCCCCCAATTCGTTGTCCTCAGACTCCAGGCGTTCAGGCGCAATCGGAACAGAACAAAGCTACCCGCCGTCCGGCTCCGCCTCGCCCGCGAGCCCGCGGGAGGCAATGTGCGCAGCCGTGCGCCGGTATGCCTCGGCGATGAAGTCCTCGATGTCATCGGTTCCGATGCGCCACAGGCCCCGTTTATCTTGCCTAGGTCCCGCGAAGCTCCCCGCTGCTAAGCAACTCACGGATCTGGTTTTGGTTCAAATTCAGCTCTTCGGCCGCTGCGAGATCGTCAGGAAGCGGTTCATGGGTTCGGTCACCGGCTCATCCTATGTGTGGCTGGCCGGAGGCAGTCGTAGACTCGGGCCATGAAGACGGGTTGGGGGATCCTGGGAGTCGCTGCGCTGATCGCGGTCACGCTGCCGGCCGCAGGCTGCAGCAGAGCGTGTCCGGCAATAGGCTACGTCAGCGGCCTCGAAGTGATCGTTGAGGGTCATACGACGGCAATCGACGAGGTCCAGCTGTGCACCGACGAGGGCTGCTCGGCGCCAGCACCGACTGCGGCACCTGTCCCTGCCCCTTCCGTGGCCGTCACCGATGACTGGGTCCAGCTGCCCGGCGGAGGCTTCTCCCCCGCACCGGGTCCACGTATCCCGCCGCCGACCTACCCCGACACTCGCTACATCGGCAGCAGGCAGGGAGACAATACCTGGAGTTTTACCTTCATCCTCGGACCTGTACCAACCCAAATCACCTTGCACGCTCTAGCCGAGGACGGCTCCTTATTGGCCGAACAGGTGAACGACCTGGAATGGACCAGGGACGACCCGTTCAACCCCTGCCCCGGGCCTATCTCTACGCCCCCGGTCGTCTTCCTGGTGGGTGAACGATGAATTCAGACAGTCCCCTTCCCGGCAGCAGTCCGAGTGGTGAGTTCGGGAGGAGAAGGCCTATGAGCCATCGGAGGTAAATTTCTAGGAAGCACACAATTGCCGAGTGGGGCCCGATCAGTCCTGACGTTACCCTGCAGCGGGGGCAGTGCCGATCACAACGACCGGCGTACATTCAGTTTCGGGACGTTTGAGATCACGAGCAGGACCGGCGAGTACGAACGGAGATGGGACTATGAAAAGTCGGTTCTTTCCCGGTACTGGCCGCCGACGGGGATACCTTTTGGCTGGCGGGGCTTGGAATTGATGCTCATGTACTGCTTGTGTGCGGTTGCAAGGCAGAGTGACAGCTGCGTCTTCAGACTTGCATACCTCGCGGCGCCGAAATCATGTGAGTGGCCACACATTCAAGACCTTGCGGGGAGTTTTCTTTTCCCGGGCCGCATGGGCGCGCGTCGGGAAGACGTTAGGTTTCATAGTAGGAGGAACGAAATGAGCGTCATGGAG
Source organism: Arthrobacter sp. K4-10C (assembly GCF_059090085.1). Lineage (NCBI taxonomy): Bacteria > Bacillati > Actinomycetota > Actinomycetes > Micrococcales > Micrococcaceae > Arthrobacter > Arthrobacter sp. K4-10C. The sequence goes on along the minus strand of NZ_JBNHFI010000007.1, from coordinate 229,073 downwards.
GCGTCTTCCAGGTAGGGCGGAAACCTGAAAGTCAAGAGACAGCGGATCGTAGGAGACTCAACATGAAAAACGGGCGTTTGGGTGAAGCCGGGTCGGAGCAGCCCGTGCACGAACTTCAGGGCCTGGTGGCCATCGTGACTGGCGGGTCATCCGGCATCGGAGAAGCGGTCGTCCGCAGGTTTCAGGCCTTGGGCGCCCACGTCGCGGTTTTTGCCCGTCATCCGGCATCAGCATTGGGCGCCTTCCCGGTCGCCTGCGACGTTAGCGATGACGGCTCCGTCCGTGCCGCCGTCGGCTCCCTCCTCAAGGAGTTCGGCCGGCTGGACATTGTGGTGAACAACGCCGGCATTGGCGCGCAGGGCACGGTGGAGGACAACGACGACGACGAGTGGCACCGGGTGTGGGACGTCAATGTTGTGGGCATGGTCCGCGTCAGCAGGGCGGCACTCCCTGCCCTGCGGGAGTCGCCGTCGGCCGCCATTGTCAATATGTGCTCGGTGGCCGCCACAGCCGGTCTCCAGAAACGGGCTCTATACTCGGCCACCAAGGGTGCGGTGCTGTCGCTGACCCAGGCCATGGCGGCGGACCACCTCCGTGAGGGCATCAGGGTGAATTGCGTCAATTCCGGGACGGCGGACACCCCGTGGATCTCGCGCCTGCTGGAGGCGGCCCCGGACCCTGCCGTGGAGCGCGCCGCGCTTGAAGCCCGCCAGCCCCATGGGCGGCTGGTAACAGCAGACGAGGTGGCCGGTGCCGTTGCCTACCTCGCGAGCCCGTTGTCCGGCTCCACGACGGGCACCTCCATAGCCGTCGACGGCGGTCTGCAGGCGCTGCGACTGCGCCCGGCAACGCGGTGACCAGGGCCTGAAAGTTACAACCGGGCCGCACCGAGACATGATGCCTGCCCCTCGCTCTGGGGGCAGTGGCCGCTCCACTGGGAATGCGAGGTATTTTCTGGGCGAATGCGGCGCTCCTGGCTGGAGCAATAGCCATCGTGGCCGGATCCGAGTCCGGGCCTGCAACACCAGTTTCAGAAGGCGGAATAAGCTCCTGATGCATGACCTCACCCCAGGCCAGGGATAGCGGAGAGCCGGCGGCCTGGGCTTCATCAATACCTTGAGTCGATGTGTTGGATTAGCGCCACCCATCTCAAGGGCGGTAACACTGAACGGACTTACGTCATGCCTGCGCGACAGCCTTCCAGGACTAGCCCTGCTCAAAGCTTTGTTTATCACGGGTAGCGGACCCGTTGAGCCGGGTGCTAGTTAGGCCACACCTCAACCTGCCAAGCGGCTCCTTGCTGGACTACAGAAGCAGCAGGAAATGATCCTCCGCTCTACCGTGAAAAGTACGCGGCCGCGGCTCACAGCCGGGCCAAGACCAAACTCCAAGAAAAGAACCTGGTCTCGACACTGTAGACACGAGGCATCTCAAAACACGTGGTTAGGTAGCCAAGAATGAAGATCACCTAAACGCCCGGCTGGAGTATCCAGCCCGGCGTTTACTAATTGGCTGGCTTCTTCCCTTCTCGGATAGTCCTCTGGGACAGAGCCAGGTGCCAATGCACCGCAAACAGTCCTTCTACTTTGAGGTCGGCTACGGCGAAGGAGCCGCGCCTCGACCGGCGGTTTCTTTTGTCGCCCTCGATCAGGGTTCCTCTTGACAAATACGTGAGCACACTCATAATTGATTGCAGTCATAGTTTCGTCTGACCAATCCAAGGAAGGCCGGTGCCAAGCACCTGCCGCGGCAGGGCGCCCCCGTCGTTGCACCAACGGCACCAATCATCAGTCACCACCCCAGAAGGAGCATCACGGCATGCGAGCGTTCGTAGTCACTAAGTACAGGGAGCCGCTGCGCGAGGCGGACGTCCCCGAGCCAATCGTCGGGGACCGCGATGTGCTCGTACAGGTGCAGGCGGCGGGCCTGAACCAGCTGGACGAGAAGATCCGGCTGGGCGAATTCAAGCAGATCCTGCCCTACAAACTCCAGTTGATCCTCGGCAACGACGTCGCCGGTACCGTCCTCCAGGTCGGGGCAAAGGTGCGCGGGTTTAAGCCCGGCGATGAGGTCTACGGCCGCCCGGACCAGGACCGCATCGGCACCTTCGCCGAGCGCATCGCCGTCGCCGAGGAAGACCTTGCACTGAAGCCGGTATCGGCCAGCATGGAGGAAGCGGGCTCGCTGCCGCTCGTGGCCCTCACCGCATGGCAGGCCCTTGTCGAGCAGGGCAACGTGCGACCCGGGCACAAGGTCCTCATTCACGCCGGCGCCGGCGGGGTCGGCTCGATCGCTATCCAGCTCGCCAAGTACCTCGGCGCGACCGTTGCAACCACCGCCAGCGGCTCCAACGCCGGCTTCGTGCGTGACCTCGGAGCGGACATCGTGATCGACTACCGCACCCAGGACTTTGTGCAGCTCCTGAACGGGTACGACCTCGTGCTCGACAGCCTCGGCGGTGAGAACCTCGAGAAGTCACTGCGCATCCTCCGGCCCGGCGGCAAAGCTATTGGGATTTCCGGCCCGCCGGATCCGGCGTTTGCCCGCAAAGCCGGGCTGAATCCTGTGCTCCGCCTGGCAATCGCTCTCGTCAGTAGCAAGATTCGGCGGCAGGCCAGGAAGCTCGCCGTCAGCTATGAATTCCTTTTCATGCGCGCCAGCGGGGACCAACTGCGCCAGATCAGCACCCTTGTCGACGACGGCGTGTTGCGCCCCACCGTAGGAAGAGTCTTCAGCTTCGACCAGACCCCAGAGGCGCTGCAGTCCCTGGCCGGGGGCGGCATCCGCGGGAAAGCAGTGGTTACCCTGACCCGCTGAACCGCCACTCTTTCCACCTCACAAACCACGCAGGAGAAGAAACCGCCATGGACAACACCGGCACCCCGCACGAGTCCCTCGTTACCTCATATGCCAAAGCACCTACCAAAACCCTCACCACCGGTGACACCACCTACGCATACCGCGAGCTGGGCCCCAAGGGCGGCATCCCCGTCGTCTTTTTCGTGCACCTCGCCGCCACATTGGATAACTGGGATCCCCGCATCATCAACCCCATTGCTGAAAACCGCCACGTCGTCACCTTCGACCAGCCCGGCGTCGGCGCCTCCACCGGGCAGGTTTCCCATAGCATCGAGGCAATGGCCGACGACGCCTACACCTTCATCAAGGCCCTCGGGTTCGAAAGAATCGATGTTTTCTCCTTCTCCCTGGGCGGCATGATCGCCCAGGACCTGGCCCTCAAGCATCCCGACCTTGTCCGCAAGCTCGTGCTCACCGGGACCGGCCCGCGGGGAGGAAAAGGCATCGACAAGGTCGTTGGCACCACCTACTGGGACATCCTCCGCGCAACCCTGACGAGGTCCGACCCCAAGGAGTTCCTCTTCTTCAACCGCAACGCCACAGGCAAATCAGCAGCGAAAGCGTTCATCAAGCGCCTCCAGGAGCGCACCGTCGACCGTGACAAACCGATCAGCACCCGCGCATTCCAAACGCAGCTGAAGGCAATCCAGGCGTTCGGCCGTTCCGCCCCGTCGGACCTGTCCACACTCACGCACCCCACTCTCATCGCCAACGGCGACAACGACCGCATGGTGCCATCCCTCCTCTCAACGGACTTGCACCGGCGCATCAAGGGGTCCGAACTGATCATCTACCCCGACTCGGGTCACGGCGGCATCTTCCAGTACCACGCGAAGTTCGTTCCGGCCGCCGTCGAATTCCTCGCCACCTGAACGTTCAGAACTTCTATGTCTCATCATTGAGAGTTGGCCGATGCCGTGGTCGCGATAGCTTCTTCACTAGCAGTGCGGCAGCTTTCCCGCCAGCTCATTCCGCTGGCTTCGGCAGCACGCGCTTATGACACACAGGTCGGACTACGTGAACCACGGTCCAGCCTTCCCACTGCTAGAAGTAGAAAGATTGGGGTGCCTCGAATCTCCGCGGTCGTTATAGTCGTAACTGAGTCTAGTCAGTTTATGTTCCGGAGGGACCTTCATGCCCGTCGCATCCCAGCCGCTCGGACGACGCGAGCGGAATAAGCAGGAGAAGCTGGACCGCATCACTGCCGCGGCTAGTGAGCTGTTCGCCGAACATGGGGTCGAGGATGTCACAACTCAGCAAATCGCCGACAAGGCCGATATCGGCACCGGAACCCTGTTCCTTTACGCAAAGACCAAGGGAGAACTCCTCCTGCTCGTGCAGAACACGCACTACGCGAAAGCGCTGGAGCAGGGCCGGGCTAATGCTGAAACCATCCCGGATGCACTGGATGCAGTGATGGCCCTCGTGCGGCCGATCGTGGAGTGCAACCGCGTCCAGGTCGACAGCGGGCGCACCTACCTGCGCGAGATGGTCTTCGGGGACCCGACGGAGCCCCACCACAGTGAAGCCCTTTCCATCGTCGCGCAAACTGAGGAGGCTATCGCCGCCGTCTTGGCCCGGAATGAACTTTTCAGTGCCGATGATGCCGCAACAATCGCACGCATCGCTTCGGCCATCATGTTCCTCAGCATGGCAGTGAGTGCAGATCCCGCTCTTCGCGTCGACGACGTCGTCCAAGACATCAGGACTCAAGTCCGCCTGCTCCTGCCCCGCTGACGCAAGAACTTTCACCTATCACCGTCAAACTTGCAGCCTGTCAGCCGGAACGACACCCCAGCCTGACATCACGCGTCCGAGCGTGCCAGGTGTGTGAGTCGGGCACGTACATGTTCCTTAAGGCAGACGTAGGTGTGGACAGTGTCCACACCCTCTTTGGCTGGACAAACCTCGGGACGCGACACTCGCGGGCACGCCTAAGACCGCCTCCTCGGGGCGCCCTTTAGCGGGATCGCCGAAGTCATGTCGTCCCCGCTTCCCCGACACATGAACAGGTGTTGGCCACCCACGACCAACCCGACAGAACCGGAACGAGGAACCGCATGACCCCAGCTCACAGCGGGCGGAGGGCCCACCAGCCAGGGTCCTGACCCCGCCACCCCACACACCTGGAAAGGCTCGGCGGCAGCCAGGCCACAGCCCGCGTACTAGCGTCAGAGGGACGCGACCACAAGCTTTGTACACACGTTAAAGCAAAAACCCCTCTGACGAGGGGATCTACTGTGCCCGAGGTGGGACTCGAACTGCATTCCAGCCCTTGTAAACACTGGGAACCCGCGAAAACATGCGGAATCCTAGCCAGTCCGAAGCTGTTTGGCCCAGTACGAGACGAAAAGTGTGGACATTGTCCACACCCCCTTTCGGGGCGCTGGAGGACTACCGGGGCACCAGATGCCTGGAAATCTCGGCGGCAGCGTTCGGCAGGTCGATAGTGCCCGCGGCGACTCCGACGACGAGGTCGAAGCCTTCATCCGTGGTGAAGTCATGCCGGTAACCGTTGATCCACAGCAGCAGCACCATGAGCGTCCACGCCGTCCGTTTGTTGCCATCAATGAGTGGATGGAACCGGGCGACCGACTCCAACAAGGCTGCCGCCTTCACCGCGAGTTCGGGATAGGCTTCCGCGCCCATGACAGTCGTAGCCGGTCTGGCCAATGCTGAGGCCAACAACCCGACATCACGGATATGGAAGCTGTACCGATCAACTACCTGAAGTACATCCTCAATGCCCAGGTACGCTGTCACGCGTCCTCAAGGCGCTTCAGCAACTCAGCATCATGACTCATAACAAAATCGAGGCCCTCACTGATTTCACGCCGGCGCGCGTGGCGCTGCAGAACCAGCTCGGCCCCCTGCAACAGAAGCGCGGACTTGGACGTGTGTTCCTCGGCAGCCAACTTCTCCAGCCGCCGATCGAGGTCTTCAGGAACACGGAGATTCATAGCCATACGCCTATGGTACCAAAACGGTACCCGCGTCGCTGCTGGACCCCATGTCGGGTAGACAGACCTTGGACCTCAGTGGCCGATACGGATCGGACCTCGCTTGGAGGCATCGTGCCTCAGAAAACCCTCTCGGGCATCTATCTAAGACAAAACACGGCGAGACAACTTTCCAAGACATCAAGACACCTGTCCAGACGCCACTCCAACTGGGCTATATAGAGCGGAGGCAGTGTCTTGAATAGCTGTTGGTTATCGAGACAACGCAGTTAGTTATCGTCGACTGCGAATTCCGCAATCGACGACCATTGCAAGAGCAGTAGCAATGAACTCGTGAGTACTAGGCAGCAGCCACTACTATCACGATTCCGATGCCTATAACGACCACCCCAAATACGGTCATGCCAACACCCCAGAACCGTTTGAGTCCTTCAGATGTGCGGTCGGTCTTAAAACCACGAAGGATGTCCATTAACGTGTCTGCGAACCAATTCCTCTTCACAATGATCCACGCGCCGAAAATTATGCACATGGTTGCTACAGCATAGGCCTGCACTTGCGCACTCATTCTCCCGGCAACCTGCCGCCCAATAAGCCATATATGAGCAGGCCAGCACCCACGGACATGACTACCCCGGCGTAAACGCGCTTGTAACGGATCTGGCCTCGCATATACCGGTTCACATCCTTGTCTGGGTACTTCCGGGCGTAACCTCTCTCTAACCCGTTCTCGATGATGCGACCGAGCGCGAGTATTGCAAAACCACCGACGATCAGGAATAGACCTAGCAGCGCCGTCTCGGACATATGCACTTCCCCGGCTTAGTAACCCATAAACATTACTGAACACCCTGCCCCGTATCCGTAACTCGGCCCTGCATAAGCATCAAACGATGTCAGCCCAAATCCGTAAGTCCGGCCGCTACCAGTTATGTTGCTACACTCTATCGCCGTGGAATCCTCTCCCCCAGCTGTACCGAAAAGGCTCCCGACAGCACCAATACCAGCTTCTAATCTGTTCCCAATGCCCGGGGTCTGGGCCAGATACGGCCCGTTAGACGAACTATCTCATCTCATCGAGGGGAGCTAGAGAGAACGTCCCCGAGGCTTCGCATGTCCAAATGCGCTGGCTGAAGATCTTCTCCGGCAGGATGCCCCACTGGCCGTGGGCGGGGCCAGCGGACAGCACACAAGAAGTACGGTAGGCAGTAGCGCAAGGCAGCGTGGGGGGGAGTTGGGGGATGACTGATGAACAAGAAGCGCCAATTGGGTACGTCCATAGGGCTCGTCGGTATCGCAGTGCTATTGGTCAGATTGGTGATTCAGCTCGACGAAGCCCTTAGCTACCCGGACGGCCTCAAGGTTCTGGGGGTCGCCATGCTTATCATCGCGGTTGTCACACCGCTGTGGCTTTGGTGGGTGTTCTACAAAGCGAGAACATTCAAGACGTGGCTGCAGCTAAACCATCCCGGAGCCCTGGTCGTCGACACCTTTTGGACAGGGCGGGAACTCGGAAGATTCCTCAAGAAAGGTCCGCTTACGTCAAAGACGAAGGGGGCAGGATTCATCCTCGATCTGGTCGCAGACGCCTGGGGCCTGCAATTGGTCCGACAGCGAAAGCAACCTGTTTATTTCGGGTTGGTGCCGTGGGAGCACGTCATTTCAGTAAGAATGGAAACACTGAAGAGGCCGCTAAGTCGCCGCCCGCTGTCGGTCATCGAGATTGATTCGTGGGACACACCCTACGTCGCAGTCATTCGTCTGGTGCCTTCCGGAAGGCAGAACAGGGAGACTGGAACGTCGCTTGCCGACAAGATCCTGGCGAAGAAGCCCCGCATTCATGAGAGATAGCTCCTTTCGCCTCGGATGCTTCTATAGCTGTCAATAGGCACGCAGGTATCACAATGATGTGGCTAATATCGAGCATACGGGTGCTACGTTCGGTGCATCGGTAAGGTGGAGGACCGAGATGAAGCCATTCTTATGGCGCCGAAAGCCCCGGGAAGCCAAAGAGCAGCTTGCTTCCCGTCTTAAGGGCGCGGCGGCCTTTCATGCCATGCGACTCCTTGACGGAGAAGAGTTCGAAAAGGTCCTTGCACGTGTCAGGAATACCGTTCCTGGTTTTCGAGATGCGCAGTATCGTGCCGCAATAGAGGAAGGTATCGTAACGGCAAAAGCTCAGCGGCAAGCGGACCTCGAACGCCGTGAGTCTTATGTTGACAAGGCTCGAAACCAGCAACTCTACGATGCCGTATTCATGCTCCGTCACTTTACTGACCGACCTCTTGGCGCGGGAGATCGCCTGGGGCCAATTGACGTCCACAAGGCGCTGGGCGACATGTATAGCCGGGAGGCGATCGAGGAGGCCATTGTGGCGGCGGACGCACTGTTGGCAGCTGGTTGGCAATGCGACCTGTCCGAAACGGACGCGCCAACCAGACTGGGCGTGCAGTTCCCTGGCTTCAGCCGGGATCATTACTGGGAGGCCGCGTCGTGCGGCTACTGGGCAAGCCGATAGCGGAGTCAGCGACTCAGCGAAGAAGAGGCCACACCGCCCAAGGCGCAATGAGGGCGAAGGTCCCAGTTAGCCTGCCGGTGCTCGGCAGGCTTGGTTCAGCGTTCGGTAGATCTGGCGGGTGATGTATCGCTTGAGGCTGCGGATGATCTCCTTTTTGGTGCGGCCTTGGCTTGTTCGTTTGGCGACGTAGTCTCTGGTTGCGGGGTCTCTGTTGATTCTGATGAGGGCGATCGTGTAGATGGCCTTGTTGAGTTGGCGGTCGCCGCCGCGTTGAGGCGCAATCTGGTGGTACTGCCGGATGAGGCTGGGACCGGGCAGGTGCCGGCCAAAGCAGCGAACGCGGCTTCGGAGCGCACTCTTCCGGTGTGTGACCAGGCGGTGAGGATGATTGCGGCGAGTACGATGCCGTAGATATTTAGAAGGGCCGGCTGAACCTGCTGCACAAGCGTCTCGAGTTCAGAGTGGTTCTTGGCCATCTGTTCTTGCAGGGTCAGAATTTGCTTCGCTAATCTGACGGCTTCGCGGCGACAGGTTTGAGTTCCGAATTCCTCGTCCCGTTCCCTCCATGCAGCGATGGTGTTGATCTGAGTGGTGGTCAAGGGTTTGCGTGCGTCAACGCCAAGGTCGATGACTCGCAGGAGGGCGGTGAGTGCGTTGATGGCTGCAGTGCGTTCGCGAGCCATTGAGCGGCGTGCATTGGAGAGGATCCGTAGGGCCATGTGGTTCTGGCCGGATCGGGGTTCGCTCAGGCGGTCTAAGGGAATGCTTAGTGCGGCTTGTGCTGCTCGGGTCGCGTCAAGGGAATCTGACTTGCCCTGGTACCTACCAAGGCGTTGGTTGGGAATTGGAGCTTCAGTTACTTGGAAGCCTGTTTCTACTGCTTGTTGCCTGAGTTTTGCTCCGTACGATCCGGTTCCCTCCATGGAGAGCAGTACCGTCTCAGCGGTTGTGCCGGTATGGCGACGAATCCAAAATAGAGCGCGGTTTCCGCCCGAGACGGTGGCCGGGAATGATTCGTTTGCGATCTCCCGGCCGTCTGCCGTGTTAATGATTGCGAGTGTGTGGGTTTTAGCGTGAGTATCAATGCCGACAACGAAGCCGAAGTGCTCTCGAATGATCACCTGTTTCCTCCTTCGAAGGGGTTTACGGCGTGGCAGGACTGTAATGGGCCACACCCGGGTTTGAGTGGGCATGCTTCTAATCAGGCCAGCGCAGTAGACAGAACCATGCCGGACCCGGCTAGGGCGGACAGATCCAAGAAAGCGCACTCCGCACAGCTTTATTCGAAGGCAAATCCACGGGTGGGTCACACGTCAGCCGAGTCACAGCACCAGACTGCCAGCCGCTCACAGAGCAACCGTGTAAAGACTTACAGTCCACGGGAAGCGGGCCTAGAGAGGGTCCCTGTTTGGAAAGCCGATCGCGGGCCCCTGCCCAGCAGCTACGTATCTGGCTGGTTCTCAAAAACAAAGGATTCCGAGAAAACGGCGTATCGAGAATCCCGGTGCCGGCGGTTCATGGAAGTGGCGCGAGGTCCGGGCGCGGAAATTGGTCTCCATGACGAAAAGCTGCACACCCGTCGCGGTTCTCACAAATAATTCTCGAATCTTTACAGTCGAACTAACACCCCGACCGGAGTTTGGGAAGATGAAAACCCCTGACTTCGCACCGCATCGGCTACGCCGGGTTCCACCCGGGCGTATAACCTGGACTTGCAGCGCGACACTCTGCAGAAGGCCAGATGCGACAAGATCTACACGACACCTCTGTGAACCGATGCCCAGCAAGCTATCTCAAAAACAAGGGCGTGCTAGGCAGCTTCCGACGCGACCTCTGGGACGTCGCTCCTGCTAAGAGCCGAGTCAGTGATGAAACGCTGACGCTCAGCCGCTCAGCCGTTTCCTTCAAAGTCTTTCCTTCGCTGCGCAGCTGCCGCGCCGTTTCCAGTTTTCCTGGCGTCATGGACCGCGGGCGGCCGCCGAGCCGGCCTCGCGCTTTCGCTGCGACCAGCCCAGCCTTGGTTCTTTCCGACAGCCGTGATCGTTCGTATTCTCCCAGGGAAGCGAACATGTCAAAGATGAGTTTGCCGTGGGCGCTGCTCGTGTCCAACCAGGGTTCAGCCAGAGAACGGAAGCCTATCCCCCGCTGACCCAGCACTGTAACGATGTCAGGAAGGTCGGAGGTACTACGGCCTAGTCAGGTCTGCGACCAAAAGCACGTTGCCCGGCTGAAGATAGTCCAGGCAGTCCTTCCACCGTAGCCGTGTCTGGGTAGCACCGGGCGCGGACTGCTCCTGCCGCTACCAACGCGTCCACCTGTGAATCGAGCGATTGGCCACGAGTACTGACCCTTGCATAGCCGACAACGTTCCCGGATACGTCAAAAACCCTCCCATTAACCTTTTGACTGCTTTTCTTTTCGGCAACCAGTTTTGACTACAGTAAGGGCGGCCGTTTTTCGGCATTTTGTGACTTTCGGTGGTAAATGGCGGTCTTTTTGCGGCACAATTTGTCACCCTGGCGGCAAGCACAAGGGTGAAGGGAAACACGGGATCATGGAAAAGCTCACAATCACAACACCATCAGATGTCCTCAGCTTCATCGGCCACACCCTGGGCTTCTGGCCACAGGAAAGCCTCGTCTGCATCACCCTGAACGAGAACAGCATCGGCGCGACCCTGCGCATCGACCTCCCCCGCCAACCCGGCCAGGAACTCCCCTACGCACACACCGTCGCCCACTACCTCACCAGCGACACCACCGCCACCTCCATCCTCTTCGCCGTATACACCAGCGAAACCACTCGCCCCGGACAAGCCAGACCCCACGCCGGCACCATCGCCGCGCTAACCGGGGTCCTCGCCGAACAGGGCATCACCATCCGCGACGGACTTTTCGTCGGCGACGAAACCTTCTCCCCCTACGACGGCGAACCCGGCACCAGTCTCGCCCTGCCAGTCAGCTCCACCCAGACCAGCGCGATCAACGCCGAATTCATCTACCGCGGCAGCTTCATCGAACCCACCGACCGCATCACCCTCCCAGCCACCAGCCGGGAAGCAGCCAAAGCGACCGACGTCGAACACCACATCGACACCATCGCATCCCAACCCACCGACACCGCACTCCAGCAAGGCCGGAAGTTCAGGGCCAAGATGCTCGACTCCAACATCTTCCCCAGCGATGACGACTGCCACGCCCTAGTCGCAAACCTGCAGTTCCCGGCGATCCGGGACCGGCTCATCGCAGACATCCCAGGAGTCGACGAACCCATGCAGCAGATCCTGTTCGCCCAAACCGACCAGGCCCCGAAGTGGTCACGCATCGAATGGGCACAACAACTACTCCTGCACGCCTACACCCGTACCAGCGCCGAACACGCAGCACCGGTCCTCACGGCCATCGGCTACATCAACTGGTGGGAAGGCAGAGGCAGCAAAGCACACCAATTCCTCCAACTCGCCCTCGACACCGACCCCGCCTCGCCCGCCTCAGCGACCAAATGATCGGCTCAGGAATCGTCGCCGGCTGGAACATGAACAAAGACACCGCCTACAAATCACTCCCCTTCGACCTGCCGTGAAGCACTTATGTCCGAGCCAGCAGGTTGACGGAATCACAATTATCGGCGATTTGGAATTGGCGGGGGAGAAGCCTCTGAAGCATCTGGGTTCCGGCCGGGATTCGCCGCAAGACTTTCAGTCTTTATGTCTTTCTGGCATTCTCGGATGACGAAACGGGAGGCGCTCACGTCAACCTCATGCCACAGGGGTCAGGTGGCTGTAAACCTTCAGGTCACCAGCGTCATTGCGGTCACATAGATTGTGATCAGGTCGCTTCTACTGTCCGCCGTCCAGACGCCTCGATACCTTCATCTCCGCGCTGAACTTCTCTCGGTAACACCTCTACCTAGTTGTCTTGGTTGACGTCGGCGCTTAGCATGGTTGTCTTGGTTGACGGTAAAGGAGGGGTGTGTGGTGAATCGGAAGGACGTTTTGGGAAGCCAGAATGTCCAAGAGAAAGATCAGGATCCTGCCCTTCGCCACCAGGGTCCCACGCCTGACTTAGCCGTGCTTGTAACGTACGTGGCGCAAGCCCTATCTGAGGTTTCCCAGATAGATCAACGGCAACGTAAGTCTCCCGATGTCAGTGAAGCCGAAGTGCGAGAGGTTCTCCAAAAGTACATCGTGGGGACAGCTCGCCCTGCAAGGCACCACAAGCTTCGAATTTACCGGCAGAAACGTGGGCATCTCCGGAATAGCCCAGGCTGGCGAATGATTAAACTCGAGGCGGCTGAACAACCTCCTTCTAGCGGCGCTAGTATGCCCACCAGTCGCCTCCCGGTGCACGCTCCTCATGTGGTAGCCGATCCGGTTAGCACGGTGACAGCCAGGCTTGCTGCTGAGCTCCGACGCAGCCCTGACGTTGACCTTTCCAGGGTTGATGTCTCTCGGCTCGTGCAGTCGATGCTCCGTGTAGTCCCCCGCAACGTCGAGTCCAACGGGCTCGCGAACCAGGTCGGGCCCTTTTACGATACGGCGGGCCTGACAAGCTGGTTGGCGGTAACTCGGCAAGCACTCGAAAAGCGAATCACGGCGGGCAAGCTGCTGGCTTGCGTGACCTCAGACCGGGTCCGGCTGTACCCGGTGTGGCAGTTCACGGACAGTGGCAAGCTCCTGCATGGGCTGCCGGAGGTGCTCGCTGCGCTGAAACAGGGAACTGCCGACGGCTGGACCATCGCAGGGTGGCTGACCACTCCGGTCGAGGAGTTCGACGGTACCGCCGTGGAGTGGCTGAAGGACCGGCGCGACCCCGCACCGGTCATCGAACTCGCCCGGCATGACGCGGCTGCCTGGGCAGCATGAGCCGGGAGGACTCCGCGCTCCCGGAGCCGCCCGCTGACCTTGCAGGCTTCCCCCGGCAGCGGATCGAATCTGACCGAGTGCTTTGGCGGGCCGTGAAGGCCTCAAACCCGCATCCCACTGGCGCTTGGTGGTTTGCCTCCGGAGGAGGCCGTCTCGACCTGCCTAAGCCAATGGGCACTTGTTATGTTGCGACCGATATGAAGGCCGCAATCCGGGAACGCCTCGGGCTCGTCTTCGGGGTCGCCTCGCTCCTGCCACCACAGCTAATGCATGGCATGGAGGTGGCAGAGCTGCGAATGCCGCATGCCATCGAAGTAGCTGATACCGGGGATGAAGCGGCAGCGGACTTTGGAGCGATCCGGGAACTGGGCTCAATGACGGGCAGCTATGAGAAGACAGGGCGTTGGGCCGTTGCCTTCCACGAGGCAAGCTTCGAGGGCGTGCTCTACGAGCCCCGATTCAGCTCGCGCGCCGAGGCCACGGCCTTGGGATTCTTTGACAAGGCCGGCGCGAAGAACTGGCCGGAGGGACCCCGCCTTTCAGGGCGCCAAGCCTTTGCTCTGGCCGACCTAACGAGGTTTGTTGGCGCTGTCCCGTCCTCAAAGTCTGTAAAGATCGTTCCTGCACCTCCGCCACTGCGTCCCCGCTGACACTGGCGGAGACATGACGGCCGGCTACCGGGAAATCCGCCGCGGAGGAACCAATCGTCGGCACACTCCCCCACCTGCACAAGATATCCGTTATCGGCCACCGTCAGCAAGCTGGTTCGCGGTTGCCCGGTACCAGGAGGGCGGGCTGGCAAGCGAGCGGCGTTGCTGTCAGCCGGCGTTTTCGAACAGTGCACGGCCCGAGACAATAACGTCCGCTCCCAGCTGCAAGCCTTCGGCCGCCACGGCCGCCGTGACACCGCCGTCGATTGCCACCGGTGTTGTGCCCGCGAGGCGGGCTACCTTTCGTAGTTGGGACGGGTCTGCTGCATTTCTGGTGCCGGATTCAATGAGCATCACGAGCGCGCCGTCGGCCCGGCGAAGGCCGGTCAGGTCGTCGCCAATCGAGACTTCGGCCCAGATGGGTACCTCCTTCGTGCGAAGGTCTTCCAAGGCGTCGGCGAAGTCTTGTAGCACTCTCGGAGCCAGGGCAAAGAATTCCGCTTTGACCTCCCCGGCGGCCCGAATAGCAGTCTCCGCCGCTGACTTTACCGAGTCGATCATTCTTATTGCTGGGAGGATCAGGTGGACTTCGAACCGTGCTTCTGGGACAGCCCGATGCATGAGCAGGAGTTCATCGGGGGTGACACCGGTATGGGTTCCCTCTTGGTTGATGATGAGGTCCACGTGCACGCGGTGCCCGCGGTCGGTAAGCAGCCGGGCAGCCTGTAGCCGGTTGGCCGCCGGCACGGCGTAGACGCTTCCGCTGATCGTTCCGGGTGCGAAATTCCTGGCCCAGATGGCAAGGCCCAGGACGGGAGACTGGGACTCGCGCGGCTGTGACAGGTTGGGCTGGGATGCGTCTGTCATTGTTGGCCGTCCAGCTGTGTCATGTCCGCGGCCCGGCAGTAGCTTGCGAAGGCGGCTTTCCGGGTGCGGGCGCGGGGTTCGGCGACGACAGTGGCTCTGGGGGTCCACTCGTCCCGGACATCGGCCACGCTCCTCCGCGCGGCGACAGCGGCTGCCTGGACGGCCGCTCCGCGCGCGGTGGCTTCATCCTCGTCGGGGACGAGTATGGGCCGCCGCGTGATGTCGGAAAGGAGTTGGGTGTAGGCGGCGGAGCGGGCGCCCCCGCCTACGGCAAGGATTCGTCCCGTCAAGTTCACACCGACCCCCTCCAGGCTCTGCTGGCCCCGATAGAGGCCAAAAATCACGCCCTCGTAGGCGGCACGGGCGAACTCTTCCCGCGTGGTGGCAGTGGTGATGCCAGCCATGATTCCCGATGATGCGGGCCTATTTGGTGTCCGCTCACCGTCGAGGAATGCCGCCAGTGAGGGTCCTTCTGTGTCGGGGGCGTTAAGGGCCAGTTTTGTCATGTCGTCGCGGCTCGCTCCGAGTATCCGGGCGAAAGTGTCGGTGACTTTGGCAGCGTTCAGGGTGGAGACCAGCGGCATGTATTCGTCCGTCATGTCGGCAACCCCGTCAACTGTGCCTTCGAGGTCGTGGACGGCCGTGGGGTGGACAGTCGAGACGACGCCGGACGTGCCGAAGGAGTAGACGAGGTCCCCATGCTGAACGCCTAGGCCCAGTGCCGCAGCGTGCTGGTCGCCGCCTCCTGCGCCAACCACGATCCGTCCGGTTAGCCCCAGTTCCTCCAGGGCCTGTGGACAGACTTCTCCCGCAGCCTCGTCCGGGCCGAGCACTGTCGGGAGCATGGTTTCCCAATCCCGGTCATCGATGTGGCGGAGAAACTCGGGAAGATAGCGCTTCTTTGCCGCGTCGAAGTAACCCGTGCCGGAGGCCTCGGAGCGGTCGGTCACGTACTCTCCGGTGAGCCGGAAGGTCAGATAGTCATGGGGCAGGAGGACATGGCGCAGCTTGTTGAAGTTGACTGGTTCGTGCTCGGCCAACCAGGCCAGCTTCGAAATTGTGAAGGCAGCGGTGGGCAGGGACCCAACGGCGCGGATGAAGGCCTCATCGCCAACTTGTGCCCGCAGTTTGATGAGCTGCGGAGTAGAGGTTGTGTCATTCCACAGTTTTGCCGGCCTAATGATCCGGTCCGCTTCATCCAGTGGTACGAGACCATGGCACTGTCCGGCGACGGAGATCCCAACAACTTGGCAGCCCGATGCTGCGGCCTGGGCGAGGGCCTGCCGGAACGCGAGCGTGAATGCCGTCCACCACTCTGCCGGATCCTGCTCGCTGAGCGGGGGGAAGGTTGGTGTGTGGGGTGCGGTACCGGTGGCGGCGAGGGCGCCAGTTTCGGCGTTGCGCAGCTGGACTTTGCAGGACTGTGTTGAGGAATCCACTCCAGCGACCAGCAGTGTTGTGCTCATGAGGTGATCCTAGAGTTCGACTTCAGGGGGAAGCTCTGTCTGCTGACCGACGAGTCCTCCGGGGTGGATGTGGATGACTTCCTCCCAGGTGTGTCCGCGCAGGGCCATGAGGACGGTGGCCAGCGCGTCACCCCAGGCGCCCGCGACGAGGGTGGAGCCCATGGCGATCAAGCCACCCGGATCAGCCTCAGCTGGTTCGGTCTTCACTACGGCAACACGCTGAGCAGCCCTGGCGAACGGTGAGTCAGGGCGCTCTGTCACGGCTACAACCGGGATGCGGCGTTCACCGAGTCTGCTGACCAGCTCGATAAGTTCTGTGGACTGGCCCCCTTTGGACAAGGCCAGCACGAGGTCGCCGTCGGTGATCGCTCCCATGCCTCCGTGGAGGGCGTCGAGGCAGGGAAGGTAGAAGGCGGGTGTTCCGGAGACGGCGAGGAGATGGGCGAGCCGTTCAGCCATAATCCCGGAGGTGCCGGTTCCGGTGGTAATGATTTTGCCGTCGAGGTCGAGGATTTGCTGAACGATCTCGGCGAAGGTCTGGTCGATCTGGGCGCTGAGTCCTTCGACCGCTTGTGCTTCCCGGCGTATTGCAGCCCGGGCAGCCTCCACGATCGTATTGGTCGTGGTGCTCGAGGTGGTCATGGGGTACCAATCTGGTAGTCGGAGGGGCTTGGTTGGCCACGGAATCGGTGGATGCAGTGAACGTTCGTGTGCTTCTTTGTTTCCGGAAGGGATGCACCGGGGACGCTGCCGGCGGTTCTGGTTTCGTTAGTGAACCGGGGACGTTTTGGCCGTTGCCTCGGACGGTGAGCGTCTTGGACCTGACTTGTCCTTGCGCTCCTCGAGCGAAGGTACGGCGTGAGGAGGGCCAAGCGGCGCCGATTTGAGAGAGGTGCTGATGAAGTGGCTTCTTTTCACCGCGTTTGGACCGTCTTCGATTCCGCCTGCACTTGCCATGGGACCGGTGTTGCCTGCTTCGCCTCTCAGGTGGACGGCCTGCAAAAAAGGCGAAGCAACCACCTGCGACCAAGTGCACCGCTGAGCGTTTCCGCAATGCCCAATCACCTCGGCGTGTTCGGAACATTGCACCTCAATGGGGAAGTTTGCAGTGCTCATACCCCTCGTTGCTGCGCTGATCATACTTGTTCCTTCCAGCGTGAGGCGCGGTCTTTGTCCGTTTTTCTGCTGCCTCGACTGTAACGAAGCTCTCAACAAAGGGGCAATACAGGCGCTCAAATGAGCACCCTTCGTAAGCGGGGTCGAGTCAGGGCTTGCCGCGCTAGTTCAAAAGGCAACAGATGGGCAATTAGTACGCTCAAATGAGCGTACTAATGGTAGGCTGGGAGCCGGAATATGAAGGGGATGGTGTCAAATTGACGGGACCTGAAGAGCGCCTCAGGATGGCCTACGTGGCGCGCCGCTACTACCGTGACGACGCCACTCGATCTGAGATCGCCGACGAGATAGGGGTGTCCAGGTTCAAGATCGCAAGGATGCTCGAACGCGCGAAAGACCAGGGGATCATTAAGTTTGAAATCAGTGCCGGGGACCTTGTTGACCCGGACCTCTCGGTGGACCTTCAAAAGCGTTTTGGCCTCCGCCGTGCCCTTGTCGTTGCAGCTCCCGGCGACAGCGATGGCATTGCCCGCGAATATGTGGGCAAGGCCGCCGCTCAGCTCCTGACCGAGATTGTTGAAGAAGGCGACGTTGTGGGTTTCACATCTGGCCGGACGGTATATGCGGTTGCGGGTTTCCTGGAGTCACTTGCCCGCTGCGACGTAGTCGCCCTCGGTGGTGTGGCAGGCCAAGCCACCGAGCACGGCGTCGAGATCCTGCGCCGGGCTCAACGCATTGCCGGCGGCCGTATGTGGCCCATCTTTGCCCCGTTGGTGGTGCGCGACCCCGCAACCGCGCGGGCGCTTATGCATGACCCGCTCATCCGCGAGGCGACATCTCAGTTCCAGCGGGTCACCAAGGGCGTCGTCGCGGTGGGTAGCTGGGACCCGCCGAACTCCCAGCTGTACGACGCAGTCCGGGAGCTGGGATATGTCGATAAGCTCCTGTCGCAGGGCGTCGTGGGCGAAGTAGCCGCCACGCTTATCGCCGAAGACGGCAAGACCATCGAGACCATCGACGACCGGACCATCGCCATTCGCGCCGAAACCCTCAGAAAAATCCCTGAAGTCATCTGCGTCGGAGGTGGTGCGTCAAAAGCCCGTGCAATGCGCGCCGCAATTGCGGCACGCCTCATCGATTCAGTGGTTACGGACGCGTCACTGGCGCGTGAGCTGTTGAAAGGAAACTAACGCCGTTCCAACTGGCAGCACACAGGAGAGGTGTTAGTTTCTTGCACGTGCGGTCTCATGGAGAACCGGAAGCGGCAGCCTCAAATTGTGCAGCAGACCGGTCGGATTCATCATCTTGGACCATGCTCCAGAGCACCTTGGGGGAGGCGGTGAACAGGCGGATGCCTCGTTCGGCCAGTCCAACAATGGCTGCCCTTGAGCGCAGGCTTGCTGCGAGAACCTGTGTTTCAGTGCCGGCCGTGAGCGTGTGCATCTGCCCGATGAGGGAGAGCCCGTCACTGCCGGCGTCCTGAAGCCTGCCCAGATAGGGAGCTATGTAACGGGCGCCAATAGCCGCCGCGGCGACGGCCTGGGCTGCACTGTAAACGGCGGTGATGAGGACCGGCGCCCCGTTCCGGGCCAAACGGGCTGCAACGGGAAACGCTGTTGGGGTTGCCGGAACTTTGACCACGATGTTCCCGCCCAGGTCCAAAATGCGGTGCGCATTCGAGAGCAACTGTGCTGTGGTGGTTCCCCATGTCTGGAAAAAGACCTCCCTGGCCCCGGCGTCAGTCCATCGGGCGTGGAGTTCTTGGATGTCATCCACCGTGCGATTGGATGCCCTGAGGATCGTGGGGTTGGTTGTGACCCCGTGGACGAGGAATTCGTCCAGGAGAGGAGCAACGGCGTCTGTGTCGGCACTGTCGGCGTAGAAGCGAATTGGGGCGTTCGTCATGTACGGGGGCCTTCGTTCATTGGTGGCGGCTGGGATGCCCCCGGCTTTGCCCGGGACCGGACAGGCTCTTGGGGGAGAAGGGCTTCGTGAGGATTCACGCCACCGGCTTCCGCCCCCAACAGCCGGTCCTGCCAGAACCGGCGCTTACGCCCGCAGTTCTGCTGGGTCATCCCAGGCAAGCTCGCGCAGCTGTGCAGGGCTTACCGCCTCTTTCGCGAACACAGTGCCGTCGCAGCTTCCCTTGCGGAAGACACAGACGGTGTTGGCCAGGCTTGTCAGCTCCTCTTCTTCGCTGGAAACGACGATGACCGCGACGTTCTTTTCACGTGCGAGACGGCGAATGATGCTGTAGATCTCCTGCTTTGCTCCAATATCGACGCCTTTGGTGGGCTCATCGAGCAACAGCAGGCGCGGCGCCTGCAACATCGCCCTGGCGAACAAGGCTTTCTGTTGGTTGCCGCCTGAGAGTGCGGTGATAGGCGAGGAAATGTCACCGCGGATCGACATCTGCGACAGCACGTCATCGGCGCTGCCGCGCAATTTCTTCCAGTTCAGCAACCCGGCCCGCATGTGGCGTCCCAGGATGGGAAGCACAGCGTTGTCGACGGAGGACAACTGCGGAATGAACCCGTCTGATTTCCGTTCTTCCGAGACAAAGGCCACGCCGGCCTTGATGGCATCTCCCGGGCGCCGGGGATTGTACTTCTGCCCACCGAAGAACAATTCGCCCTCTGTCAGGGGCTCTGCGCCATACACCGTGCGCAGGAACCTGGACCGGCCGGAGCCTATCAGCCCATAGATGCCGAGGATTTCGCCTTCATGGACTTTGAGGTTTACCCCGGAGAGTCCATTGCCGCCGACGGCGACCGCTTCGAGCACAGGAGCGCCGAAGGTTTCCCGGAGATCCTCTTCGTCTACTTCCTTAAGGTCCTCCGGATGGGTCCCGTCCCCGACCAGATCCTCGACGGCTATCTCATGGTCGCCGATGATGGCGTCGACGACAGTCTGCCTGTCGACGTCCTTGGCGTCGCCGTCCAAAACGATTCGGCCGTTGGAGAGTCCGACGATCCGGTTGGCTACGGCGAAAACCTCGTCGAGTTTGTGGTCGACCAGCAGGACACCAACCCCCTTTTCCTGGGTCAGGCGCCGGATGATGGCCAGGAGATCGTGCACCTGCTGTTCTTCCAACGCCGTTGTGGGCTCGTCCAAGAGCAAATATTTGGCCTCGTGGTGGATGGCGCGGGCCACTTCCAACAGTTGGCGCTGCGCCACCGAAAGGTCGCCCACGGTGTCGGTTGCCCTTGCAGGGATACCGTACTCGCGGCACAGGTCATCGGCGATGCGCTGCATCTCTTTGCGGTTCAGGAGGGCGCCGGATTTCCGTTCCTGGCCCAGAAACACATTCTCTGCAACGCTCAACTGATCAATCAGGCTCAGTTCCTGGTAGACGCAGGCGATGCCGCTATCCGTTGCATCCTTGGGCGAGGTGAAGCCGGAGGCATCTCCGTCAACACTGATGGTTCCGCTGTCCGGGACTTCAGCCCCGGACAGCGAACGGAGCAGGGTGGATTTTCCGGCTCCGTTGTGGCCGATGAGAGCCACAACTTCGCCCGGGCGGACACGCAGGCTGACGTTGCTCAGCGCCCGCGTGGCGCCGTAGGTCTTGGAGATGTCGGTGACAACAAGTCCTGACGCATCAGACATGGTTGTTCTTCTTTCTTTTTCGTGTTCGCCCGGGATCAGGTGTCTTAGCCGACTTCGCCGGGGCCTGGGGTCTGGCCGTTGACGAAGACCTTCAGAGGCTGCAGAACTTCCTTCTCAACTTTTTCTCCGCCAAGGAAGGCCTTCATGTTGTCGAGTGTGATCTTGGCGTATTCGGCCGGTTCCTGAGCGGCGCAGGCTGCGTAGTTGTCCTTGAGCGGGGTGTCGGCTGCGCAGAACGCGTAGACCTTTACCTTGTCCGTCTTGTTCTGCTGGGAGATCGCCTGCAGGGCGCCGACTGCGTGAGGGCCGGCATCGGCGAAGATGACGTTCAGGTCAGGGTTGCCCTGCAGGAGGTCGCCGGTGACCTGAAGGCTGACGCTTGGGTCGATTTTTCCGTTGACCGTGTTGGTGACTTTGGCATTCGGATTGGCTTTGAGCGCCGTGGTGAAGCCTTCATCGCGCTGGTTGGTGGGGATCTGGTCGGGGTTGCCGATGATCCCCGCGACGATTGTGGCGTCCTTGCCGAGGTCTTTGAGTGCCTGCTCACCCATCTGCTTTCCGCCGGCTACCTGGTCTGCACCGACGTACTGGACGTAGGAGGCGTTCTGGGTTTTCAGGTCCTGGTCCGAGATGATCACGTTGACGGTGAACACGGGAATCTTTGCGGCATTCAGTTTCGCAACACTGGCTGCGCCGGGGCCGGAGTTGACGGCGTTGAGCGCTACCGCGCAGACGCCCTGCTGGACGAAGGAATCGATCTGGGCCAATTGGTTGGAGTCGTTGTCGTTCGCGATGGCTACTTTGACGTCGTAGCCAAGTTCCTTGCCATGGTCTTCGAAGCTCTTCTTCATGGACACGTAGTAAGGGTTGACGGTGTTGGGCAGCGCGACGCCGATGGTCGGCTTTTCACCGGTACATGATGCCGGCAGCGCCGCCGGCGTTCCGGAGCCGCCAGGACTCGTTTCCGTGGCTGTGTTCGAGCAGCTTGTCAGGCTCAGCGCCAGCAGTGCGACTGCTGCAAGGGGAGTGAACTTGATAGTCATCGGTCTTACCTTTCGAGATGGAGGGAATATCAGGGTTTTGCGAGGGGTGCGTTCGAAGTAGAGGAAATGGTTGGGCCCGAAGGACCGGAGGCGGGGCGTGGCCCGCTGGTTGTTGGCGTGCCTTTGGTGCCCTGTGACTGGGACGGTTTGCGTGCCCGGCCCCGTCGGTAGGTGTCGAAGGAGACGCCCGCCAGGATGATCAGGCCGATGACCAGGGACTGCCAGTAGCTTTGGACGTTGAGGACATTCATTCCGTTGCTGACAACGGCGATGAGAACGGCACCGATCATCGCGCCCAGGACAGTGCCCACTCCGCCAAAAAGGGAGATCCCTCCAACGACCGCCGCGGCGATCGAGTAGAAGAGCTCGTTGCCGGTACCCGTCGCGGGGAAACCGACCATCAGACGTGACGTGGCAATGATGCCGCCCATCCCTGCGCAGAAACCACTTACGGCGTACACGAGAATGGTGGTGCGGGGGATATTTACCCCCGCCAGGCGGGCTGCGGCCTTGTTTCCGCCCATGGCATAGATGTGTACACCGGGGCGAGTCAGTCGAAGGTAGCAACCTGCCACGACCGCGGTGATGATCAGCAGGACGACGGGAAGCGGAATGCCGGCGATTCTGCCCTGTCCGATCCACGAAAATCCGACGTCGACCACGGAGACGGAATTGGCTCCGGTAGCGATGAGCGGAATTGCCAGGGCGACGCCCTGCGTTGAGAACGTCGCGATGAAGGCAGGGATTTTCAGGTAATGAACGAGGAGGCCATTTACGACTCCGAGTGTTGTTCCGACCGCGAGGCCGAGAAGCGCAGCAACCGGCCATGAGAGCCCAGATTGCATCAGTAGTGCTGTGAGCACACCTGTCATGGCCACGTTGGCGCCCGTAGAAAGGTCAATTCCGCCGGTCAACAGGACGAAGGTCTGCCCAAGCGCGAGGAAGGCAATAACTGTGCCGTTCACCAGGAGCACCAGAGCATTATCAAAAGTGCGGAATGTCGGGGACAGAAGGCTGAGCACGACGACCACAGCTATGAGGACGCCGAGTATCCCGAGTTCTTCTGGGATGCGTCGCTTGTTCATGGGAACCTCTCTGTTCTGAAGATTGGGTGAAGCGATAGGCGCAAAAGGCGCAGCAGGTTTTTGGGTTCGTAGCGGGATCACCGTGCGGGGCTCGGAGCCGGTGATCTGGCTGAGCAGCAGAAAGGCGAGTCCCTGAGCAGAGCTGCCTAAGGGCAATCGGTGCCGGGGAAGGCCTTGAATGCGGTCAGTTCCTCAACTTCTCGGTGAGCGGCATAACAGGGATGTCCAGGGGAGCCACGGCTTCGGGAAGCGCCGACATCTGCCCCACCGCACCGCCGGGATGGGTGTAGTGGACCTTCTCCCAGGGGTACTGTCTGGCACGCATAAGAACGACCGCCAAGGCATCAAGCCATGCACTGTGTGCCAAGGTGCTGCCCATGGCAATTAGGCTTCCCGGGTCAGCA
The DNA here is from genome assembly GCF_059090085.1 of Arthrobacter sp. K4-10C. Lineage (NCBI taxonomy): Bacteria > Bacillati > Actinomycetota > Actinomycetes > Micrococcales > Micrococcaceae > Arthrobacter > Arthrobacter sp. K4-10C. The sequence continues at coordinate 205,632 of NZ_JBNHFI010000007.1, read as the reverse complement.
GAGGGGAACGTACGGAAGGTGACTGCGATGTCGGCGGCGGCCGCAAGAGGTGATTCTGCGTTGCAGGTCAAAGCAACAACTTTTACGCCTTCAGCCGAGGCCCTCAGGGCCAGCTCGTTGACCTCGCCTGAGGATCCGCCCTTGGACAGAGCGATCATGACATCGTTCCGCCTCAGCGAGCCCATCGACCCATGCAGGCCGTTGGTTGGGTTGAGGAAGTAAGCGGGAGTGCCTGTAACTGACAGAAGATGAGCGCTCCGGGCGGCGATGAATCCGCTCGTTCCGGCTCCGGTGAGGACCACCATTCCGGGGCAGTTCAAAATCAGCGACGCGACGTGGACGAAAGTCTCGTCAATTTGATCGACGATGTCCCGTACCGCTGCTTCTTCGTCGGAAACAAAGGAACGCGCTGCGTCGATCACGGCGGTCATGCCGCTCATTTCAGGAGTGCTCATCTGTGTGTTCCACCTCTCAATATGAGCTTTCCTAAAAGTATGGTCCAAACGCTCAGATTGTAAAAGTGGGGTGCTCAAATGAGCGGATTTCTCCTAAGGCCGGACGTGGCTAGTCATCCCTATGGGATTTACTGCTCAACATGGCAGGAGGCCACCAGGGGCTCGCAGCGTGACGGGACTGTCGAAGAAATACGAGGCGTAGGATGTCCCTTTAGAACGCCAGAAGGGCCCTTCTCCCCCGGCGCGGCCTATAGCTTGACGAGATCGCTGTTATCGGCCTATGAAATTGGCGGGGGACAGGGAGCGAAATCCGAGGCGACAGCCATTACTGACGACACTCGTGGATGCCGCCTTGGAGTTCATCAGCTAACACCTCCCGTAGTCTGCGCGGGGCTCATTAACGTTGCGGGTGCCGTAGTTCCAATGCAGAAGTTACCTTCGCGTCAAGGGGCGCAGTATTTCAACCCATTGCCGGGTATCCAGCGGCGTTGAGGTGGACTCCATCCATTAAAGTCCTTGCGGAGGACCCCATCAGGAGAGCTGTGTGCCGACCAGGTCCACAAATTGTGCCGTAGGATGCCGCTTTGAGCTGGTGGTATTCCCTTCGCATCTCGGAGCTGTCCGCTGCGAACGCGGCCGGCCGCGGAATTACGCTCTGCACAAAAACGGGTCATTCCCTGATCGCTCAATGATCGCTTTCAACAGGGCGCTTTGCCTGGGCGACTACGTCCTCAACGCGGTCTTCCCACACCAAGATCATTAGTGCCCATCAACACGAAGACGGCACAGAGCCGGTCCGAGGCCGAGTGCACGTGGACGAGGAGATCGTCTTCCGCACCAATAGCGGTTGGAAGCAAGAGCGTCAGGAATCCATTCGGCCCATATGCCACCTTCGATGATGCTGTCCTGGAGGAACACAACAGCACCAGATACCGGACCGAGCGCTTGAAATGCCTACGCCGGTGCTTATGGGCAACAAGAACGGTTCGGCTAAAGGTGACGTACTGCGGAGCCAGCGACGGAGCCCCTACACACGCGGCCGAGAATAGTGACCCAAGAGGCCGGCGTCGCCCGGCTCTGTGTCTACCTGCTCGATAGGGTTGTGACCTTTCATCGGGAGGCTTCTTTTCGGCTAGGTGCGTGATTTTGTCATTTGGTTTCGGGATGAATGGACAACCACCGAAGAATGGCGGTCATTCCGGCATTGAAGTGCGCTGTTCCGGGTCGGTCTAGGAATCCATGGCTGGCGTTGGCAATTACTTCGTAGTCGACGGGACTCCGGCGCGAGCTAGGTCTTGAGCGAATGCTGCGCCCGATGCGCGGAGGGAACCGCGGTCCGCGTCCACAAGCAGAGTGGTGGGCATCGGCCAGATCGTGGCCGCCCGGGAAGGCGAACGGGTTGCTCATTGCTTGGAGGGGGCCGGCGAAGTTGCGGTTCATTCTGTCCACAGTTTGCGGTCGGAACTGCACGATGCCGTGCCGTCCACGGATCCTTGAGCGAAGTTCACGTGAGACGTTTGGAAGAGCGGCGTGGAAAGTGCCGTAGGCCAAGACGAGCCGAGCGGGTGTCTTGCCACCTCTCGATGCAGGCGGAGTGAGGCCGCTGCTGCCAGGCAGGCCCCCGCACTGGCACCACCGAGCGTGACCCGGCCGTCCGGTGTCTCGGCGCGGATATGCTCGAACGCGTCGATCCATCGTCGACAGGCACGGGAAAACGGATGCCGCCCAGTATTCCGGGTTTTGGTTTGCGCAGCCAGCTCCAGGGTGGCACCCGGCGGTAGTCAACGGCGACAACGGGGCGTCCAGCGGCCGCGATCCTGAGTGCAGGTGCATGCGACTCGAGCTGGTGCAGATCGCCATGAGAGAAGGCTCCCCCGTGCAGCCACACGACGGGCTCCCCGTCCGGCGTCGGGGTTGCGGGGAGGTATCGACGTACCGGGATGGCCCCGTGGCGCCCCGCAACGCTGTCCTCCACCATCTTGATCCCGCCCGTTCCCTCCCCCGCTGGCGTCGCTTTCATGTTGTCTGCTCCTGCTCATTGCATGCGTCAGTGGTGGATTCTTTGGCCATTTGGACTCCTGTCGTGGTTTGAGAGGGCATCCAGGTCGTGTCCTCGATGATCTTTTAGAGTGTGAGCAGCGCGGCGCATGTCGAAGGCGAAGTCGCGCAGGAGGGCATAGTGGGCGAACTGAGTGCCTTAGCCACGAAATGTAGAAAAGCTTCTGCAGCGCCGTTCCCCGGCCGTTGCGGCGGTGAGCAAGTCAGCTCCCCGCACTCCAATTTGGAGGGAGCCCTTCGCAGGGCTGCGGGCTAAGGAACGGCGTGCCCACTTCGGTTTTGAGTTGGGATTGCCCAGCCAGTGCAATAGGAGCCAGCGGTCAGGCCTCCGCCCAACCGCGTGGATGCGGGGAGGCCTGGCGGTGCGGTGGGCCTACTGGCACTGGTGGGTTCGGAAGTTGGTTGAACACGCTCGTCCTGAGGACTGCCTAAGGGAAGTGTGCATCCTGACAGTTCAAGGATCCGGGGGTGTACCTCTTGTGCGCTTGCTTGAGGCCCGTTAGCCGGCGTTTGCCGGCGCCTTCTTGATCGCAGCGATTGGGGCCCGGAGCTCGTGGCTGCCAGGGGTTGCCGTGACCTCCTGGCCTCCCCAGCGCAGGACGGCTGTGGAGCCGGCAGGGACGGAGACGTTCAAGAGTGCGTCTTGACCGTCCTCGCTCCACTCAACGTCGATTCGCCCCTGAGGGCCGTCAAAGTGACCACGTGCCCAGCTGAGGTGCACCGGCGCCACCGGCGCCACGATGAACGATTCCCATGCTACCGAGTCGTGGGTCTGACGCAGGCCCAGAGTGTGAGTTTGCAGGTATCTGATGACGGCTCCCTTGCTGTAGTGGTTCAGGGAGGCCACGGCGTTTCCGTTGCGGTCGATACCTTCCCATTCTTCCCAGATGGTTGTCGCGCCGCGGTCGATCATACCTAGCCAGGAGGGGGTGGTGCGCTGCAGCAGCAGGTTGTGGGCGACGTCGGCGTAGCCATTGTCGGCCAGTACGGGGAGCAGATCTGCTGTGGAGAGAAAGCCGGTACCCAGGTGGTTGCCCGCTTCCTGGATGAGTTCGACGAGATGTCCGGCAGCAGCGTCGCGGAGGTTGGCTGGAACGAGGTCGAATGCAAGGCCGCGGACATAACTGGCTTGCGTTCCGGCGGTTGTGCGGCCTTCCTCATCCAGGAATTCCTTCCGCCAGGCATCACGGACCTTTTCCGCCGTCTCCGCGTAAATAGCGGCTTCCTTGAGTCGATCAAGTTCGTCTGCGATCTTGGCCATCGTGTCCAGTGAGCGGTATAGGTAGGCGGTGCCGACCTCACCCTTGTCAGCCATCGCCCAGGCCATGGGGTCCGGCATCGTGGGTCCGGGTGTGCCGTCCTCGTTCAATGGCGTCGGCTCCAACCACTCGCCAAAATGAAAGGTGCCGTCCCACAGGTATTTTTCGTGCGTGAGCGGCTCTTCGGAGCGCACAACCCTTGAGGGGTGGCGTTTGGTTGCCGCGGATTTCAACGCGAAATCTATCCAGCGTTTCATCGCGTCCCAGGATTCTTCGAGCACGCGACTGTCGCCGTAAGTTCTGTAGAGCTCCCAAGGCACCAGGACGATCGCATCACCCCAGCCGGCTGAACCTGTCGCCATGTCGGACATCAGGTCAGGGATCACACGGAGGCGGGCGTTATCGGGCGACATGTTCGCGATCCGGCCGTCGTCTAGCTGGTCGTCGCGCACTGCCTGCAGCCACTTCCGGGAAAATCCATCGACGTCATAAAGACGCATGGCGGTCGGCAGGAAGATCTGCCAGTCACCGGTCCACCCAGAGCGTTCCCGTGTAGGGCAATCCGTTGGAATGTCCACAGCGTTCCCGCGGAAGCTCCAGTCCGCGACATCGTAAAGCGTCACCAGGTCGGGGTCGCTGCAGGCGAAGCTGCCGACCTTTTGTAAGTCGGAGTGCACTACCTGCATGGTGATGTCTGACGGATTGAGCACAAGCCCTGGCCGCTGCAGTTTTACGTAGCGGAATCCGTGCACGGTATGTCGCGGCTCGAAGGTCGAGGCCGGATCGCCGTCGGACACGACTTCGTCGTGCTGGATAAAGGGCACGCTCGGTCCGCCCTGGGCGCTGGGCGTGTCCAGGTGTGCGAGGGTAATGTCGCCATGGGTGTCGATATGTTCAGCGAAATCCAACAGGGTGCGGCTCCCACGGGGACCGAGCGAGGACAAACGGACCCGGCCGGAGGCATTTTGGCCGAAATCGACGACCACTGCGTCATCAGAGAGCCGCTTGATCCCGGTTGGTTGCAGTTCCTGAACCACCCGGACCGGAGGAGCCGGTGACCAGCTGACCGCAGGGATGTTCATCGGACCAGGGACCGGGGCGCCGATGCTCCGGGGGACATGGTTAAGGTCCGTGATCTGCCCGTCCATCAGGTCCGCCTGAACGATGTTCGAATCACTCACACGCCACGACAAATCGGTGGCCACTGCGACAGCGGGTCGTTGCTCGGCCAGAATATGGAGCTCTGCTCGGATTGCGGTGTCAGTACCCCACGCCGCTTGATGCCGAAAGGCGCCGCTGCGGCCCCGGTACCAACCATCCGAAACCAAGAGTTCGATGGTGTTGGGGCCTGGCCGCAGCATCACGGCGACGTCGTATGCCTGGGCGTAGAGCGTCTTGTCGTACGACTCTGTTCCGGGAGCGAGTTCCTCATGCCCGGCACGCTGGCCATTGATAAAGACCTCGTAGACGCCCAGCGCTGTTGCATACAGCCGGGCGCGGGTGACTGGTGAGTTCACAATGAACTCTTTGGAGAGTGCATAGGCCGGACGGGTGCCAAGCGGGAGTTCGCTGCCCTTCGGTGAAGAGATCCACTGCGCGGTCCAGTCCTCTTCGAACAGGCCCGCCTCGAACCGGGACCATTCCGACCACGGCGTGGGACTTCCCTGGCCATAAAGGCGGACGCGCCAATCCACCGACTCGGTGCTCCGCAGTTCCCGCCATGGCCAGGGGATGAAACGGTGTTTGTCAGTGTCTTCGTGATAGGACAGCACCTCTTCGCCGATGCGCGCCTCAAGATCAAACCCCTCCTGCCGGGCCATTCCCGACGGAAGCATCCAAGAGAGTTCCGGGGCAGGCGATGAAATCGGAAGGAACGTGCCTCCCGTTTCGACCTGAAGGCCCCTTGGCATGGAGACGTTGCTTGGCGACCCGAGTTGTGACATGGAACGTTTTTCCTAATTCTTGGTGGTTGTGAGTAATGAGCAGGCGGCCATAACTGTGTCTGGGCCAGCCCTACATGCTGCCCTTGATCTTGCGGACCGTGAATCCGCCCACGATGCCGATAACCGCTGCCACGAGGTACATAACCTGGTATCCGCCAAGTGACGTCAAGGCGCCCAGGGCAATGAGAGCACTGCCCAGCATCGGTCCGAAAGACCGGGGTATCTGGTCCGCGACCGTCATGAGCGACATGTACTTGCCACTTTCCTTGCCGCCGCCGGGAAGCACATCGATGAACAATGCTCCGTCGATGGGAGAGTACGCTCCTGAACCCAAGCCCAGCAGGACCAGCCCGACCAGGTAGACGGGGACACTCGGCGAGAACGCAACTACCACGGCGCCGGCGGCCATAAGCAGGGTCGTGAACAGAACAAGGGACTTGCGTTTTTGAAGCTTGTCGCTGATCCACGATCCGCCCACAGCTCCAACGATTGCCGTGGCCAGGCCGACTAGGCCCGTCAGAGTGATGACGCCCGGCAGCTCCTCGGGTGAGACCTTCAACTGGTCAGTCAGGATGTACACCCCGTACGTGGACGTCAGCACGGTAGCGAGGACGACAACAAACTTGCCCACCCAGGCCCAGGAATAGTCCGGGATCTCCCGGGGCTTAATTTTGAACTCAGCGAAGAAGTTTTTCGGTTTCTCCATCCGCGCGCGTTCGGCTTCAGACAGGTGACGGTCATTCAGTACAGCGCTCACCAGCAGGGCTGCGATCACCATTACAACGGCGGGAACCCCGAAGAGGGCGATCTGGTTACCGATGAGCATGGGAAGGAAGATTGAAGCCAACAGGCCCGAGGAAACTATGCAGACCATCATCAGGCCCTGCATCCGCCCGCGGTGCCGTTCGGGAACCTGGTCCGGTATCAGTGCACCGGAGGCCCCGGTTACCGTGGCGTTCCCGAGTCCCATCAACACAACACCGACCAGAAGCTGTCCTACCCCGTCGCTGAAGGCCATGACTGCAAGGCCGGCAGCCCCGAGAGCGACACCGGCAAGAATAAAGGGGCGCCGCATGCCAAGCCGCGAGGTGCACCGATCGCTCATGGTTCCAGCAAGAGGCGTAACAAGCACATTTACTAGGGCGTAAATGCCCGTCACGATGCTCAACCACAGCACCTTCTCGTCCGGAACAAGCCGGGCGATCGTCAACGGCCAAGCGACAATGGCCATGCCCACAGCGGCCAAGTACGTGCCCACGTACAGGAGTACAAGGGCGAAGACAAACCTCTTACTAAGAACTTGCGGTGCCTGCGGGGCGGCCTCGTGGGGGTAGCCTTCCGCGGCATCTACCGCGAGATTAATTGGATCTGACATCAGAGTTCCTCCTTGAACCGATTCAAACGACCGACGCAACTATGTGGCGGTCATCACTCAGGCAGACTATATAACACATGTCTCATAGTTCCAAGGGGCGGGTTTAGACAGCCCTGGTTGGAGCGTGACAGGGTGTGCAGACGCTTCTGCCTGCCGCAGTTAGGGGAGGTTTGGAAGGACTTAGTCTCGGAAGGGCGTCAGGTTTGGCGCCATGGTGGTGACCCACGCGGCCAGCATCTCAGGGGACATGCGCGGCGTTTCCGACGTCAACCACAAGAGGCAGATGCCCAGGAGGCCGCCGCCGGCATACGCGCCGCGCAGCTCCCTTTCGAGCGGATCCTGGGCTGGGATCAGGGCTTGAAGTTCAAGTTCGACGCTTGAAATGGTCCGCTTGAGGACGGCGTGGATCGTCTTAGCACTGCCGTTTGGTCCAAGCGCCCACCGGTAGAGCAGCCAGTTGTCTTGAATGTGGTGAAAGTATTCGCGAAGAATGCCTTCCGAAGCCTCGTACTGGTCGCCAGTTCCGCGAGAGACCGCTTTCCATTCAGCGGCGCCACGTTCTGCAAGATCGGCCAACGTGTCCGCGATCAGATCATCCAGCTCGTTGAAGTGGCGGTAGAAAGTCGCCCTTTCAACACCGCTGCGCTCACAGATGGCGCGGACATTGATTCTGGACGGTTCCTCATGGGCGAGTTCCACGAGCGCACGGCGGAGGCTTTCCCGTGACCGCACGTACCGCGGATCGCTGTTCTCCACGATGACCTCCTTGGCCTTTGTCACAAAAGTTTTCTCTTCATAGATTAGCCCGAAATGCCTCTATGAGACACGTGTTCAATAGTGCTAGTCTTGCTGGAAGCCAGCCGGACAAGGGCTGGTCCACATTTTTTAGGAGTCAACGATGCCTACTTTTCCTAACAGCTTCCTCTGGGGAGCCGCCACCGCCGGCCACCAGATTGAGGGCAACAATGTCTTGAGCGACATCTGGGCAATGGAGCATGTCGCCAACGCCCCCTTCTCTGAGCCTTCCGGGGATGCGTGCGACAGCTACCACCGTTACGAGGAGGACATAGCCCTTCTGGCGGAGTCGGGCCTAAACTCCTACCGGTTCAGCATCGAGTGGTCCCGCGTTGAACCAGAGCAGGGATTCTTCTCCCGCGCTGAACTCGATTATTACCGTCGGGTTGCCAATGCCTGTACTTCTCGGGGGATCACGCCCGTTGTAACTCTGAACCACTTCACGGTGCCCGCGTGGTTTGCGAGGGGCGGAGCATGGAACAAGCCCGACGCCGCCGAGCTTTTTGAACGGTACAGCCGCCGCGTGGTCGAGCACCTTGCCAGCGAGGTCAGCTGGTGGGTGACGTTCAACGAACCCAACGCAGGAGCGCTGCTTCTTGCCACCGGTTCACTACCGTTGGGCGCTCTGGATGACTCTTCCGAACTCAGCCGTGCCCGTGCCGACATGGGACAGGCATTCGCCCAGCGAGTCGGCGGGGAGGCTGGGATCGCTTCTATGGCATTGCCAATCATCACTCCCACTGGCATAGAGAATGTCCGCCGCGCCCATCGTCAGGCCAGGGCAGCTATCAAAGAGATTCAACCCGACGCGCAGGTCGGGTGGACGATTGCCACCCATGATGTGCAGTCAGTAGATGGCGGCGAAGAAAAAGCGGTGGAGGTCTACGCCACCGCGATCGAATCATTCTGGGAAGTGTCGAAGGAGGACGACTTTGTCGGTATTCAGACCTACACACGCGAGGTATACGGCCCTGAAGGCAAAATCGAGGCAGAACCCAGCGATCGCACCTTCCAGACGGGTTGGGAATACTACCCGCAGGCCCTGGGCAACACAGTGCGCAGGGCCGCCGGGTTCACCGGTGTTCCGGTGCTTGTCACCGAAAACGGCATGGCAACGGATAAGGACGAACTTCGGATCGACTACACCCGGGCCGCCCTCCAAGGACTTCGGGAGGCCATGGATGACGGCGCCCGCGTGCTCGGCTACATGCACTGGACCCTCCTGGACAACTGGGAATGGAACTCGGGCTTCGCAATGACCTTTGGCCTGATTTCTGTTGACCGTGAGACATTCGAGCGCATACCCAAGCCGAGTCTGGGCTGGCTGGGCAACATCGCAGCCACCAACGGCGCTGCTCTCTAAGGCTCCGGGCCAGGTCTAGGAAAATGGGACAACTTGCGGAACCTGTAGTTCGTAAGACAGTGCTCCTTACCGGTGTCACCGGCAATCCAGGGGTTCTCATATTCCTAGCCTGAGTTCGCCGCCCGGAAAGACCGCTTCGATGTCCAAACCGTCGCACTCCGGGACTAACGGCCTTGAGGTTCTGTGAACGTATGAACACAAATCAAGCATGCCGTTCCGGGCAGCCGCCCAGCTTCGCGGACAAAAGTCTAGGCCGGGCCGAACCTGAACATTTGTGCCTTCATCAACCACTAGGAGAGAACAGAAGTGAGCAACATAGTAGATCGGCCTTTGCGATGGGCCATCGTCGGAACGGGGCAAATCTCTCACACCGTTGTGCCGGATATCCAACTCTGTGAGGGCAGCCAAATCGTCGCGGTTTGGAGCCGAGACACCACGAAGGCTAAAAGCTTTGCGGCTGAGCACGGCATCGCACAGCACTTTGATGACTATGCGCGATTGCTGCAAGACACATCCATTGACGTCATCTACCTCGCCACCCCGATCGCAACCCATCATGAGCTAACCCGACGCGCGGTACTTGCCGGCAAACACGTCCTTGTCGAGAAACCGCTGGCAACTAACGCGCATGAGGTTGCGGAACTCTTCGCCCTTGCCGAAGAAAACGGCGTATTTCTCATGGAAGCGATGTGGATGAAATTCAATCCTACGTACCGCCTGCTGATGGAAACGCTCACCGAAAAGATTGGACGCGCCACCAGCCTCCGAGCCGGATTCGGATTTCCCTTCCCAGATGACGGCAGCAGTAAGTGGGATCTCGCCCGCAGCGGCGGCGCCCTTCTGGACCAAGCCATTTACCCGGTCACACTCGCCCACAGCGTTCTTGGCGAACCTGCAGGGGTCTGCGCCAGGGGGCGGATAAGGGATGACGGGCTGGATCTCGGGGAGCACTTCACACTCGATTATGCAGATGGTCGGTTCGCTCAATGCTCAAGCTCGATAACGGGCTTCGACGATCCGTCCGCCTCTATTAGTGGCTCGGACGGTTGGGTTCAAATTCCCGCTCCGTTCTGGGTAACAACAGCGTTTTCGGTCTACTCCGCCCGTTCCCCGGAGTCCATTTTTGTTCCCAGCCAGGTGGGCAGACAGCTGGAAGGCAACGGCTATGTTCCCATGATCCGGGCAGTGGGACAGGCGATCCGTACTGGGGAGATTCAGCACACCGTTCACAGTCGTGCCGCTACCGAAGGGGTGTTCCGCACGCTCGACGCTATAGCGGCGCAAATCAAATCTCCACCAGCTGGCACTCAGAGTGTTTTGAGCTCTGGACGATAGAAGTGCGACCTGACATCCGAGCGCCCGACACTGTCCATCCTTGCGGAGGCCCATAGAAGGAGGACTACGACGTTATCGGGCGGGAGGAAATCCGCTCAACCTGGCACGAAGAACGGCACCCGTTGTGGAATGAAACCTCGGATGCACCAAACAAAGGAAGGGTTGGTCATGCTGACCAAAACGGACATTGAAGTCATAGTCAACAGCCGTCCTGAACTGGACGACCGGCTCGAGGACGCCGTCCTGCGCCTTCAGCAACTGGCAATGCTCTCGCGCACGCGCGGAATCCTTGTCACACGTCATTCGCCGCGCCATTACACGGCCTCATTATCCGATGCTGTTCCCTTCGGTCTCACGCGAGAACTCACCAGCTGAAACCGTCGTCCCGTTTCGTCGCTTCGCCCGTCAGGCCACAACGTCGCCGGAGCGGTCAAAGGTTGAAGCGAAAGTCCGCAGTGCAGGTCCCTGGACTAAGTCAAAAGGACAGCCGCAACTTCTCAGGCGAGGGATCTGTCTGCTACCTCGGGCCCAGGGACGGCGCCAGGGAAGCGACCGATTCCCTAGGGACAATCAACGCCATTCCCGCCGGTGCCTCAGGTAGCGGATGTCCTTCGGCGTAGTGCAGTGCGATGCCTGCCGTATATATGCCGAGCTGCTCATTGTCGATCGAGACGCTAGAGATTGACGGCAGGAAGCGAACAGCCAGCGGCGAGTTGTCGTGTCCGACCACGGACAGGTCTTCCGGAACACGCATCCCGTTGCGGACAGCCCCGGCGATGACGTCCGCAGCCGTCTCATCGTTGTAGGCAACCACGGCTGTTACTCCTGACTCCCGCCACGCAGCAGCGGCAGAAGATCCGGAATTGTCCTGATAGTCGACTTGCCGAACCAAGGCAAGGGGCAGCCCGGCTTCCGTGCAGACCTTGTTCACGAGCTGGAGGCGGTCCTGGACAAACTCCTTCAGCCTGGGGTCGGAAGGGCACGCGAACCCCAACTTCTCGTGACCAAGACGTAAAAGATATTCGGCCTGAAGCTGGGGGCCAGAAGAAAAATCGGGAGACGCCGGAGCTGCTCCCCTATCAGGGGAAGGAATGATGTTCCTGATACCCAGTGACTTCATATCCGCCAGCTCTTCAGCAGAAAACGGTTCGTAGCCGATGACAACGGCAGGATCCAGGATCGCCCACAGCGGGGTCGCCGCGCTGTCAGGAATCGGGGTATACGTGATCAGAGCGTATCCGTGTTCTGCCAGGGCGTGGGTCAGCGCCTCCAAGTTGGTCCGTAGACTGTGCTCCAGCGGCCAATCGGGAAGAACCAGCAGGACAATCTTATTTCGTCCGCTCCGCAGCGCCCGCGCTGCTTGGTGCGGCCGATAGTTAAGGCGCTCGGAGGCCGCCAGTACCCGATTCCGCGTTTCATCTGAAATCGTCTGCCCCTTTGTCCGGTTCAGGACAAATCCCACCGTGGCTGGAGAAACGCCAGCTTCCCGGGCTACGTCCGCTGCCGTCACCCTGCGCCCAGTTATTGCTGGCATACCCGCTCCTTGAATCGTTACAAATACCTCTTGCCATGCCGTCATTGGCCTTGCTAGCATCTTACCTACACGCGCTAGCACGTACTAGTGACTAGCCCCACAAAGCTTTCGACAATGGAGTCCCCATGAACTCTCCTGAGACACCCCCCGTGTCACCTTCCACCGGTTCGCCGGTAACCGGCGTGCTGGGCCACGCTGACGAAGAAGTTATTCACGATGTTCCCGCGCAGGACACTGACCTGCCCAAGGTGTCGCCCAAATACATCTGGCTGATGGTGCTCGCGCAGCTGGGCGTCTTCATCGCCTTCATCACCCCCATGGCTATCTCCCTCTCTGTCAAGGTCAGCCAAATCACCCCGGGCCAGGAACAAAACCTGGGATACATCCTTGGCGCCGGTTCACTGGTCGTCATGCTCCCCTCCCCTTTCCTGGGGACCATGAGCGACAGGACCCGCACGCGGTTGGGCCGGCGCAGCCCGTTTATCATCGGCGGCACTGCCCTCGGCGTACTCTCACTCGTACTGATGGCTTCGGCCGACAGTATTGTCCTCCTCGCGCTGGGCTGGATCCTGGCGCAGTTGGGCTGGGGCACCGTACTCATGGGCCTGAACGCATCACAGGCTGACCGCCTGCCCGAATCACAGCGCGGCAAAGTCTCCGGACTGGTTGGATTTGCCACCCAGATCGGACCGGTCATCGGCGTCGTCTCCGCAGGGTCGCTGATGACGAACAACCTGCTGTTGTTCGTCGTTCCAGGCATCGCCGGAGTGCTTTTCTGTGCCCTGTTTGTCCTCTTTTCGGGCGAGAAATCCAGCAAGGGCCTCGTTTTCGAGGACAAGCTCAGCGTCCGGTTGATCGCCTCGAAGTACCTTTACAACCCCAAGCAGTACCCGGACTTCAGCTGGAACTGGCTGGGCCGCTTCCTGTTCTACTTCGGCCTGACACTGAACACCACCTTCACCGCATTCTTCCTGGCCTCCCGGCTGGGCGTCTCGCTCCAGGACGTCGCGGGCGTCATCGCATCAGTCGCTGGCATCGGCGTGCTCGCAACCACTCTGGGAGCGATTGGCGGCGGGTTCCTCTCGGACAGGATCCGTCGCAGGAAGCCGATCGTGCTCGCAGCTGCGTTGATCTTCGCGGCCGGCATCGTAGTCATGGCCTTCGCCCATGACATGCCGGTTATCATCATCGGATCAGTCCTGACCTCCGTTGGCATTGGCAGTTTCTCCGCCGTGGATCAGGCCCTTCTCCTGGACGTATTGCCGGAGAAGAAGACCAACGCCGGGCGCTTCCTGGGAATCACCGGGTTCGCGACCTCAATCCCCCAGGCAGCTGCACCCCTGATCGCTCCCCTTTTCCTCACCATCGGTGCAATTGGTGCCGAGAAGAACTACACCCTGCTCTACCTGGTAGCAGCAGGCTTCACCCTGCTCGGCGGGCTGGTTGTCCTCCGCATCAAGTCCGTCCGCTAGAACCGCAGAAAGACTCCTAATGAATCCCTCCCTTCCTTGGACCGCCAGGTTTATCGCCCCGACGGCCGTCGCTGACACGGCAAGCCAGCCCGAACCGGCACCCCTTTTCCGGCGCGACTTCACCACTACCGGTGTCATGCGGGCGACGCTGCATGTGACGGCCCTTGGCCTCGTTGAGGCCTACCTCAACGGACAGCGTGTGGGTGATGAAGTCCTTGCCCCGGGCTGGACCACCTACCGCCACCGGCTGAACTACAGCACCCACGACGTCACCGCGCTGATCACCGACGGTGACAACACAGTGGGTGCGATGGTTGGGGAAGGATGGGCAAGGGGCCGGCTCGGCTGGGAAGGCGCAGGGCCAAGCCGAAACATCTTCGCTGACCGGCCCGGGCTGTTCCTGCAACTCGAACTCGACTATGGGGACCGTACCGAGATCATCGGCACTGATGAGGAGTTCCGCACAGCTCCCGGCCCGGTCCTCTTCGACAGCATTTACGACGGCGAACACTACGACGCGCGGCAGGAACAGCACGGCTGGTCAACTCCTGGGTTCGACGCCTCCGCCTGGGCGCCTGTGGAAGTCATTGACTGGGACCTAAAGACCCTCGAAGCCCCCACTAAAGAACCCGTTCGCCGCATCGAGGAAATCGCGGTGCAACGCTTCATTACCACCCCCGCGGGCAAGACCATCGCGGATTTCGGCCAGAACCTGGTCGGCTGGATCCGGCTGAATGTCGAAGGTGAAGCAGGCACCACCGTCACCCTCCGCCACGCCGAAGTCCTTGACGACGGCGAGCTGGGCGTCCGGCCCCTGCGTACGGCAAAGGCAACAGATGAATACACCCTGCGCGGCGGCGGGCCGGAGACCTGGGAACCCCGCTTTACCTTCCACGGGTTCCGCTACGCCGAAATTGAGGGCTACCCCGGAGAACTCACAAAGGACAAGCTCACGGCCGTAGTCATTCACACCGACATGGCACGCACGGGATGGTTCGAGACCTCAAACCCCCTGCTGAACCAGCTGCACAGCAACACCGTGTGGTCGATGAAGGGCAACTTCGTCAGCCTTCCCACCGATTGCCCCCAGCGGGACGAGCGTCTGGGCTGGACCGGTGACATCAACGTCTTCGGCCCGACCGCTGCCTACCTGTTTGACGTCCGGGGCGTTCTCGGGTCCTGGCTGCGAGATCTGACATTGGAACAAAAGCACAAGGGATACGTTCCCATGGTCGTCCCGGACTTCCAGACCCACGCCGCCCCGATGACCACCGCCGTGTGGTCCGACGTCGCGGTCCTGCTGCCCTGGACCCTCTACCAGGCCTACGGAGATCGGCAGATCCTCGCCGACGCTTACACGTCCATGGCGGAATTCACTGACCAGGTCGAAGGGCTGCTGAACCCGGACGGACTGTGGGACTCGGGTTTCCAGTTCGGCGATTGGCTCGACCCGGATGCGCCGCCGGAAAATCCGTCCGGCGGCAAAACCGAGTCACACCTCGTGGCAGCCGCATACTTCTGCCGCGTCACCGACGTTATGGCACAGACTGCGGCCGTCCTCGGTAACAGCAACGATCAGACCCGGTTCTCCCGGCTCGCGGCGAAGGTCAAGCAGGCGTTCCTGGACGAGTACGTCACACCGGCAGGACGTCTTGCAAACAACTCCGCCACCGCCTATGCCCAGGCAATCACTTTCGACATCCTCAACGCGGCCCAGAAGGAACGCGCCGGCAATATTCTTGCCAAGCTGGTGGCCAAGGCCAAGCACACCATCTCTACCGGATTCGTCGGCACCCCCGTCCTGTGCGACGCACTCACGCAAACAGGGCACCTCGACGACGCCTACAAGCTCCTGCTGAACACCGAATGCCCGTCCTTCCTCTACCCGGTAACCATGGACGCCACCACCATCTGGGAACGCTGGGATTCCATGCGCCCCGACGGCACCATCAACCCAGGCGGCATGACCTCCTTCAATCACTACGCGTTGGGCGCGGTCGCGGACTGGATGCATCGCACCGTCGCTGGCCTGGCACCTGCCGAACCTGGCTACAAGCGCATCACCATCGCCCCCAAACCCGGCGGGGACCTCACCAGCGCCTCGGCACGGCACCGCACCCCCTTTGGTGAAGCCGCCGTGTCCTGGCAGATAGTGGAAGGATCCGTGACCCTCGACGTCACAGTCCCGGAAGGTACAACGGCTGAGGTCGTCCTTCCGCTGCACCCGGAAAACCAGGAAGTGGAGGCAGGACCCGGAAGCCACAGCTGGACCTATGAGCTTCCCGCAGGACACAACGAGACCCCGGAATACACCCTGGACACCACCTTTGGCGTCCTTGCCCAGGACAAGGAACTGTGGGAAAGCTTCACTGAGACCTTCTCCTCCTTCTTCCCCGGAGTCCCGCTGGACGCGGACAACCCGGAGGCGAAAAACATCAGCATCAGGGACATGCTCGGCATGATTCCCATGAGTCCCGCAGGATTGACCGAGGCCATCGAAAACGTCCTGACAGCAAAGAACGAGGTACCCGCATGACCACCCCTGCCACGAATGCCGAGAACACCGGTCAAGGCGTCCGGGATGCCGTCGCTGACCTCAACCTGGATGAAAAGGCCACGCTCCTGTCCGGCCGGGACTTCTGGTCCACTGCCCCGGTGGCCGGAGTACCCTCGATGGTGCTGACCGACGGACCCCACGGCGTCCGCCGCCAGGACGGCGAATCCGACCATCTGGGACTCAACGGCAGCCTGCCCGCCACGTGCTTTCCTCCCGGCACGGCACTGGGCTCCAGCTGGGACCCGGACCTTGCCGAAGAAATCGGCCAGGCGCTGGGCCGCGAAGCCCGTTCCCTGAGCGTGAACGTCCTCCTCGGTCCGGCCATCAACATCAAGCGTTCACCGTTGTGTGGACGGAACTTCGAATACTTCTCGGAAGACCCGCTCGTCAGCGGCGTGCTCGGGGCTGCCTGGGTCCGCGGCGTCCAAAGCCAGGGCGTTGGAACGTCCGTCAAACACTTTGCCGCTAACAACCAGGAGACCGACCGCATGCGCGTCAGCTCGGACGTGGACGAGCGAACCTTGCGCGAAATCTACTTCCCGGCCTTCGAACGGGTGGTCAAGGACAGCAGCCCGACCACGGTGATGTGCTCCTATAACCGCATCAACGGCATCTACGCCTCGGAAAACACCTGGCTGCTCACCGATGTCCTGCGCAAAGAGTGGGGTTTCACCGGGGCCGTTGTCTCCGACTGGGGCGCGGTCAGTAACCGCATCGCCGCCCTCAAGGCAGGGCTGGACCTGGAGATGCCCGGCACCGACGGCGCCACCACCGCCGAAATCATTGCCGCGGTCAAGGACGGCGACCTCGACCCTGCCTTCCTTGACGACAGCGCCGCCAGGATAGCGCAGCTGCAGCAGCTCACGGCACTTGAAGACGGTGGCTCTGCGGCGTTCGACACCGAGGCCCATCACGCCTTGGCCCGCCGTGCGGCCGCAGGCTCCATCGTCCTGCTGCGCAATGAAAACAGCACACTCCCCCTCCAGCCCGGCACCACCGTGGCAGTCCTGGGCGAGTTCGCCGAAAAGCCCCGGTATCAGGGCGGAGGAAGCTCCCACGTCAATCCCACCCACGTGGACATCCCCCTTGCAGAGCTCCGTGCCGCCCTCGGCGAGGGCAACGTGCACTACGCACCCGGTTACGGTGACAACAGCACGGAAACCTCCGCTCTCCTGCTGGAAGAAGCCACGGATCTGGCCCGGCGCGCCGAGGTCAGTATCGTCTTCGTCGGCTTGGAGGAAAAAGAAGAATCCGAAGGATTCGACCGCACCAACCTCGACCTGCCTGCAGACCATGTAGCCCTCATTCAGGCCGTCGCTGCAGTCAGTGAACGCACAGTGGTTGTCCTGTCCAACGGTGGAGTGGTGACGCTCGAGCCCTGGCACGATGACGTCGATGCGATCCTTGAGGGGTGGGCGCTCGGCCAGGCCGGCGGCGGTGCCCTCGCCGACGTCCTCACCGGCCGCACCAACCCCTCGGGCCGGCTCGCTGAGACCATCCCTTTCCGGCTCAACGACACCGCATCCTTCATCAACTTCCCGGGCGAGGCCGGACATGTCCGCTACGGCGAAGGCGTCCTGGTCGGTTACCGGTACCACGAAACAGTCGACGTCCCGGCCCGGTACCCGTTCGGACACGGCCTCAGCTACACCACCTTCGCCTACTCTGACCTCCGCGTTTCCGCGGTCGGCACCGATCATGCAAAGTTCCAGTTGACGGTGACCAACTCAGGCGACCGCGCCGGGGCCGACGTCGTCCAGATCTATGTGGCTGCACCACAAGGACCCGTCCGCACACCAGCGCGGGAACTCCGGGCCTTCCAAAAAGTTGCGCTCGAACCGGGCGAGTCCCGGACGCTCACCTTCGACCTGGGGCGCCGCGCCTTCGCCTACTACGACATCACCGATAGCCGCTGGGCTGTCACACCGGGTGAGTACGTCATCGAACTGGGCCGCAGCGCCAGCGACATCGTGGCCCGAAGTGCAATCAGCCTTAACGGGGACGCAGGCCGCCCCACTCCGCTGAGCCTCACCTCCACTGTCGAGGAATGGTTCACGCACCCGGTTGCCGGTCCACGGCTCATTGAAGGCATCACGGCATCATTGACCGAGGAACAGCGCGCAGCTGCCGAAGGGATGCAGGACGGTCTGAAAATGGCCTACTCCATGCCGATGAACCAGTTCGTCAAGTTCCCGGGCATCAGCATCCCCGAGGAAGCTCTGGAACAGCTGATCCACGCCACCCGGGAGGCTCCGGTCGGATGATGCAAGGATGGAAAAAGAAGATCTTCCTCACCGGTGCCACCGGGAACTGGGGACAGTACATCCTGCGGGAGTTCGCCCAGCGCGCCGACCGGTTCGACGTCACCGCACTTGTCCTTCCCACGCCGAAGGACACCGCGATTATCCGCAGATTCGAGGACATGGAGAACCTCAGCGTCGTCTATGGCGACGTCACGGACTACCCCACCGTGCTCTCCTGCGTCACGGGAGCTGACTTTGTCCTGCACACAGGCGCCGTCGTCTCTCCTTTTGCTGATGACCACCCGGAGCTGACCCATAAAGTCAACGTCGGCGGGGCCAGAAACGTCATTAGGGCTGTGCAAAGCCAGCCCGATCCCGACGCCGTCCGGCTTGTCACCATCGGCACGGTCGCCCAAAGCGGGGACCGGAACCCGCCCAACCATTGGGGACGCATTGGTGACCCCTTGCGCGTATCCCAGTACGACGAATACGGGCAAAGCAAAGTCATCGCGGAGCGGGAACTAATCGACTCCGGGCTCAAGAACTTCGTTTCACTGCGCCAGACCGGAATCTTCCATCCCGGCCTCCTGGAAATCAGGGACCCCATCATGACCCACTCCCCTTTCGAAGGGGTTCTGGAATGGGTCTCGGTGGAGGACGCCTCGCGCCTGCTTGCCAACATTTGCGAAGACGGTGTCCCCGAGGAGTTCTGGGGAGGTATCTACAACATCGGCGGTGGCGAATCATGGCGCCTGACCAACTGGGACCTCCAAACCAGCATGGGTGCAGCTATGGGCGTCAAAGATATCCGGAAATGGTACGACCGGAACTGGTTTGCCACCGGCAACTTCCACGGGTTCTGGTACACCGACTCCGACGTGCTCGAATCCCTCGTCCCCTTCCGTCAGGACACGTTCCAGGAAGCACTGGACAGGGCTATCGCTGCAGCGCCAGCCGGTGTTCGGCTCGCAGGAAAGATCCCTGCTCCGCTGATCAAGCACCTAGTGATGAAACCGCTGACCAAGAAACCGCGCGGCACGATGTCCTGGATCGAAACCAACGACACCGCCAAGATCAATGCCTACTTCGGCTCAAGACAGGACTGGGAAACGATCGGCGACTGGTCCACCTTCTGGCCGCCCCGGCCCACCAAAGAACCACAATTCCTGGACCACGGCTACGACGAAGCAAAGGACCCGGCGGTCTGGACACTTGCGGACATGAAGGACGCAGCCGACTTCCGCGGCGGCAGTCTGCTCTCCACCTCCATGACCACAGGAGACATCGCTACACCGCTGGAATGGGAGTGTGCCGCAGGGCATTGCTTCCCAGGCAGCGCCCGTCTGATCCTCACTGCCGGCCACTGGTGCCCTGAATGCATCAAAAACCCTGCCGATTACCCCAGGCAGGCCACAACGAACAGGTTCCTGGCACAGCTGGAACCCAAAGTTCCTATTCAAGCCTGACAACTCTTCGGGGTGCCTTTCACCCCGGTCGCACGATGACCGGGGTGAATCGGCACCCCGAAGTAATTCCCCACCGAGCCACACCATCCTGACGAAGCCGTACGTCTCCGCAGGCCTACTGGCCCGTCGAATCGATACGGCGCACTAACAACACTTCCCACCCCAGCACTGACCGCGGTTCATCGAACGGCGTCATCGTCGAACGACAAGGCCGAGAGCGATGATCCCGGCTACGGCTTGGGACAAGGGACGGCAGCCACGCCCTGTTCCACAGGGCACCGGACTTTCGGGAACACCTCAGCGACGGCGCTTCGTTGCCCCGAATACCACCCAGTCCATCCCTCAAGCGGTAGGAAATTGATGAACGCGAGCCAGCCCAACAAGCAGAGAATTGCCGGGGCACCGCGAACCGACGTGACAATGCGCGACGTAGCCACTGCGGCCGGTGTCTCCATTGCAACGGTCTCAAACGTCATCAACCATCCACATCTGGTAGCGGCGCGGACCAGAGAGCGTGTGCAGTGCATAGTCGAGGAACTGGACTTCCGGCCTGATCCCCACGCGCAAGCCCTGCGCGGGTATGACTCACCCAAAACGAAACAAAACCCCAGCAAAGGGTCAGGCGCCCTCCCCGAGAATCAAGAGGTGATTCCCTGTCCCGCCACGAGCTTCGCCGCTGCCCCATCGTTTGACCCTTCACCCCCGGGCCTCAACCCTGAGGACCTTGTCGCAGGGAAACATCTCAGGTTCCAAGTGGGCTTTGAAGAGGTGAGCGGCACCATTGACATGGTGATGCCCGACAAATCATGCTTCTGGATCTGGGCCGACAACGGTATGGGTCGACGGATGATTGACGTCGGTGAAGCGACCGCGTTCTCAACAGGTACGGACCACCCAATTTCTAAGCTGGTGCCTGCATACAACGCACGCAGTATGCGGAGATACCGCGAATAAACGATGTCGGGGCTCGAAGCGCCTACAAGACTGGGAGTCCCTTGGGCCACGCATAACGGGCTCCTGAATCCAGAAAGAAATCCACGATGCAGACAACCAACTTCGGGACCTTGCCAGTCCCTCTTGAGGCACTGCCCCAAAGCCGATGCCCCTTTGATCCTGACCCCCGATATGCCGAACTCAGAGTCTCAGAAACGGTGACTCGTGTCAGCACGCCAGCCGGTTTGGATGTCTGGCTGGTCAGCGGGTACGACGACGCACGTGCGGTGCTCGGCGACAACATCAATTTCAGCAATATCGACGCCAGTTCTTCCCATCTGATGGGTGATCCGGCAGCCCTGGGTGGCACCCCTCCACCGGGGGTGCTCTTGCGCTACGACGGCGATGAGCACGCAAAGCTGCGGCTCCGGCTTGCCCGGGAATTCATGATTAAACGCATCGCCCGGATGGAACCGTTCATTAGGCAGCTCGTCGCTGCACATATTGACCGGCTGTCACAGAAAGAGGGCCCGGTGGACCTTTACCGGGAGTTCGGGCTGCCTATTCCCGCCATAGTCATCAGTGAACTCCTCGGCGTCCCGGAAGGTGAGAGGGGGACCTTCGAAAAAGCCACGGCCGCCCAGGTCGACCTAAGCCAGTCGTTGCAGGAGCGGCAGGCCGCAGCGGCTGAAAGCGCCGGATTCTTCGCCGGGCTCGTTGCCTCCAAGTATGAACAGCCCGGAGATGACCTCATCAGCCGGCTCATCCAAGAGCCCGCCGGCCGGTCCTTGGACTTCGCGGAACTGACCGGATTGTCCCTGCTGCTGCTCGCAGCAGGACATGACACCACCGCGAACATGATCACCCTGGGCACCTATGCCCTGCTGCAAAACCCGGAACAGGCCGAAAAAATGACCGCGGACCCTGCCGTCATGGAGACAGGCGTGGATGAACTGATCAGATACCTCAGCATCGTCCACAACGGCATCCTCCGCAAAGCCACCGCCGACGTCACCATCAACAACCAACTCATCCGGGCCGGCGAGCACGTCGCCGTCGTACTCGAATCAGCTAACCGGGACCCGCTTTTCCTTGACAAGGCCGACACCTTGGACCTTACAAGGTCCTCGGCACACGTGGGCTTCGGCTACGGCCCCCACCAGTGCCTGGGCCAGCACCTGGCCCGCCTGGAACTGCGGATCGCCCTGCCTGAGCTGTTCCGGAGGGTCAAGGGTTTGCGCGTGGCCACCGACCCGAAGGATATCCGCTTCAAAAATGACATGGTCGTTTACGGGATTCGCGAGCTGATGGTCGACTGGGACGAGGTAGTGGCATGAAGATCGAAATCGATACGCCAAAGTGCGTGGCCGCAGGCGTGTGCGTCCTGGCAGCGCCGGACGTCTTTGACCAAAACGACGACGACGGCGTGGTCGTCGTTCTGGACGAGCAGCCGACCGCGCCGCAGATACCGGGTGTGCGGGACGCTGCCGCACGGTGTCCCGCGGCCGTCATCCGGCTCGTAGAAAACCCGTGACAGCAGGCGCACCGGAGCGGATCGTCATCGTGGGGGCTTCAGCGGCCGGCCTCAGCGCCGCAGAAGCCCTCCGTCGTGGAGGATATGCGAATGAGCTGACGATGATCGGCGCCGAGCAACACCGTCCCTACGACCGGCCGCCGTTGTCCAAGCAGTACTTGTCCGGCGAATGGGACGCCGAAAGGGTCATGCTTCGTCCACCAGCACATTTGGAAGACCTCGACGTCGAAAGCCGTTTCGGGGTCGGAGCCGGCGGGCTCGACATTGGCACCCGCACGGTGGTCCTCACAGACGGTAGCGAAGTCAGCTACGACCGCTTGATCCTTGCCACCGGTGTGACCCCCAAGACGCTTCCGGGTACCCAGCACCTCCGGGGCGTTCACACCCTGCGGACCCTCGATGACGCTGACGGGCTACGAGACCAGCTGTATTCCGGCAGCCGGGTGGTTGTTGTAGGGGCGGGATTTCTGGGGACTGAGATTGCCGCGGTCGCGGCCTCTCGTGGGGCCAAGGTCACCCTGATTGGCACTGCGGCCCCACTGGCAGGGATCATTGGGGCGGAACTGGGCGCGGAGCTCGGAGCCCTGCACACCCGCCACGGTGTGACGCTCAAAACCGGGCAGGACAACGCAGTCGCTTCAATACTCCACAAAGGCGGGAAAGCGACCGGCGTCACTCTCAAGAGCGGTGAGGTCATCATGGCGGATGCTGTGGTCGTGGCGGTCGGTTCCGTTCCCGGCGTGGGCTGGCTGCAGAACAGTGGCCTGTACCTCGCAGATGGCGTTCACTGTGCCCCGGATTCATCGGCCGCATCTGGCGTGTACGCAGCCGGGGACGTCGCACGATGGCACAACACTCTTTTCAATGTCAGCATGAGGCTGGAACACCGCACCAACGCTGTAGACCAGGGGATTCATGTCGCCGAACAGATTCTTTCCGAAAGCAGCCGAGACTACACTCCTGTCCCCTATTTCTGGTCCGACCAGTACGACCTGAAACTTCAAAGCTACGGATGGCTGCGGGACCACGACGAAGTGTTGGTCACGGACGGCTCCCTCCGGGAGGGTAGCTTCGTGGCACTTTTCCGCCGGGGCGATCGGTTGACCGGCGTCCTCGCCGCACGCATGCACAAAGCCCTCAGGACATGGCGGCAGCACCTTTGCGACGGCGCCAGCTGGGGCGACGCTCTTGATGCTGCATGAAAAGAACAACCCCGAGCGTCGAAAGGAAATCCGGCATCAAGCCGTGGCGCAGTAACAGCGGGATTCCCGACCTCTGGCAAGTATTCTTTGACGTCGTGGCCGTGGCCGTGGTGGTGATGGAGGGATACCGGATCAGCCAGGCAGGCGCGGACTTCGGCTCCTTCGCGCTGCTCGCGGGAGGTCTCGCCGCGACGGTTCTCAGGCGCCGCCTGCCGGCGCCGGCGCTGACGGCCACGGCCCTTTTAACAGTGTTACTGCCCCTGCAGACCGGGCAACATCTGCCGGCATGGTCACTGCTGGAAGTTTGCCTTGTTTCCTTCGCCATCCTCAAGCCCCGAACCCACACCGTGGCGGCCACCACCGCCGTTGGGCTGGTCCTCGTCCTCGAAGCCTTCCTGTTGATGCACGTTTCCGTCTTCGACCCTCTGATCTGGGCTCTGATTGCGTGGACTGCAGCGGCCGGCGGAGTCGGCTCTGCAGTCCGGTCACAGCGGCAATACGTTGAAGCTTTGGAAGAACAGGCCAACAATCTTTTGCAAACCCGTGGAGCAGTGGTTGCGCGGCGTATTGCTGAAGAAAGGATGAGCATTGCCCGGGAACTCCACGATGTGATGGCCCATCACATCGCCGCCATCAGCGTCCATGCAGGCGCGGCTGAAGCCAACACATTGAGGGACCCAGGCACGGCCATGGAATCCCTGGCCCACATCAGAAGCGCCAGCCGCGAAGCCCTGCACGAGCTCCAATCCATCCTGCATGTCCTCCGATCCGGAGAAACCGACAACCACACTGACGTCGCCGTGCCCGGAGCACGCCAAATCCCCCGCCTCCTCGAAGCCTTTCGTGCCCTCGGCCTCAACGTTGACTACCACGAGGAAGGTCCCCTTCCCCCGAACCTTCCCCCGGCCTTGGACCTCGCCCTCTACCGGATCACCCAGGAAGGACTGACCAACGTGCACAAACACGGAAGCGGGCCA
Organism: Arthrobacter sp. K4-10C; assembly: GCF_059090085.1. Classification (NCBI taxonomy): domain Bacteria; kingdom Bacillati; phylum Actinomycetota; class Actinomycetes; order Micrococcales; family Micrococcaceae; genus Arthrobacter; species Arthrobacter sp. K4-10C. The sequence goes on along the minus strand of NZ_JBNHFI010000007.1, from coordinate 181,131 downwards.
GCACGACTCACTCTCAAGACCACGGACACGCACATCCATCTGGAAATCCGTAATGATGCCACGACCGGTCCTGAAGAAAAGCACGCAGGTCGAGCAGCCGGCCAGCAAGGCTTCGGGCTCATCGGCATGCAGGAGCGCGCCATATCCGCCGGCGGTAGCCTCAAAGCGACGAACGATGGAAGGCAATTCATAGTTGAGGCGTCATTCCCGCTGGAGACCGGACGATGATCCGCATAGCCCTCGTTGACGACCAGGAAATGATCCGGGTCGGTCTGCGCGGGATCCTCCAAAGCTGCCCCGAATTCGTGGTGGTGGGAGAAGCCACTGACGGCATCCAGGCCGTGGCCGTGGTCAGAGAGGTAAAGCCGGACGTAGTGCTCATGGATATCCGAATGCCGGGCATCGACGGCGTCGAAGCCGTACGCAGGATCCGTGCCGAACGGGAGCTGGACACAGTAAGAATCCTCGTCCTCACCACCTTCGAGGACGACCACAACGTCATCCGAGCCATACAGGCAGGAGCCCAGGGCTTCCTTGGGAAGGACGTCGGCCCCACAGAGCTGATAGCGGCCATAGAGCAGGTAGCAGCAGGAGGTGCCCTGCTGTCCCCCACCGCAACCGAATCACTCATCGCCCACGTCACGGATTCATCAAAGCGTCCAATAGACAGGGCAGCGGCAAACGCGTTGGCCGCCCTGACTTCCCGGGAACGAGCAGTCCTGGTTCAGGTGGCAGCTGGGCTCACCAATGACGAGATAGCGGCAGCCCTGTTCATTTCACCGTTCACAGTTAAAACCCACCTAAACCGTGCCATGACCAAGACGGGAACAAGGGACCGCTCCCAACTGGTCATTCTGGCCTTCAAGGCAGGGCTCGCGGACCCCGCCTAAGCAGGAAAATACTCCCGCGGCAGTACCCTTTTGCACGCCTCCCAGAGGATTACGAAAACGTTGATGCTCGACAGGATTGAACTGAAGCCCTTCCTGCCAACATGCAGGGCAAATTTCTTTCAAGGAGCAGCCGTATGGCAAAACTTCTCTTCCAGCTGGGCATTTTCAGCGCCCGGCACCGCCTCGCAGTGATCCTGGCCTGGGCCGCAGTACTGGTAACCGTGAGCGTCACCGCTGTTACAGGAATGCGGTTCAGCGATGGATCCTTCGACATTCCCGGAACGGAATCCAGCAAGGCCCTCACGACTGTTGAACGGGAGTTCCCCACCGACAAAGCAGAAGGTGCCGCTTCGCTCCAGCTGGTACTGCGCACTCCCGACGGGACGCCCATAACCGAGCTTCCCCATGCCGAAAAAGTAGCAGAACTCACCGCAGCAGCGGGGACAGTCAGTAACGTCGCAGCCGTCCGCTCACCCTTCGATCCAGCCCAGCCATACATCTCAAAAAACCTGAGCACCGCAGTCATCACCCTGGCCTTTACAGGAATCGACGAAACAAACGCCGGGGCCATCTACCAGGAAGTGGAACGAGTCACAGACTCAGCCACGAGCTACGGGCTGGAAGCTGAAATAGGCGGCACGCTCCACAACGAGCTGCCCGAGATCCTCGGACCAACCGAAATCGTGGGGGCCCTGATCGCCTTCGCTGTCCTACTGATTTCCTTCGGATCCCTGGTCGCTGCCGGCGCCAACATGCTGACCGCCCTCCTGGGAGTCGGTGTAGGGGTTCTTGGCATCTTCGCCTCCTCAGCCTTCCTTCAACCCGTCGGATCAATGACACCCATCCTCGCGGTCATGCTCGGACTAGCAGTGGGCATCGACTACTCACTCTTCATCGTCGCCAAGTATCGCGCTGAACTGCGGGCCGGAAGGGACGTCACAACCGCCGTCGGCAGGGCCATCGGAACGGCAGGCTCATCAGTCGTTTTCGCTGGAGCCACCGTCGTCATCGCCCTGGCAGCCCTCGCGATCGTCAGAATCCCCTTCATCACCGAAATGGGACTCGCCGCAGCCCTCGCAGTCGTCGTCGCCGTCGTTCTGTCCCTGACCCTCCTCCCCGTCTTCCTGCAGTCCATGGGACACAAAGCACTCCCCCGCAAAGAGCGCCACATCAACGCAGGCCAACCCCGCGTCCAGAAAAACATCAAGGACAAATTCGGTGTGCTGGAGGTCTGGGCATCGGTAGTCGTGCACAAACCGGTACGATCCCTCCTTGCCGGAGCTGGCCTCCTGGGAATCCTCGCAGTGCCCGTACTGTCACTCCAGACCGCCCTGAACACACCCGGAGGGGATGACCCAAACAGTTCCCAGCGACGGGCGTACAACATCATTGCCCAGGAATTCGGCGCCGGCTCACAAAGTCCCCTGGTCGTCCTCGTCCAGGCAGAAAAGTCGGCGTTGGACGTAGTAGCTACCGAAACCCGGCAAATGCTGACCAACCTTGACGGCGTCCAACTCGTCACCGCGCCCCAGGTGAGCGCATCCCAAACAGCAGCACTGATTACGATCATTCCCGAGACAGGACCCACCGACGCCAGCACAAAAGACCTCGTTCACGACATCAGGGACCGAAGCGCTGACATCGAAGCCGACGTTGCAGTAACCGGCACGACCGCCGTCTCGATAGACGTCGACGCACAGCTGAGCCAAGCCCTCCTCACCTACATTGGCGTGATTGTTGGCTTATCGCTGATCCTGCTCATCATCCTGTTCCGGTCGATCCTCGTGCCGCTGATCGCAACCCTCGGATTCCTGCTCTCCTTGGGCGCAGGAATCGGCGTAACGGTCGCCGTTTTCCAGTGGGGATGGGCCGACGCCGTCTTCTCAGCCCCAACAGGGTCGCACATGCTCAGCCTCCTGCCCATCCTGATCGTGGGGATCCTATTCGGACTGGCCATGGACTACCAAGTCTTCCTCGTCTCCCGCATGAAGGAGGCCTACGCAAAGGGCTGCCCGCCAAAGGAAGCGATCCTAGACGGGTTTTCGAAGACTGCTTTCGTAGTTGTGGCCGCTGCAGCCATCATGGCTGCAGTCTTCGGAGGGTTCGCGCTCAGCCCCTCACCACTGGTCGCCTCCATCGCACTGGCCCTCACCATCGGAGTGCTCGCGGACGCCTTCATCGTTCGGATGATCATCGTCCCCTCAGCCCTGTCCCTCCTCGGCCACACCGCCTGGACTATTCCCGCATGGCTGGACAAAGCACTGCCACATATCGATACCGAAGGCCACGCCCTCGAGTCAGCGACCGAGCCGTCAACGGATGAAAACAGATCCGCAGAACTGGTCAATACTCCCTAAAGCCCATGGTGGCTTGCCGCGATTTGTGGGAAGCCACCACTGATCCTGTAGCGAAGGAATATCGCGCTGACGGTGACGAGTGGCATCTCGTCCTGCCCCAAGCCAATGTGGGCGCGTTCCGGTTATAGGCACAGATCTTCGTGGGCCGGTTTGGAACTGGGATATTGCGGGCATGGCCTAAAACCATAGGATAAGGACCAGAACCGCGGCAGCTGCAGATGCGCCTCCGCCAAGGACGGGGCCGTCCAGGCGGAACACACCCCAACCTACCAGCGTCTCCTTGCCCGGACTGCAGAAGCAGCAGGAATTGATTTCTGCTACCGCCCGCCCACAGCCGGGGACAATTCTCGTAGGTTATCCTCCGTTACAACTGCCAGGGAGCTACCCCAGCGGCTCCCACTTCTCAGCCGTGGATAATCTGAATTGATCACAGCCATGGACGGCTCAGAATGGCCCCCGGTTCCGGCCGCATCGTCAGCATGCACGGCCTAGTCGGCCCGAGACAGGTTAGCGGAATATCCGTTATCGGCCCTTCAAAATATACGGGGAGCTCCCCGGCGAAGGGCTCTTTCCTGTCTTCATTCGTGGCGTTTACTCCCCAGACATGAAAGTCAGAGCTAATCAGCCAAGCCCCCGGTCCAGGGCGGAGATGTCCAGGAGAGGGCAAAAGGCGCATCGGAGCCGGTTGTGTCGGCCATCCATGCTGCATGTTCGGCGTGGTCAGGATAAGCCAGAGGCCAAGGCATCCGTTATCTCCTCGTAGCAGGGAAATCCTCCGGAGTCTTCGAGCGGTCCTTGCCGGCCCCGTCCATGAGCTGGGCCGGCAGGCCGTCTTCGTCCGTGCGGCTCGGTTTTGTTCCTCTGTCTGATGGGACAGGCTGCTACGTTGGTAGGCGGCGTCTGCCTGGAAGGTTGAAGGAACCCAATTGGCCCCGGCGCCGGCCCCGTCCTTCGGGGGCGTGTTGCGGTACGCCTGCCGGCGCCGGGAGAATTAGGCGGTCGCTGGGGGGACTCGTCGCTTGACTAAAAAGCTATGCAAACACCCGGTGGGAAGGCATAGTCAGATGAGGCGGAGGAGCATCGCCTGTCCCAGTCCTCCTGCTCCGCAAATCGCGGCTACACCGAATTCCTCCTCCCGGTCCCTCATTTCCTGTGCGAGGGTGAGTATGAGGCGGAATCCTGTAGCCCCTAGGGGGTGGCCCAGTGCCACGGCACCGCCGTTGACGTTTACCCGGTCCATGTCGATTCCCAGTTCCCGTGTGGACGCTATGACCACACCGGCGAAGGCCTCGTTGATTTCCCACAGACCGATATCTTTAGCGGCGAGTTTGTTTTTGGTGAGTAGTTTCCGCGCTGCGTCCGCTGGTTTCAGGTGGAGCGAGAAATCAGGGCCGGCGACGGTTGCGGAGTCCACTATTTCTACGATGCCGGACAGCCCCCGGTTTTGGGCGCCCGCCAGGTTCATTACGACTCCTGCGGAGCCTGCATCAGACATTTGGGATGCGTTCCCGGCCGTGACGCTCCCGTGTTCTGAAAATGCGGACTTCAGCTGCGCGAGCCGGTCCAGCGTCGTGCCCGGACGGATTCCTTCGTCTTCGAGGAGTCCCTGGAAGGGAACAATTTCCTTCTTGAGCCGGCCCTCTTCGGCAGCCCGGGCGGCGCGGTGGTGGCTCTCGAGTGCAAAGGCATCCTGGCTGTGACGGGAGATCCCTAGTTCTTTGTTCGCTTCATCGGAGATAGCGCCCATGCCGTGGCCAGTCAGGGTGCACCGCAGGGCGTCCTGTGAGAGCAGATCGATGATTTCGCCGTCTCCGACTGCGGGTGCCTGCCGCATCTGGATGCCGTGAAGGGTGCGGCTCATTGAGTCAAATCCGCCCACGAGCGCGCTGTTAATTTCACCTGAGCGGATGAGGCCTGCGGCGAAGCTGACGGCGGTCATGCTCGCAAGGCAGGCGTTGTTCAGCGTGATAGCCGGGACCGTTGAGGGAATCCCTCCTTTTATCGCTGCGCTACGGGCGGGATTTTGCCCGTTTCCTGCTTGGATAACGTTTCCCATGAACACATGGTCCGGAACTAGTCCCCCCAGTGGTTCGAGGGCTCCTGCGACGGCCGCTGCACCCAGATCGGTTGCTGAAACCCCTCGGAAGCCTCCATTGAATTTTCCTACCGCGGTGCGCGTGGCTGAAACCAGGACAGGGGTGTTCGTGTTGGTCACCATCAGTTTTCCTCCAGACCGAGGTCCATGGTGTAGCAGACTACGTTTCCTTCAAGGACGACGGTCCCGTCGTTACGTACGACCCATGTGCGGAGCTTGGTGATCGGTTTGTCGGCACGCACCTCGGTGACTTCAACGTGTCCGGTGATCACGTCTCCCGGTCGGACGGGGGCTTTGAAGTCCCAGTTCACGTTCAGAAAGACGGTACCCGGCCCGGGTAGTTCCTCGGCAAGGACGGCGTTCAGGATGGCGCTTGTCACTCCGCCCTGGACAATTATTTCGCCGAAGCGTGATGCCTTGGCGGCCGCGACGTCATAGTGCAGGGGGTTGCGGTCGCCGCTGATTTGTGTGAAAAGCACGATGTCGCTGTCAGTGATCGTGCGCGACAACTGGGCCGTCTGTCCGACTACTGGCATGGTGCGGGTCTGAGTGCGTGTCATGGTTGGTCTTTCTTGCGTTGGATTCGATTTTTGCCAGGGTGTGCATTGCTAGGACGCCGGTGAGTGGGCCTGGAATCAGCAGCACGAATGCGTACTGCCATCCAACGACCGCGGCGAACAGGGGGACGAACTGGATGGTTGCTACTGTCAGAAGGAAGCCGATGGCAGTCTGGGCGGTGAGTGCGGTTCCTATGTACCGCGGATCCGCGTTTTCACTTAACGATGCCGAGAAGACGCCGGAATCGGCGATCACCGCGGCTCCCCAGACGATGAGGAAGACGAGCATCGGTGTACCTTGCGCCAAAAACATCAATGGGGACAAAAAGCAGCACATTCCGCTCACCGCCAGGGCTACTGCTGCAGATTTAGGCCGGCCCCAACGGTCGGCAGCCCATCCTCCTACTACCGCCCCCAGGACGCCTCCGAGCCCCATCGCAATAAATAGCGTCGTGCCTGTTTCGAGCGCTCCCCCTTCACCGGCAGCCTGGCTGGCAAGAAGATACATGGGGATCCACGTCCAGAGCGCATAGAGTTCCCACATGTGACCGAAGTAGCCGATATTGGCCAGGCGGGGACGACGTTCCTTGAACATGGCCAAGGCATAGCGGGGGTTCGGCCGGTTGATGCTTTTATCCGCATAAGGTCCTGGGCGGATGGCCAGAACAGACGTTATGGAACCTGCTGCTGCCAAAGCGGCGGCAACGGCGATGACGGTCCGCCACGGTAGATCTCCGGTGCTGCTGATGAGATGTGGCGCGGCCGATCCGAGCGTCAGTGCCCCTATGAGGATTCCGAAGGCCTTGCCCCGGAATTCCGGTTCAGACCAGGACACCATCAGTTTCATGCCCACTGGATAAACTCCTGCCAAGAAGACACCGGTCAGGAACCGAAGGCAGATGGCCGGGGCAAGACTGTCCACGACAGCTGCCAGAAGGGCTGTCGTGAGTGCTGCCCCGGCGCCGCAGGCACCAAGTAGCAGATGCGGGCGAAATCTGTCGGCCAGGCTTAGTGCTGTTGAGGCGACTGCGCCCACCACGAAGCCGATTTGTACGGATGCCGTCAGCCAGACACCAGCGGCAGGGCTGATACCCCATTCGTGCTGCAGGGCAGGACCTACGGCAGAGGCGGAAAACCAGACAGCGAGGCCGAGGATCTGCACGATGGCGATCAAGGCCTGCTGCCGGTTCAGTCGGTTAAAACGCATGATCAGCCGCGTCCTGCCTTAGTGGATGAGGGGGTGAACTGAAGCAGGGTTTGGTTATCCGTCTCCTCCCTGCCGGGACGAAGCCGTACTGCCTGCCCGCAGTAAACGGAGTCAGGAGGGCAGCCGACGATATTAGTCATCAGCCGTGGTCCTTCCTCGAGTTCGACCAGGGCCAAAACGTATGGTACCTGCGAGCTCCAGGCAGGATGACCGGGGATGGTGACCACGGTAAACGTCCAAACGGTGCCTGTCCCGGTGGCCGGTTGCCAAGTGAGATCGTGGGACCAGCAACGGATGCAGAGGTTTCGTGGGTAATGCTGAAGGTGGCCGCAATCCCTGCAGCATTGCAGGAGCAGTTCGCCCTCGCCCGCCTGCTGCCAGTAGGCAGAACTCAGGGGCGTGGATATAAATCCCGGCTTGGGTGTCAGTGTGGTTTCCCACGAAGTTTTCACGTGTTGGCACCTCCCAGGACGAGGGCGACCTCTTCGCTCATTGTTGCTCCGTTCCCGGTAACGAGGGCGGTGTTGGGGTTCGGAATCTGGCGGTCCCCCGCTTCTATTCGGAGTTGTCGGACGGCCTCCACTATGTGTCCCATTCCCCCGGCCAGATCAGCCTGACCGCTGGAGAGCTGGCCGCCGTGCGGGTTGATGGGCAGCTTGCTGCGGATGGAGAAGTCGTGAGACTCGAGCCACGGCCCACCTTCGCCTTTGGGGCAGAACCCCGCGTCTTCCACTGTGATGGCCACGACGATGGAGTAACAGTCGTAGATGGAGAGGAAGTCGATGTCGGAGGGTCCAACACCTGCCATTGAGTAGGCTTCGCCGATTGCAGGGGCCAGCGGGGACGTGGTCAGGCCGGGTGCCTGGCTCAGGGCGCGGTGGGTTACGCGTTCTCCGGCTCCGAGCAGGTATACAGGCGCCTTTTTCCTGTCTTCCGTCCGGTCAGCTGCGGTCACGATTACGGCCGCCCCTCCACCGCAGGGCATGACGACCTCCAGAAGCCGCAGGGGTGACATCACCATCGGCGAATTGAGCACGTCATCGACGCCGATGGACTTGCCGTGGAAGACCGCGGCAGGGTTGAGCATGGCATTGGCCCGTTGTTTGACGGGAACCTGTGCTAGCTGTTCCGGGGTGGTACCGAACTCCGCCATGTGCTGCCGGGCGATCATGGCGTACGCCGGGTTGGCGCCGCTGGCTCCGTAAGGGACGTCAAATTCGCGGATCGGGTTGCGGTTCGGTGATCGCGTTGCGCTTCCAGAATCCCGTGTATTTCCGAGGACGCAGAGGACCGTTTCGCACATGCCGGCGGAAATGGCGGCAGCTGCACGCCACACCATTCCCGCGCCAGTGGCTCCGCCGAGGTCAACGATGTCGGCGAAGCGGGGTTGCAGGCCCAGATACTCTGCGACTGTCGCAGGAACATGCTGGGGAGTTTCCCCCACTTGCGGCCCGACGATTAGGCCATCGATGTCCGCGGGGGTCAGCCCGGCATCCTGGAGGGCCATTTTGGAAACGCGGGCGATCATCTCCAGCGTGGTGACGCCGGGCGTTGTCCTTTCGGGGGGTATCTCTGCAACTCCTACCAGGGCGCACCTCTTACGAAGCGTCACTGGCACCTTCGATTACCAAGAGCGAGCTGGGGTCCTCAAGTGAGGACGTGTCCCCTGACGGATTTCCCAAGTAGACGGATCGGATGAGTCGCCGAAGAATTTTCCCGCTCCGTGTCTTGGGCAGCGTGTCCACGACGTGGACGAGCTTCGGCCGGAGGGGCTTTCCCAGGTCTTTTGACACGACGTCGGAGATGATCCGGGCCAGTTCATCCGCGTCTGCGGTGCCCGGTGCTGCCCGTGCAAAAATGACCAGGGCTTCCCCCTTGACGGGGTCCGGGATGCTGATTGCTGCAGACTCCACCACGGAGGGAATGCCGTTGACAACGGACTCGACCTCGGCCGGGCCAAGGCGCTTGCCGGCGATTTTGAGGGTGTCATCGCTGCGGCCACGCACGTACCAGACCTTCTCGTCGTTTACCTCCACCCAATCACCGTGGAACCAAGTGCCGGGCCAACGGTTCCAGTAGGTGGAGAAGTAGCGCTCCGGAGCTCCCCAGAAGGTGATTGGCATACCTGGAGAGGGACGCCGCAGCGCGAGCTCACCCATACCGGTTCCCAGGCTGTTGCCGTCGGTATCTACGACATCTGCGGCCATGCCGGGCAGCGGGCCAGCGAAACCGCACGGATGGATGGGCAGGGCGGTGAAGTTGGACAGGATAGCGCCGGAAATTTCAGTGCCGCCGCTGTAATTGATAACCGGAAGTTCACCGCGGGCTACTCGCTCGAAGAGCCACTCGTAAGCGTCAGGAGTCCAGGCCTCGCCACTTGAAGCCAGTACGCGCAGGTCGCCCAGGTCGATGTCGGTTGGATCTGTATCTTGTGTCATGAGCGACCTGATCAGGGACGGTGATACCCCGAGCATGGTGACGTTGAGATTCCGGACGACATCCCAGATTCGATTTGAGGAAGGGAAGTCAGGGCTGCCACCGTAGAGGGCGACGGAGCTCCCCGCTATCAGGCCTCCCAGAACAATTAGCGGGCTCACGATCCAGCCCGGATCAGTGATCCACATGACGACGTCTCCGCGTCCAACATCAAAGCTGAAGGCGACATCGCTGGCCGCTTTGACTGCAAACCCTGCATGGCTTAGGACGATGCCCTTAGGTGCACCGGTTGTTCCGGAGGTGAAGGCGATGAGAAGGGGATGATCGGCAGGGCATTGAGCTGCCTGAAGCGGAGCGTCCGGGTTTTCGGCTCCGAGGACTTCCCAGGGTACTTCGCCCGGCAGGCCAGGTTCGCTGTTGCCTGGTACCAAGGAGACGACGATGGTCGCGCGAAGGGATTCGACGCCCTGCAAAGCGGCTGCTGCTTCGGACCGCAAGGCTACAACCCGGCCGCGGCGGTTGAATCCGTTGGCCACGATGTGGGCTGTCGCTCCCGCGATCCTCAGCCGGTCGGCTACAGCGGTCGCTCCGAAACCGGAAAAGACCGGCACGGAGATGGCCCCTATTTTGGCGCAGGCAAGTTGCGCTACGGCAGCTTCCTTGACCATCGGCAGCTGCATCCCAACGGTGTCGCCGAACTTCACGCCTGAAGCCAGAAGACCCCGCCCGACCCGGTCGACCTCGCGGGCGAGTTCGTTAAAGGTCCATTTTCCGGTTTCGCCGTTCTCCTCTTCCCAGGCGAGGGCGGTTTCATTTCCACGTCCAGCCTTCACCCAGCGGTCCACCGCGTTGGCCGCGACGTTGAATTTACCGTCTACGAACCATTTTGTGGCATGAGGTTCACTGAGCTGATCGAGGACAGCCGTCGGCCGCTCCTGCCAATCGAGCTCCAACCACTCCGAGACGGTTCCCCAAAACCAGGAAGGTTTTTCATACGCTTTGGCGCCCAGGTCGTCTATGGTCGCGCAGCCGGCGGCGGCAGCGAACTTCAGAATCCTGCTGCGGTCAATTTCGGTGGGGCCTGGCTGCCACACCAATCCTTGGGGCTTGCTCACAGATGTGGTTGTCAAAACTTCTCCTGATGCTCTTCATTGGGTTACAGGTCACACGACGTCGGTCAGACCACGGTACGAGCAGGGAACCGGCTTCGTCCCTACGTTTAAACGCGAAGGTTTACAGATGTTTTTTGCGTTTAAAGCAAAACCGCTGGTCCAGCTTGTTCCTCAGTACGGAACTTTGTTTCGAATAACGCCCCCGTGAGTAGATGGGACGGCCTAGGGCACGTCATATTTTCCGAACTATGGACTTTCGTTCCGAAGAATTTTAGACTCCTCTCAAGTGTAGGCGTGAGGTCTATCACTTTGCGCGGCCTTTCCATCAAGAGCCCCAACCTGCTTAGCCGGCACAAGCGGCAAAAAAGCGTCTCCTGTGGCACTACGCCGGCCTTCTACCCAGCTCACGCCTACAAGTGCACGGAAAACCATTTCAAGGAGGAAATGAACAGTGTCTGTTAGCGAGAAAAATCCTTTATTGCTTGACGAAACACCCACAACTGGTCTGCAACGCCTAGCCAACCGGGTCACCATCTTTACCGAACGTTGGTTTCCGGATGCCTACGTCATTGCCCTGGCTGCCTTGCTCATCGGGTGCCTCGCCGCACTGGCCATCGGCGCTTCGCCCACGGCAATCGTCCAGTCCTTTGGCAGCGGGTACTGGAACTTAATCCCGTTCACCTACCAGATGGCCATGGTTCTCATCGCAGGTTTCGCGATGGCATCATGCAGGCCACTAAGGAAGGGATTGAACCGTCTGGCTGACATCCCAAAGACGGGACCCGCCGCGATAGTATTTGTCATTTTGATCAGCGTGGTAACCGGCCTCATCAACTGGGGATTCGGCATGATCTTCTCAGGCTTCATCGTCCTGGCCCTCGCCCGCCGAGAAGAGCTCCGAATGGACTTCCGCGCAGCCGCTGCTGCAGCACTTGTGGGCTCCTCGACGATCTGCATGCTCGGGCTTTCCTCAGGACCGGCTTTGATGCACTCCACCCCCGCCAGCACACCTAAAAACATCCTGGATGTTGCCGGGGTGCTTCCATTCTCAGCCACCATCTTCTTGTGGCAGAACCTTGTGGTAATTCTTGTCGTGACGGCAGTAGCCATGGTGATCGGCTACGTAACCGCGCCTCGTGGAGCAAACGTGCGTACCGCACAGGACCTTGGCATCGCCGTCGAAAAAATCGGGGCCAACGACGCAGATGAGTCGAAGGTTGACCGTCGCCCCGGCGACTGGCTTTCCCACAGCCCCCTTCTGACAATAATCATTGTGGCCATGTCGATCGGGTGGCTTGTTCTGCAGTCAAACGCCATCGGATTCGACAAGACGATCTCCAATCTCAACAACTACATCTTCATCTGCTTGACAGTGGCGCTGCTGCTGCACTGGCGCATCCGCCGGTTCCTGAAGTCCGTATACGACGCTGTCCCGGCTGTGGGCCCGACACTGATCCAGTTCCCCATCTATGCCGCCGTCGCCTCTGTCGTTGTAACGGCCGAGAACTCCACAGGGCACTCAGTGGCGACCTATCTGGGCGAATTCTTCATCGGAGCTGGCCAGGGCGGCATGCTGCATCCACTGGTTGGCATCTACTCAATCGTCATGGGCTTGTTCATCCCGGCAGCAGGAGCCAAGTGGGTTTTGGAGGCACCCTACGTCCTGGCGGCGGGCAATGAAACCGGGAGCAACCTTGGCTGGCTCGTCACCACATACAACGGAACCGAAGCCCTGGCAAACTTCCTCAACCCGTTCTGGATGCTCCCGATTCTTGGGCTCCTCTCCCTCAAAGCGCGCAACGTAGTTGGGTTCACCTTTATCTACTTCATTTTCATCGCGCCGGTAATGCTCGCGGCCTTCTGGGGGCTGAGCTACACGATCCCATACGTAGCCCCGGTCATGCCCTAACTGCGTCTGAGACCGCCCGTAGGCAGTCCACCACCATCATCTTGAAAGGGAGAAATCCTTGGAAACCCTAGAATCAGATTCACCACAGGCCAGTGCCGGCCCGACAACTAAACGCGTGGTCGTCACAGACACCCCCTTTAAGGAACTCGAAGGCGAACGCGCAGCAGCCCACAGCAACGGCGCCGTGTTCGAAGTGTTCCAGTGCAAGTCAGAGCAGGAAACCGTGGATGCTGTTGCGGGTGCGGACGTGGTCATGGTGACACACGTTCCAATCACTGCAGCGGTCCTGGAAGCACTGGCCCCAAACGCCGTCATTGTCCGCTACGGCGTTGGCGTGGACAACATTGATGTTGACCGGGCCCACCAACTCGGTGTCCGCATTGCCAGCGTCCCAGATTACGGAAGCGAGACTGTGGCGGACCACGCGTCAGCCGCCCTCCTCAGCCTCATGCGCCGACTGCCTATGTATGACAGGGCGATCAGGGACGAGGGATGGGCGAATCCGGCAGCACTTTCCCCTCTGCCGGACCTGTCGAACTCAACTGTGGGCATCATTGGGATGGGAAGGATTGGGCAGGCGGTGCACTCTCGGCTCGCACCCTTTGGCTTTACGTTCCTCGCCTATGATCCAGTGGCGGATCCGGAAGAGGCAAAAAGCAGGGGGATCCGCCTGGTTGAGCTCGCGGAGCTCCTTGCCGAATCGGATGCGGTGACGCTTCATGTTCCGCTGCTGCCGTCAACACATCATCTGATCTCGAAGGACACGCTGGCGCTGATGCGGCCGAACGCTGTTCTCGTTAACACTGCTCGTGGCGCCCTCGTTGATGGCGCCGCCCTGGATTCCGCACTTCGATCAGGCATCATTGCCGGAGCCGCGCTGGACGTCTTTGAGGAGGAGCCACTGTCCTCAGAATCGCCGCTTCGGTCAGCACCAAATCTGCTGCTGACCCCGCATGCGGCTTTCTATTCAGACGATTCACTGGTTCGCCTCCAGCGCAGCGCCGCCGACGAACTGGACCGGGCACTGTCAGGGCGCCCGTTACGATGCCCGATTCTCCCACGGCCGGGCAAATAAGGTAGAAGAAAGGTCGCGAGCCGATACCTCGCTATAGGTGACATCACGGTGAAGGGCGCGGGGAATATTCCCCGCGCCCTTCACCTGACAATGCTGTCGTTGGGCAGACAACGGGAAACCTGACTCAGCCGCCGGCTGGGCACCGGGAACTTGCCCCGAAGCTCGAGTGCCGCCGACCCCCGGGAAGGTGTGACCGGACTCCTTAGCCTCCGACGTCGTCCATCTCCGCGCGGGCCGCACCTCCGTAGAACACCCCCGGCCGGGCCGGGACCCAGAAAGCGGCGGGAAGCAGCTCACCGAAGAGCGCAGAAGGCAGAGTACACCTATGTCTAGGACGCGCTGAGTGGCAACTGGGCAGTGCGGCAGGTCAAAAACGCTTGGCCCAAACTCATATTCCAATGAAGAAATAGAAGGGTTCTCCATGTCACGAATGCTTATTATTGGTCCGCCAGGTTCTGGAAAGGGCACGCAAGCGGAGCACGTATCCGATCAGCTAGGAATAGTTCCAATATCTACCGGAGATGTCTTCCGCACCAATATCAGGGACTGTACTGACCTGGGACTCGAGGCCCAAAAGCATGTAGACCGCGGGGACTTCGTGCCTGACAACATAACTAACGCCATGGTCGTGGAGCGCTTGAGCCAAGCAGACGCTCAGAAGGGCTTCTTACTCGACGGATACCCCCGCACTATGGGCCAAGTAGAGAGGCTGGACACCTTTCTTGCCGAAGCTGATTATGAGCTTGACCTGGCTATCGAACTCCAGGCCGGCAGCGAAGTCCTCATCCAGCGCCTCAAGCAGAGAGGAAAGCAGTCCGCCCGTAGTGATGACAACGAATCGGTAATTCGGCACCGGATCGATCTCTACGAGGATCAGACCAGGCCTATCGTTTCGGTGTACGCCGCTCGTAAGATTCTGGTCCAGATCAACGGCATTGGTGAGCCCGGGGAGGTCACAGACCGAGTGTTGCGAGCAATTGCCGGCCACATAGGTTCCAAGAAATATGCGAGCCTGTGTGAAGCCAGACTGTGAGCTTCCGTTTGGATTCCGGAGGCCAGTCGTTGGATCTGGGGCTGCACCGTCAGACGTTGACCCCATCCCGACAAGTGCGCGCTTAAATGTTTGCTCAGGTGCAAAAGCTGCACTCATCCCGACTGGACAAACAGAGGCACCGCAGCATCCCTGGGAAGGAGGGCGGCCAGTTTCCTACATCCTTGAAGTTAGACATTGGGCTCAGGAAGGCAAAGCTCCTTGCTTTTACGGAAGATCGCTTTGATCCTCGGGGTCCTGAAGCCTGAGGGCCAATGCAAGAAGTGTGAGATCTTCAGAGTTAAAGGGGTCGTGCCCCGTGACGTCCTGAATCTTTTGGAGCCTGTACTTCACGGTGTTCGGCTGAACACGGAGGAACTCCGCCGCTTGCACGAGCTTGAAGTCCGCCTTGACGTATGCCTGCAGCGTGGCCAGCAGCGATGTGCTGCGGGCCGCATCGTGCCTTCGGAGCGGAACCACAGTCTCTTCCGCCAAATCATGGCGGAACGGGCTGGTGCGCACCAGATGGTCCAGGAGTGTATCGGAGTACAAGTAGGCACGTGGTTCCATCTGGCCGGTAGGCACCGAGATGATTGCGTTCTGGGCCTCTACATAGCCGCGTGCGATTGACGCAAGCCCGTCGTGGGGTCTGCCTGCCCCAAGAACGAAATCGGGCAAGGCTGCCGCCAAATCATTGAACCGGGCACGGAAACTGTCCCCTAGGGGTGAGCGGATGTCCTGGATTGCCACAATCTCTTCGTTCCGTACGCCAGCCAACGCCAAATGGAACGGTGGTTTTGAGAGCTGTTGTTTCACCAGGTCAAGGGACTCGCGGATGGACCCGGCAGCAGCCGCAGGTCCCGCTCTCCGGCGGAGCAGCACCACCAGGTACCGACCATCAACCTCCAGCTTGTGGAGCTTAGCGTGCCGCGAAATTCTCGGCACGTTCCCCTCGACCAGCGCCTCCATAAAATCGCGTTGACCCATCTCCCGGTCGTGCACCATGCCGGCTGCTTCGCTCAGGTACGACTGGGCTACGGCTGTTGATACAAGGTCGACATGTTTCATGATGCGGCCTGCTATTATCAGGGCACAGTCAGGATTGTTTCGAGTTTGTGGCGCCGACCGAACTTCTTCCCAAACCGTTTGTCCCCAAAGCCGATACGCCTGTAAAAGCGCCTGAAGCGGCACCCCTTGCCTAAAGCGACGGATGGCGCTTTCTCTAAAAGGAAGCAGCTGGTCACTATTCAGTTCCTCCCCCGATTCGATGCCATGGAGCATCACCTCCAGGTGTAGCCGTGCGGTGGGGGCGATATCCTGCTCTATGAATCCCTCGGGCAAGGAGCGGTACTCAACAATCTCCTCCCGAAAGCGCCGCGCGAGCAGCTCCCCAATCTCTTCAGCCCGGTGCTTCAAAAGCGCTACAAGTACCGTTTCGTGCTTGTCGGTCAATTCAGATTGCTCCTGACCCTGCATGTGCGTCACTACCTCTGTTGGGGGTCTATGGCCGGCCGCCATCGAAGCTGGAACGCCGATCAGCTTCTGCGATGGGCAGAACTGCCGGACCGGCACTAGGGTTGGCAAGCCCGGTAGTAGACCAGGCTTGTCCAGAGACTGTAGCCGCGGGCTTTTTCAATAAACTCCCGTGATTGGAGCCCATCCGCAGCGAGCCAAACCCCAGAGGCATCCGGCATGACCTCATCAACCAACCCGACGCGGTACAAGGACTTGCCCAGCCGGACCTCGACCGTCTCCCCTCTAAGTGACTGCCACTCAGTGCTTAGGTGCAATGTCATGGACGCCTGCCTTCGTCGTTGAACCTATGAACCGGTAAGTGCTCAGAGGGTGTTCTTCGCCGACCACAGCAAGAGTTGGGAATACGGACGTAGAGCTCGGACTCGTGCTGAGGTGCATGTTCTCCTCGCGTGGGGCACTCGCTGGATGGCTAAGCAACAATCCCCCTGGAATGAAACACTGTTCCGGCAGGCGGATGAACGGGCGCCCCTTTCAAGACTCTAGGACCGGCCTGCTTACCATTGGCGGCAAAGGTGGTCATCTGCGGGGGCACCCGTAGGCACAACGGCATAAGACCGATACTGTTGACAATCTCTGCAAGCCAGGCGACCTGGGTACAGTTCAGCTGGGAGCGGAATGGGGTTGTAACCCCTCCCCCAAGTGAATCAGCTCACACCAGGCCGCGTCAAGAAAAAAGTTTCACTGATCGGATCCATGTCCTGTCTGGTGGAACCATGTGTGTGCATCGCGCGTGTGATTCCCCAGCAGCAGATCTCTACAGATATGACGTAAAGACTCAAACGTCTTGTAAGAGACGCTGTCTGCTGCTGACGCTGTCTCCACTAGGAGGTGGCTAGTTCGAGGCTGCTGACCGGTTCGGCTGCTGCAGAGCCCAACACGTCCGGTGCAACTGAGGCAAGGTAGTGTTCTGCATCAAGGGCGGCCGCGGCCCCCGATGCGGCCGCGGTGACTGCCTGGCGGTAGGTCGGGTCGGTGACGTCACCGGCAGCGAAGACCCCAGGAAGGGCTGTCCGGGAACTGCGGTCTTCAACGGCAATCGTGCCCTCGGGGGTCAGATCAAGTTGCCCGTGGATCAAATGGACTCGGGGGTCGTTCCCGACCGCAATAAACAGGCCCCGTACCGCCAGATTTTGCTGTCCGCCGGTACCGGTATCACGGACTGTGACGCTTTCCACTTGATCCTCGCCGTTGATGGACACGACTTCGGAGTTCCAGACAAATTCGATCTTGTCGTTAGCGAAAGCGCGGTCCTGCATGATCTTGGATGCCCGCAGGCTGCCACGCCTGTGAACCAGGTAGACCTTCTCAGCGAAGCGGGTGAGGAACATCGCCTCCTCAAGGGCTGAGTCCCCGCCGCCTACGACAGCAATGGTTCGGTCGCGGAAAAAGAAGCCATCGCACGTGGCGCACCACGAAACTCCTCGACCCGACAGACGGTCCTCATCAGCCAATCCGAGTTTCCGGTAGGCGGAACCCGTGGCAAAGACAATACTCAGTGCTTCGTGGACCGCACCTGACCCGAGGGTGACGCTCTTCACCGGCCCGGCCAAGTCGACGCTTGTGACGTCCTCATAGAGAATGTCGGTGCCGAATCTTTCCGCTTGGGCCTGCATCTTTGCCATCAGATCCGGACCCATGATCCCTTCGGGAAATCCGGGGAAGTTCTCCACCTCAGTAGTGTTCATCAGATCGCCGCCGGCCTCTACGGACGATGCGATGAGGAGCGGGCGCATATTGGCGCGTGCTGCGTAGATGGCCGCGGTGTAGCCCGCAGGGCCCGAACCGATGATTAAGATTTGCCTCAAAATTTATGCTCCTTTTCTGCATACAGCGCCAGAGGTGCTGTCATTCGTGTAACGCTGCGGGTTGGGGACTTTCACACTCGACGTCCCCAGCTGTATGCAAGTGGCGAGGACGTGTTGAGGCCTCCGCCTGCACTTTTCCTTGCTTTGCCTTCGTCGGCAGCCCTTGAACGGGGCCCGTGGACCCCGGTGCCCCGCCATCGCACCTCTCTGGTGAAGACCGATCGAGAGTTGTCTGATTGCCGTCGCCGTGAGTGGCCGAGGCGCAGGGCGACCCAGCCACTCAGGTTCAACCCAGTCTGAAATGCGGTCAGAGCTGGGCCGGTGAAGCGGCGAGTTTGGCGTGGACTTCGGCCATGTCGAGCGCGGCGATGGCCTCGACGATGTTGCCCAGTTGGGGTTCGCTGAGAACGCCTGAATGGGAGAACACCAGGACGTTCTCTCGGAAGCCCATGATGGTGGGAATTGAAGTGATTCCCAAGGCTCCGGAGAGTTCCTGCTCGGCCTCTGTGTCTACCTTCACGAAAGCGACGTCGTCATACTTTTCCGAGACTTTCTCAAAGATAGGGCCGAATTGGCGGCATGGAGGACACCAGCTAGCCCAGAAATCCATGAGAACAATGTCGTTGCCCTCGATCGTCGCGGTGAATTGTTCTCCAGTAATGTTGGTCGTCGCCATAATGTTCCTTCCATTGAGGATTGTCGGCCCTGGTCGGGCGCGGCCGGTGTTAGCCGAGGCGGGTGATAACGGGGACGGGGTTGGCCAGAGTGTCGCGGATCGGTGAGCTCGCTTCAAGTGCGCCGATCAGGTCTTCCAGGTCCTCGCGGGACGTGCCAGGGCTGTCGATTTGGACGTCCACAGTGATCTGCTGGGCACCCTTGCGGACGCTGTCGTCAATTCCGAGGAAGCCGCTGAGATCGATGTCGAAGCCAAGGGTCAGCGCGACGTGCTTCAACGGGATGTTCCTGCCGGCAGCCAGGGAAGCCAGCGTGACCATGTAGCAGCCAGCCAGGGCTTTGAGAACGTATTCAGCAGGACTGACAGCAGTGTCGGTACCAAGCAGGGAGACCGGCTCATCGCTGTGCAGCGTGAACCTACCGCGGCGCGATTCGTCGACGATGCCTGCCTGGGTCAGGGGCCCGGTGATGGTCTCAGCGGTCAGCCCCCCGGCAGACTCGCTGAGCATACTGAAGCTGACCTTGCCAAGCTCACGCTGCTCGGTGACGGCTGCCACTGTCGCTTCGATGGCCGCGAGGTCGGCGAAAGCCTCTGTGCGCAGGGTATTCATCTCGGTCATGGTGTTCCTTTCATTTGTCTGTTGATGCGGTCCATCAGGCCTTCCACAGCTGAGGCGCGTTGCCGGTCAGCCTCTCGAGGAACGCCTTCTTAAGAGAAAGACTCCTGGTAGAAGGGGTAGTCGGTGTACCCCTTGGCGCCTTTGGCGCCTTCGCCGTAGAACGTGGATGGATCCGGTTCATTGAGTGGAAGACCGTCCTTCCAGCGGAGGGCAAGGTCGGGGTTAGCGATGGCGGGGCGGCCAACGACGACGGCGTCGGCGTGACCGTCAGCGACAAGGGATATTGCCTCGTCACGAGTGGTGACGACGCCGAAGCCGCTGTTGACCAGGAAAGACCCGCCGAACCGCTCACGGAGATCCTGGACAAAGTCACCTGACGGGTCGTGGTGGAGCATGCTCAGGTACGCGAGCTTGAGCGGAGCGATGCTGTCCGCGAGCACACGGTAGGTGGCGCGCGCAGAGGCGTTGTTGGCTTCGTCCATGTCGTGCAGTTCGTTTTCGGGGGAAATACGGATACCGACGCGGTGGGCCCCTACCGCTGCTGCTACCGCTTCTACGGTCTCGACCACGAAACGGGCACGGTTCTCCGGCGTGCCGCCGTAGCTGTCGGTGCGGACATTGGTGCTGGGAGACAGGAATTCGTGCAGGAGGAACCCGTTGCCGGCGTGCAGTTCAACGCCGTCGAACCCGGCCACGATGGCGTTGAGTGAGGCAGTGACGGTCTCCTGGATCACTGCGGGCAGTTCCTCGATGGTGAGGGCGTGCGGGACCGGGTACGGCTTCTTGCCCTCCGGCGTCCGGGCTTCACCTGCCATAGCGAGGGCACTGGGCGCTACGATGCGGTGGCCGCCCGTGATGTCCTCATGGGAGACCCTGCCACCGTGCATGATCTGGGCGAAGATCCGGCCACCTTCGGCATGAACTGCGTCGGTGACTTTTTTCCAGCCGGAAATCTGGTCCGTGGTGTGGAGTCCGGGCTGGCCAGGCCACGAGCGTCCCGCGAGGCCCGGGTAGGTGGCCTCGCTTACGATCAGGCCCAGGGAAGCCCGCTGGCGGTAGTGTTCAGCCATCAGCGGGCCGGGGATACCTTCGTCTCCGGAGCGTGTGCGGGTCAACGGAGCCATCACCAACCGGTTGGGCAGCTCAAGCTCGCCGAGGGTCATAGGGGAAAACAGCATGTATTTTGCCTTTCAAAAGCGCGCGGTGGAGTCTGGTAGGCACTAGATGGCCGACCTGGGGGCACCAGTTATGACCCCAGGTCTTCGCACGCTTGTGCCTAACCGTTGGTATTCGGCGGAACCTAGGAAACTCCAGCCGCAGCGTGCGTGTGGGCTGCTGCCGCGGCATCCGGTGCACCTTCGAAGAACTTCATTGCCATGAAGCCATGGGCGAAACTACCGCCCGCCCGCAGTACTGAAGCGATCATGACGGTTTCTGCAAGTTCCTCTTCGGTGGCACCTTCGGCCTTGGCGGCCTTGACGTGCGCTTCAATGCAGTACGCACACTGTGTGGTGAGGGCCACGGCGACGGCCATGAGTTCGGTGTTCTTGCGCGAGATGACCTTGCCGGCGCCGTTCAGCACTTCCTGGTCAAGTGCCAGGAACGATTTCACGGCGTCAGGGGCAGCGTTCCTGAGGTTGCGGAGGTAGCGGTGGTCTGTGTGCTCGTGGTAGCCCATAGTTTTTTCCTTCGTGCAGGAGGTGTATTGCGGGTGGAAGGTGCAGCCCCGGTCTTGGCTACCGGGGCTGCAGAGGCATCAGTTGCGGGCTGCTGCACCCAGGTAGGGGGCAAGCCGGTCTTCGAATGCTTCCTTTGGCATGGCACCAAGGAACGAACCGACGACGTCACCGTTGTTGAACACCCGGAAAGCGGGAATTGAGGTGACACCATACTGCTGCGCGAGCTCGGGGTTCTCGTCGACGTTCACTTTGATGACCTCGACTTTCCCGGCCTGCTCCTGGGCCAGCTCATCGAGTACGGGCCCGACGGCACGGCACGGCGGGCACCACGGCGCCCAGAAATCCACCAGGACCGGCAGGTCGTTCTGGAGGACATCGGCTTGGAATGCGGAAGTGGTTGTTGATCGTGCAGACATGGGCTCCTCTTTCATTTTTGTTGGTAGGGCAGGGAGTTTTGGCCCAGGGTTTGGCATCAGCCGCCTCGGGGATGAGGGTCATGCGTCGCTGGGCGCGAGCTCAAGGGACTGGATCCACCAGTGTTCTGTAGTGATCACTAAATAACTTGTGAGTTATACTGTAGTGGTTACTACAGAAAAAGCAAACCGCGGTTTGCTGGACCAGGAGGGCAAGACATGCCGGGAGGCCGAAAGCGCGAATTCGATGATCAGGTGGCCCTGCAGACAGCCATGGAGTTGTTTTGGCGACAGGGTTACGAGGGCACGTCGGTCGCTGACCTGACGAAGGCGCTGGGTATCAACCCGCCCAGCCTCTATGCAGCTTTTGGCAGTAAGCGAGACCTGTTCGAAAAAACCCTCGATCGGTACATGTGCGAACGCAGCGTCCAGCTGGAGGAGGCGATGGCGCAGCCCACGGCGCACGAAGCAATACTGGACCTTCTAACCGGCAGGGTGCGAGTCTTCACCTCCCCCGGCCAGCCCGCAGGCTGCATGACCGTGCAGGCGGGGCTGTCATCGGGCGAACCTCACCATGAAATAGTCACCCTCCTGGCTACCGCCCGCGAGGAGATTCGACGCACTGTGTTGGATCGGTTTGCCAAAGCCCTGGCGGATGGCGACCTTCCCGACGGCACCGACTGCAACGCGTTGGCGCGCTATGTCATGGCCGCCATCTACGGGCTCAGTGTTGAAGCAGCATCCGGCGCTCCCCGGGAGGAGCTCATGGCAGCTGCCGCCCTGGCCGCCCAGGTGATACCAAAACGTTGAGGGCCCCATCCTCGGGTCACTCCCTTCCGTCGACGGCCCGATCCCGATGCTTGAGCTGACCAGCGACTGGGCGCCCGGCACCTGACTCACCCGGCTGTTGAACAGAACCAGGTCAGCCGGCTTTACTCTCCAATTGCACAAAGTGTTAAAATCTAGTCGACACTAGTTGAATAAGTTCAACAGTCACTGCAACGGAGGGATCGTCATGCTCGATGGACCGAAGGGATCGATAGCACCACCGCCAGAGGGGCTTCGGGGAATGGATGCTGAGTCCATCAACTGCGTCCTTGAGCTCCTCGTGGAGCCCCTCCAGACCGCCGTTCCCCAGCCGACAGAGGTCGTGCTTCACGATTTGCAGCGTATCCCGGACACTGTGCGGGCCATCGCCGGCGTGGTCACAGGTCGGCGGATCGGTGACCCGCCCACGGACAAGCTTCTGGAGCGGGTTGCTGCCGGGGATTTCAGCCATGAAATCGGCTACCGCTCACAGTTACCAGATGGTCGAATCCTTCAGAGCACCACCATTATCTACACAGACAAAGATGGTCGCGCGGCGGCAGCCCTGTGCCTAAACACAGACGTTTCCGCCTGGGTCACTCTGCGTGCAGCGATGGACCGGTTCGTCTTGGGCCACGAAGCCGCCCCGGCGCAAACACAGGCATCCCTGGCCGCCCACCGTTCACACGCCACAGCATCGCCGGCGAACGGAAGCGAGTACTTTCCGCACAGCGTTGAAGATCTGAGTGGACGCCTCATTGATGCGGCCATAGCAGCCGTCGGGGTACCACCCGAGAAGATGCGTAAGGAACACAAAGTCGAGGTAGTGGCCGAGCTGGATCGGCGCGGGTTCTTCCTGATTAAGCAGGCCGCGGAGACCGCTGCAGCTGCCTTGGGAGTGACGAGGTTTACTATCTACAACTACCTCAATGAAGTGAACGGAACTTCAGAAGTGAGCGCCTGAGACAGGCCCAATCCCCCACATCGGGCCTGCCCCAGCGGATCAGCGCATAGGACGGACGCGACCCATCCGCTCTACAGCTTCTGTGAGAATCGCCTGTGAGGTAGCGAAGTTCAGACGGACATGCCCGGCGCCACCTGTGCCGAAAACGTGCCCTGAACTCAACGCCACCCGGCCCTCATCCAGGAACAGCTTGGTCGGGCCTGCCACATCGGTCACCACCGCGAGTTCTGCAGGGCTGTCCTGTGGTTCGCTCTTTAGATACCGGCAGTCCAGCCATGCCAGGTAGGTGCCCTCGGGCTCCTTATAACCCGCATCCGGTAAGTGATCCGAAATCAGCCGCCGAAGCAGGGTCCTATTTGAATCCAGCCCTTGGATCAGCGCGTCAAGCCAATCCTGCCCATCCTGAAGTGCCGCTGTGTGGGCGATGAGCCCGAGGTGACTGGGACCGTGACTGACTTCTTCCGGCATGCGGGCGAGGTCCGCGGCGGCTTCCGCTCCAGCTACGGCCAGTGCTGCCTTGAGCCCGGCAAGGTTCCATCCTTTGGAAGCCGACATCACGGCGAAGGCGTTCTCAGATCCGGGGACGCTTAGATAGGGGATGAACCGGGCGCCGGGCAGGACCAGTGGGGCGTGTATCTCGTCGGAGACCACCCGCACTCCGTACTTGTTCGCGAGCTCAGCAACCGCTGTCAGCTCCTCCAGAGTATGAACGGTGCCGGTGGGGTTATGGGGGTTGCTGAGCAGGTATGCAGCCTTGCGTCCCTCTTGCCTGATGCGGCCGAAGGTTTCCTCGAGCACATCCAGACTAATCCGCAGGTCCTGTCCCAAGGGCGCTTCGATGATTTGTCGGCTATCGTGCGTGACGAAGGCGTAGAAAGGTGCATATACCGGAGAGTTGACCACGACAACGTCCCCTGGACTCGTGACAAGGCGCAGGACTTCGACCACGCCCATCATGACGTCAGGGACAATCGCTGTCCTGCTAACCTCCAGGCCGTTCCAGGACCACCTACTCGCAGCGAAAGCAGAGAAGGCCTCAGCAAACGCTGTGCCGACCGGATAACCGGTGTCACCAGCATCGATGGCACGGTGGAGGGCCTCGGCCACGGGCGGTGCGAGCCGGACATCCATTTCGGCAACCCACAGCGGAAGCACATCATCAGGGTGGACCCGCCACTTCATGCTGGTGCGCTGGCGAAGCTCGTTCAGGCTGAGCTCCTCCAGAGGATTAGGAAGCGCGCTGCTCGCCTGCGTACCCCGGGAATTCATCGTCTGCGACGTCAGCACTGGACAGCCAATTCGATCTCCACACTGGCCCCCAAGGGAAGTGATGCCACCCCCAGCGCCAAGCGCGCGTGTTGTCCCCGGTCACCCAAAACTTCCAGAACCTGCTGTGAGGCTGCATCCACTACTGCTGGTGCGTTGATGAAGCCCCCACCCGCTGCGACATAACCGCCCAAGCGCGCAACGCCCTTCACCGCGTCCAAGGAACCCAGGGCATCACGGACAACATCAAGGCAGTTCCGCGCGGCAAGGGCCGCTGCTTCCCGCGCCTGCTCCACGGTTACTTCCGTCCCGACAAGGCCCGGATGAAGGAGCCCAGCGTCATTCAATGGAAGCTGACCCGAAACGAACAGCAGATCCCCGACGCGCATCGCTCGGGCGTAAAGGGGGGGAGTAGTAACTGGACTTGTCATGTTCTGGCCTTCCAAAAAAGTCGAAAACCGGGGACACCCCGGGTCGCACGCTAACTGCTGCATTGCGCACCCGAGCACGTGCAGGTCACTCGGTGTCGCCTATGAGCACCATAATTACACAAAAAGTGTAGATGCGGAAGGAATCGAGGCCCTTTGGTCCCGGTCCCGACGGTATTCTTGTCGAAATCTTTTAACTTTTATACAACTCGATGTTGATTTCATTGTGACTTGGAGCATATCCTCAACTATGAATTGAAAGCCGGCCGGGCTGCCGGCACCCCGGACTGTCAATCCCGGCCCGCCGTCACCCTGCCTCCCCCACGCTGAAACTACGTGCCGAGGAATGCAAGACCCCCATCACCCCCAGGCCTGCGCCTGCTGATCCTTCGACTGTGCATCCGATCGCATCAGAGGCGTCGCCCCAAGAAAGGTCCCCATGTCCATTCCACAATCTGACCTTGACCTGAGCTCAGGGCGCGGAGATCTCCATCAGTCCCCCCTTGTTCATGCCGAAGACGCGGGTTATCACAAGGGCCTGAAGCCCCGGCAGATCCAGATGATTGCCCTTGGCGGTGCCATTGGCACCGGCCTTTTTCTGGGCGCGGGTGGCCGCCTGGCGACCGCAGGACCTTCGCTGATCATCGCCTACGCGCTCTGCGGATTCTTCGCTTTCCTCATCCTTCGCGCCCTCGGTGAGCTGGTGCTTCACCGGCCGACAACTGGCTCGTTCGTTTCCTACGCGCGCGAATTCTTCGGTGAGAAGGCCGCCTTCGTGTCCGGCTGGTTCTACTGGGTTACCTGGGCGACGACGACCGTGGCCGATATTACGGCCGTGGCGCTCTACATGAACTTCTTTGGCAACTACGTCCCGTGGATCGGAGCCGTTCCGCAATGGGGATGGGCCCTGATAGCGCTCGTGGCGGTGCTCGGCCTGAACCTCGTCTCGGTCAAGGTGTTCGGCGAGCTGGAATTCTGGTTCGCGTTGGTGAAGGTCGCAACACTGGTGGCGTTCCTCCTGATCGGAACCTACTTCGTCGTCTTTGGCACTCCCACAGGTTCCCCCGTAGGACTACAGCTCATTCAGGATAATGGCGGGTTCTTCCCCACCGGCCTGCTGCCCATGATCGTCCTGATGCAGGGCGTCATCTTCGCCTACGCGTCCATCGAGCTGGTGGGGACGGCCGCAGGTGAAACGAAGAACCCGGAGAAGACCATGCCCAAGGCCATCAACTCAGTGGTTATGCGCATCGCAGTGTTCTACGTCGGTTCAGTCATCCTGCTTTCCCTGCTGCTTCCGCACACGTCCTACGAAAAGGGCGTGAGCCCCTTCGTAACATTTTTCGGCTCCATCGGCATTCAGGGCGTGGACGTCATCATGAACCTTGTGGTCCTGACCGCCGCGCTGTCTTCGCTCAACGCCGGCCTCTACTCCACAGGCCGCATCCTGCGCTCCATGTCCGTAAACGGCTCCGCCCCCAAGTTCGCATCCCGCATGAACAAGGCGGGTGTCCCTTACGGCGGCATCGCCCTGACCGCGGGCGTTTCCCTCCTCGGTGTCCCGCTCAACTACCTTGTCCCCGGTGATGCCTTCGAAATCGTCCTCAGCGTCGCGGCAGTCGGCATCATCGTCGCCTGGGCCACCATCCTCCTGTGCCAGATCCAGCTCCAACGCTGGGCCGACAAGGGTCTGCTTACCCGTCCCTCCTTCAGAATGTTCGGCGCGCCCTACACCGGATACATCTCCCTCGTTTTCCTGGCCGCCGTGCTCATCATGACTTTCATCGACTCACCCGCCACGCTCTTCGTCACCATCGTGGTCATAGTTCTCATGATCGTGGGATGGTTCGCATGCCGGGACCGCATCAAGGCCATCGCCGCCACGCGTGACGTGTTCACCGGCACAGTTCCAACACTGCCCGGCCCGCACCATCAAAAGCCATAAACTTCCCCTCACGGATAAACAAGCCGCTGGGCTCCCGGGACTGACCCGAGAGCCCATCGGTTCACGGGGTCCTGGTCCCCGACCAGCTGAATTGCATCCCTCGGCGTTCTCCGCGGAAGCCCTGTGAGGCTCATATTGCCCAGTGCCAGTAGCGGAAGTGTCTCCTTCGCCGCAGTAATTGAGGACGGGCACGCAAAAGTGGTCCCTCAGCAGGGCCTGGCCCACGGGGAGAAGCCAGGAAAGTAACGGTTCCGGCCGAGCCCAGAACTGCCCGGGCGCCGATTCTTAGGTTCAACCCATCACATCCGGCGATCAGAAAGCCCATGACTCATGACACTGGCACCACCGAAACCACCGGCGCTGGCTAACACCGCAAGGACGGTTCGCGGCATCCTGTGGGCTCTATGCGGCGCCGTTCTCGCGGCGATGGTGATCGGGACAGCCGTGCTTCATGCCTCCAAACCATCGCGCAGCACTCCGGCTCCTGAAGGTGGGGGGCAACTGGTTCGTGACGACAGCCACCGCCTGACGACCCCGGCCCTTGAAAAGGCGCAACTGGTCGAGTTCCTGGACTTCGAATGCGGACCCTGCCGTGCGGCAGCCCCGTTGATGGAAGAGCTGAAGGAGGAGTACGGGGACAGAATCACCTTCATCCAGCGTCACTTTCCTCTGCCCGGCCATCAAAACTCGGGCACGGCAGCACTCGCCGTTGAGGCGGCAGCCCAACAGGGCAAGTACGAGCAAATGACTGCCCTAATCTTTGAGACGCAGCCCCAGTGGGGAAACAAGAACGATTCCCAGGCCGCGTTGTTCCGCATCTACGCCCGGGAGCTGGGGCTGGACATGACCCGATATGACGCCACCATCGCCGACGAAAGGACCCAAAACCGGATCCGCAAGGACGTCAACGACGGAAGAGCTCTCGGAGTCATCGGCACGCCATCATTCTTCCTTGATGGGAAGAAGCTGACTCTAAAGAACGAGGAACAGTTCCGGACGCTCCTCGACGAAGCAGCTAAGTAGGCCCTCGTTCATAACTTCCCCGGAGAGAGGCAGACGAATGGTGGGTGTGCGGGAACCCGCTGGGGCTACCGGTTAAGCAGCTCAGCGGCGGTGGCATCCAATGCCCGCGGGGTGGAATCGAGACAGTGTGACCAAGCCGCGAATGCCTAGGAGACTTCCCGCCCGGCCCTCGCCCACATGGCTTTATCGTCACACGCCAGTGAGCAGCTGCTCGACCAAGGGTCACATCCTGGGGTAATACCCCACCCACATTTCTGCTGGCGTGGCCTTGCCCTGGCCGGTCTTAGACACTTTCGCTTGCTGCGTGCACTACATGCGTGCAGCCTGGCGGATGTGCTGCGTCGTCTAGATGGCCTCCGCGAGCATCCTGCGGACATCGCGCTGCCCGAATCCAGGGCTAAGGTTCAAGAGGTTTTCTGAAAGTGCAGTCGCTTCGCGCTGGAGCCATCCAACGAGCTGAGTGCGGCGAGGTTCGGCCAAGCGGGAATCGATGGCTTCAAGGGACAATGCAGCTACAGCCGATCCGTCGGCTCCCATGACGGGAACACCGAGTCCGTTTGCTCCCGGTACCAGGATCTCGGGGGCCATAGAATAGCCGTGGGCTCTGGACTGCTCTATCAGGTGGGGCAGGCCGACGGCGTCAATTTTGGGGCCGCCACCGTGCGACTGCGAAGCGCTGAGCATGAGTTGTTCAATCAGCTCTTGTGGCTGCCCGGCCAAGAGGGCCAGACTTCCCGGGCATGTTCCCAAGGGCCGGCGGTCACCGATTCGCATGGTGGCGGTCCGGATTGGAAAGCTCCCATCCACCCTGTCAACACAAAGGGCTTGGGAGCCCATCCGGACTGCAAGGTAGACGGTGTCACCGGTGAGCTCGGCAAGGCGCTTCAAATGGGGCGCGGCCAAGTCCAGCAGGCCGTGGCGGTCGGAAGCGGTGATGCCAATGGCGACGAGTGGCAGGCCCAGGTAGAACGTGGAGGTGTTCTCTTCCTGTTCGAGCCAGCCCACCTTCACCAATGTGCCCAGGAGTCTGTGAATCGTGGTCTTGGACATTCCGGTCTGCATCACGATGTCGGTCAGTCTTGCCCCTGCCTCACCGGCATCAGCAACAGCCTGAATGATCGAGGCGGCGCGCTCAACGCTCCTGACGCCGTCGACTGATTCTTCCTTCATATCCTCGCCACCATCCTTGGCGGACGTGCTAATCGTTTGGATTGGCAGTCCTTATTTTGCTTACATTCTATGGTGCGCTGCAGCCCGCTGCCCCGCACACCGGGTTTAGGGGCAGCCGCCGCCGCGTCGCGCCGGCGGCTGCCCGCAGCCCAAATCAGCGTTTCATGCCAATGTACTTCTCCCGGAGAACCGGAGGCCGGGAAAGTATTGCTTCTTCAATTGGCTCTGTGCCCCAACCGGGAACGTCCGGCACGTGGAACATGTCACCCTTCAGGACCGGGACGGAGGTGAAGAGTTCGTCGTCGTAGCTCAGTCTGTCAACGTCGTGCTCCATGATGCGCAAGTTCGGCACAGCCGCGGAGAAGTGGATGTTCATCATGGTCGCGAGATGGCTGTAAAAGTTGTGCGGCGCCACGTTGACGTCGTGAGCCTCGGCGGTGTTGGCAACCTTCATACCCTGCCAGACACCATTCCAAACCACATCGACAATAGCCACATCGACTGCCTGCTTGGCGAAATAAGGTGCGAACTGGCGCACTCCGAACAGCGTCTCACACGACGCAATGCTGGTCCCGGCCTGCTGGCGGATCATGGCCAAGGCGTCCGGGTTATAGAGGTCAAGTTCGAGCCAGAAAAGATCAAAGTCCTGCAGCGCCCGGAGGATTCTGAGCACGCCCTCCGTGCGGGCGTTGAAATTGATGTCCAGCAGAATCTCAACGTCGTCGCCTACACCTTCGCGTAGGGCTTCCAAATGCTTGACCATGCCACGAAGAATGTTGTTATCAATATTAAGGCCCGGGTCATACGGATTTCCGAACCCCGGCGCCCAGGGTTGAGGACCATCCGGCCCGTACTCGAACATGTTCGTCTTAACGGCACGGAAGCCTCGGTTTCGCGCCTCAATGCCAGCGTCGGTAACCCCGGCCAAGTCCGAGATCCTCTTTCCGTAAACATCAGGCTGGTTGATGCGCCAGCTGGCACAGTGCGACCAGTAGATCTGGACTTCGTCGCGGTGCTTACCGCCCAACAGCTGGTGAACCGGTATTCCCAGAGTCTTCGCCTTCGCATCCAACATTGCGTTTTCAATCGCGCCCAAGGCTTGAGCGGACATGCCATACGGTGCAGGCCTGATAGTGGCTGCAACTTTCATATACGTGCGCTCATGATTGAAGACATCGCCGCCCACGAACATGGGCGCGTAACGTTCAATGACTCCGGTCAAGCCCCGGGGACCAAAGTCCTCGTCATACTCAGACCAGCCAACGACGCCGTCCTCCGTGGTCAATTTCAAGAAATGATAGTTCCGCCAGCCTGCATCGCAAGACAGCGTTTCAATACTCTTGATGCCCGCCAAGGGCTTTGGGTCAATCAATTGTTCTCTCCTTAGAAGAGATAGAAATGGGTAAGCGCCCACGAGGCAGGAAGATCAGGCGAGTGGTTGAGAACTCCTTGCGGCGGCCCGAAGTGTTCGTGTTGGCAGATTCCGATGAACAGTTTCAACAGGACGTCAGTCCCTGCCGCAGTCATCCCTCCGCCTCCGAATCAACGATGACCTGGAGGCGCCGCGGGTATTCCTGACATCCTGACGGTTCCTGCAACAGGGGCAAGGTCTGAGTCAGCTTCGACTGCCACACCTGTGCTCCTGAGAGCAGCACCTCGTGCGAACATCATCTTCGGTGTTGAGGTGCAGCTGAGATTGCCATCGGACTCCTCACGCGCCTTTGACTTGTGGAGCGGACCCTCCGAATGAGGGAGGCACCCCAACAGTCAATAACCAACCAAGAACAAAGTCAAGGCATTTTGTCCTGACTGACGGAACAACGTCCCAAGTTTCTTGACTCCACCACCTTCTGTGGCAGCGCAGCAACTTCATTGGTTGGCGGTCGTTCCGTTTGGTGGAGGTATGTTCCGTGGGCGTATCCAAAGCGGGGCAAAACTCGTTTCCCGCAGGGGTATCCGTTCTGGTTTAGTGGTGGATTTGGAACAATGTTCCGCTTAGCGGGCCGTCGCTCTTGATTTTGGTCTTGTGGTCGTGCTTTGATGGTTTTGCTCTTCTGTGAGCCATGGCACAATTCGCCCCGCTGTTGGCATATGGTCAGCGCCGCAACCCGCTGCCCCAGCCGCTGAGATACTTCAACTACCCCCCTAGGTGGAACAATGCAGGCTTTAAGCAAGGACAAGGATGTCCTGAGGACAGTCGCACTGCGGCTACTCCCGATGTTGATGATCATGTATTTCATGAGCTACGTGGACAGGGTCAACGTTGGCTTCGCGGCCTTGGAAATGAACGCTGACCTGGGACTGAGCTCCGCCGCTTATGGACTTGGTGCTGGGTTGTTTTTCATCGGCTACTTCATCTTCGAAGTCCCTAGCAACCTCTTGCTGACGAAGTTCGGAGCCCGTATCTGGATCACCCGCATAGTGGTGACCTGGGGTGCCATCGCTGGCGCCATGAGCCTGGTCAACGGAGAGATGGCCTTCTACATTCTTCGCTTCCTCCTTGGCGTTGCCGAGGCCGGATTCTTCCCCGGCATTGTCTACTTCCTGGGAATCTGGTTTCCCCGTGCACAACGGGCGCGGATTCTGTCATACGTCTACGTGGCCGCCCCGGTCTCGTTCTTCCTCGGCTCACCCCTTTCCGCGTTCCTCATGAATCAAGGCGAGGCTTTGGTGGGCTGGCCGGGATGGCGCTTCATGTTCGCCGCCGAAGGTATCCTCACTATTCTCGTTGGCATCATCGGTTACACGGTCCTCGTCGACAGGCCGACGAAGGCAAAGTGGCTCACGCCTGAAGAGGGCAAGGCACTCGAGGCCAGGATTGCTGCTGAGGACGCCGATGTCGCTGCAGCCCACGGCGCTGGATCCCTCCGTCGCGCCTTCACCCCCCGCGTATTCCTCCTGAGCGCCGTATACTTCGGGATCGGCTACGGCATTTATGCGGTTGGCTTCTTCCTCCCCTTGGCAGTGTCCGGCTTCCAAAAGCAGTACGGTCTCACACTCGATGTCGTCCAGATCGGGCTGATCACCGCAATCCCTTACCTCTTCGCCACCATTGCGATGCTCCTCTGGAGCCGACGGTCCGACGCCAAGCGTGAGCGCTTCCTGCACGTAGTCGCACCCGCCACAATCGGTGGCCTTGCACTGGCCATTACCTTCAGCTTCAACTCGCCCATTGCCACCATGGCAGGCGTGACGGTTGCAGCCATCGGAATGTTCTGCTGCATCCCCGTGTTCTGGCAGATTCCCTCATCCTTCCTCACAGGCACTGCGGCGGCGGCCGGCATCGGAGTTATCAACTCGGTCGGAAACCTGTCAGGCTTCTTCGCCCCCTACCTCGCAGGCATCCTCAAGGACACCACCGGAAGCTACCAGCCCGGCATGCTTCTAGCAGGCTCCTTCATGGTCGCCGCCGCCTGCCTTGTGCTCGTGATCCGCAAGCAAACCCACCGCAGGGAACGGGTAGCAGCCGAAGCCGACGAAGCCTCAAAGCCCCTTACCTTCAGCTGAAGAAATACCTTACAATGGAACAGGGTTCCGTTAGGCGGACCTCGCTTAATGGACCTCCCACGCACCCGGGTCGTTATCCAGTACTTTCCTCGCCCCGCGCGCCCAGCTCGCCCCAGACCACCTGGAACACCGGGCGGGACTGCCGTTACCTCAATGCCCAAGAATCAACCAAAGGAACAATATGAGCACCGCAACCACACAGCCCAGCGTCGACCAGACCGCCCTTGAAGCCACCGTCGCAGCCGTGACCGCTCAGCGTGAACTGGGCCAGGTCACCTTCACTATGCGCAGCCAGTCCACCGGCGGCTTGACGGCGAAGACCCAGACCGGCCCGATCGTCCAAGCCGGCGTTCCCGACGAATCCCGGCTCGGGAAGTTCACCCTGCACAGCGATGAACCTCTGGGCCTGCTGGGGACCGACACCGCGGTCAGCCCCGCGGAATACCTCCTCAAGAGCCTGGCCGGCTGCTACACGGCCACCCTTGCGTTCCTCGCTGCAGCACGCGACATAACCTTGGACGAGGTCCGCCTCACGTTGGGCTTTGAGACAGATCTCAGCGGCTTCCTTGGTATCGACAAGTCCGTCCGCAAGGGCGCCATGCAGGTCACTGTGGATGTCGAGATCGACAGCGCCAGCACGCCACGGGAGCAGATTGAGGAACTCGTGAAGGCACTCGAGGAATCCTCACCCATCCGGGATACCATCGCGAACCCGGTAACCGTGACCACCCGCCTCGTCTAGGCAAGCTCCACCACCCCGGTCCCGGCCCACAACGTGGGCCGGGACCGGAACCCTTCCTCACCTACGGTTTAGCCACTCCAACCGCAGGCCCAAGGGGCCGAGCGCGGCGCCGTACCGCGGTGGCGAGATAGGCGCTCGTCCAATGCAGAAGGACAACCAATGACACTCGCGAACTACAGCCTCTGGAGCGCCCTTATTGGCGCACACGTGGAAATCCGACACAGCGGCAGCGTCATCAGGACCGGCATTGTGGAGGACGCAGCAGCTGACTCATCCGTTCTGTGGATAGCGGCCGAGGGTATCGAACCGCGGACCATGTACGAGGCCGCCCTCGGCTACCAAGCCTGGGTCAAACCCCAGAAACTCAGCGCCACGACCTGCTTCCAGTATCGAATGACGACAAAAAACCTCTACCCGCACGCCCCGCAGCCGGCCCATGGCCGAAGCTGAGGGGATCAGGTCATTAAGGCACCAAGCACCTACCCGCCACACAACGGGTTGAGGTTGGCCTCCTACTACGAAGAGTGCACCGACTACAGGTGGGGGAAGTTCCGGACCTTGCCACTGCAATTTGTTCCTATACAGAGGCAAAGCCCTGCTCCTCAGCGGCCACGTGAGTAAGCCTGATCCTGGGCGACGCTCGCGAGAAAAAGCCCCTGAAACATAGCAGTCTGATTCCAACCGTCAGTTCTCGGACTGATGTACGCCTTGTGAATCCCTGCCGGTATGGTCGGTGTCGAGCGGCAGCGCTGGGGAGGACAGAGAGAAGGCAGGAATTCGTGAAAATTCTGATTGCAGGAGCGGGAGCTACAGGCGCGTACTTCGGTGCCCGCCTCAGTCAGGCCGGCCGGGACGTAACGTTCCTGGTAAGGCCTCAACGGGCACAACAACTGCTCAACGGATTGAGGCTGATCGACCCAGCAGACAAAGAGGAATCGGTAGCAGTCCGCACCGTGACAGCGGACCAGGTCAAGGACCGCTACGACCTAGTAATCGTCGCCGTGAAAGCCGGTGCCCTCACCGCCGTGCTCGATCAAGTTACCCCGGCGGTCGGACCCGACACCTTCATACTGCCTTTCCTTAACGGCATGGCACACATGCCAGAGCTCAACCTCCGTTTCGGAGCCGAGCGAGTGCTCGGCGGTATCGTCCGCGTAGTAACAACCGTCACCAGCACGGGCGCGGTCCGCCAGATGAAGCCGATCGCAACGATGGACTTTGGTCCGCAGGATGGTCTGGTCACCAGAGAGTTGGAAGCCGTCCGGGACCAGCTCGACGTTCCCGGCTACGAGTTGACCTTCACGGCAGACATCGTAGATGCAATGTGGAAAAAGTGGGTGTTCATCACTGCTGCAGGCGTTGTCACCTGCCTGATGCGTGGTTCCGTAGGCGACATCATCGATGCCGGCGGCGAAGCCTTTATCAAGCAGGTCATAGCAGAAACCGAGCATGTGGCCGCTGCGGCGGGACATCCGGTCACAGCACGGGAACACACCGCCACCATGCACATGCTCGCCGAGCCAGGCTCGCTTTTCACCTCGTCACTTTACAGGGACGTTGCCGCCGGGTTACCCCACGAGGGCGAGCACCTGCTCGGGACGTTTGTCGACGCGGCCGATGGACTCGGCCTAGAGGTGCCTTTGACAAACCTGGCATTGCTGCAGCTCCGCACACAGGACCGAAGGACGGCCAGGGAACAGCCGTAGGACTAGCGTGGCAGGTGCAGAGAAACTGCCCGCCGTTAGGTCTGTCGGCGGTGAGTGCAGAAGGGGTGGGCACAGAAGCACTGTGCCGGCGGATAAGATCCCTAGCTATTTAGCCGTACCACTTGTCGCTAGTTGAGGCGCCGAGGACGGGTTCACTTCGACCTTCCGCAGTGCTATCAGTCCAGCTAGCGCCGAGCCATGCCTTCGCGGACGAGAGTGCTGTGGGCAATGTGTCGGCCGTGGGATGCCATTTCTTTTCCCATTCAAGTGTGACGGTTCCGTCGTATTCGTGTTGCTGAAGCAACCTGGCAAATTCAACTGTTGGGAGGGTGCCGTGGCCGAGTGGGAGCGGCGTCATGTTATTGGGGAAGTTGGCATCCTTCACTTGTACGTTTCCGCGGTCCAGCCAGGGCTGGAGTTCCTTGTAGGTTTGGTCGATGTGTTCCCCGACCCGCCAAGGATGCATCAGGTCCCAAATGGCTCCCACTGGGCCTTCGACACGTGTCAGTATTCGTGCGATGTCCCGACCTGTTGGGTGGGAGTCGTGAGTCTCAAGTGCAGGGACCACACCACTTTCGAGGGCGAGCCCTGCTACTGCTGACAGCCTTTGCGCACCGCGTTCATCAACATCGTTGCGGTCTTCTAGGATCCAGGGAATCCGGTCCAGAGGCCCTTGGGCGGTGGGAGCGCCTGGGAAGACCCGGACTAAAGGTGCGCCAACGTCGGCAGCGAAGTCCATGGCCGCTACGAGGGCACCCACGACGATGTCGTCATCGGCAGGGCTGCACACGGAGACATAGCTTGCGATCCCCGTTACCTGGATTCCGGTGTCTTCGATGCGGTGCCGTAATGCCAGCCGGTCGGCACGGGTCATGGCCGGATGCGCTATTTCACCTGCGCTGAAACGCAGTTCGATGCCGTCAAAGGAAGCGGCTTGCAACCACAGCAGCACCTGGTCCAGAGAAATTCCGGGTGCACCGAGAGTCGATGCCGAGAGTAGCACCATACTTACCAGGCCTGCTTTTCGCGGGTTGTACCGAACGGCACGTCGGGGTGGATCTCCAAGGTGAAGTCCGTTGGCGAGGTTCTGGTTATCAGTATGCCGTTCACCATGTTCCGGAGAGCGCCCAGTTCCTGCAGGTAGGCGACGCCCCTTTCCAGTGTTGTCTCCAGCTCTGAACGGTGTTCAATCTTTACCTGAAGGGATGTTTCCATTTCCCGGCTGGCGCCGCTGAGAGTTTGCATGCAAAGTCCTAGTTCTCGTGGTGATAGATTACGGCGTCGAAGGACGCGGTCCAGGTGTGCTCAGCCAGATCTGTAGCCGCGATCCCCAGAAAGGCGCCGGTGAACCGCAGGAGCCCGTTGTGGTCATCGCTGATGAATCGCGCGTCCAGGGCCTCGCCCAATTGGAACCAAGACAGCCCATCGAGGGATACCAAGCAGCCCAAGGCGGCGCCGTTCACAGAAATTTTGAAATGGACGGGACCAGAGGCGCCCGGGTCGAAGGGTAAAGCCACGTCAGTTTCGCCGGTGGCGTCCCTTCGCTCAACTCCTAAAATGCGTTTACCGTTGTCGTCGGTGCTGACGTACCAGAAGATGTGGCTTAGGGTGTCGTAGTAGGCGCATACGCCGGCCCGGTGAAAGGGTTCCAACGGTGCGGCGTGAACTGTTGCGGTGAGCGTGGGGGAAGGACCAGAGACACGGTGCGCCACCAGGGATTGACTGAAAGTGGAGCGCAAGGACTCCTGCCCCGTCAGATTGAGTGTTCGTTTTCCTGCTGCAGATGGAACCCAGCGTGCCCAGCTGTCCCTGATGGGGGCGCGCAGACTCATCCAGTCATCCCCGATAGTTCCTTCCGTGAGCACAGATTCCATTTGATCGGCCGGTTCGGATTCCCTCCGCAGTCCAGCGAGGGGCGCAGGGACGGTACGTGAAGGAAAGTGTCCGCCACTGGAGAGTCTGAGCCACCCGTCCGCCGTCCATTGCACCTGCTGGAGGCAAGTTTCCCTCCCGGTGAGGCAGACTGCCCCATGCGTGGACGATTCGACGGGGCGGGAGGCGAGGTGTGCCAGGTACCACTGGCCGTCCGGTGTTTGCACCAGTTCTCCGTGGCCTGCCTTGTGCAGCCCGCCGGATGGCCCTTCGGTTCCTTTTCGTGCCACGTCCAGGGGTGCAAGGTCGCGGGTGGTAAGTACCGGGTGGGGGTCTTCCTCGTAAGGTCCCCAGATGTTCCTGGATCTTGCCATCCGGATCCCATGGTTCCAGCCTGTTCCACCTTCGGCGAGCATCAGGTAGTACCAGCCGTCCCGGTGGTACATGTTGGGTCCTTCAATGAGCCCGTTGCTGACCTCAGGATGCTGCGAGGTGTGGATAACTGTCGCCGGGCCGATCCGGTCGAAGGTTTCGGCGTCGAGCTCCTGGAGTTGAATGCCTCCAAAGCTTGGCTGGTCTGTCCGGTGATCCCAGCGGAGTCCGACCAAGTAGAGTCGGCCGTCGGGGGCATGGAACAAGGAAGCGTCAAAGCCGCGGGATCCAATGTAGACAGGGGTGGACCACGGCCCTGTGAGTTCAGTGGAGGTGGTGATGTAGTTGTCCAGGTCCTTCGCGTCGCCGGACATGGTGCGGACGATAGTGAAAACGAGCGTGTACTTGCCTTCGGACCAATACAGGGAGGGCGCCCAGATGCCGCCGGAGTCTGGGATGCCTTTGAGGTCCAGGTGGCGGTCATCCGTGAGGGCGTAGCCTGCGGGTTTCCACGTTATCAGGTCAGGGGACGTATGGAATCGGACTCCCGGGAACCATTCGAAGGTGCTGGTGGCAATGACGTACTGCCCGTTCGCCCGGACGATGGACGGATCGGGGTGGAAGCCTGGGAGGACGGGGTTGAGGATCACGAGGCGGCTCGGGGGGAATTGGTGATGCGGTAGACACGGGCACCCGGGGCGTCCGGGACGGTGACGTCCAGCTGGGCCTTGCCTTGGTGCCAGGTCAGGCGTGCATCGCCGGTCCGGTCTTCGGGGAAAATTGTTTGGAGTGTTGCCCCTTGCCGGCAGCCGGGAAGCGGTATCGCGAGCGTTGGTTCGCCGCCACGGCGGTGAACGACCAGGAGCGTTTCATGAGCCAGCACGCTCCCCTGGACGATCCAGTCGTCGCGCCAGCCGGGCAGGCCCAGTGGCCACAGCGGGAGCCCTGCGGCGATTGCCGGGCGCAGCTGTGAATACGCGGTGAGTGATTTGCGGACCACGTCCCGTTGGGAGCTGCTGAGCGTGTCGATGCGCCCGGCGAGGTGAAATCTCGCGGCCATCGGCGCTGCCAGGGTGAACTCGATCATGTCGTTGCTCATGGTCCCGTCGAGGCTGGCCCACACTCCCGACTGTTCGGGGGTGATGGCCATAGGGGCGGCGGCGCTGATGGGGGGAAGCAACAGCATGTCCTGCTGATCGGTCAGGGACTGGATAGGGAATACTGCTCCACTGGCAGCATCAGTGCGGGACCCGCCTGCCGCGCACCCTTCGATGACCAGGCCCGGGTGGCGGTCCATGACCGCGCCGGCCCACTCCAGCATGGCCCGGCCGTGGCCCAACAGCCCGTGACCGGCAGGCTCCATACCGCTGGGACCGCTGGTGCCGGCGCCGGAGTCGATGTTGTAGTCGAACTTGATGTAGCCGAGGTTGTAATCGCCGACTAACCTGTCGATGACTGTATCCACATGGGCCCGCGCGGCAGGGTGGCGGAAGTCGAGTTGGTAGCGGCCCCACTCGGACACCCGGTGGCCGTTGCGCCGGAAGAACGCCTCTGCTGGAAGTGTGGCCGCAAAGGGGCTGCGGCGGCCCACCACTTCGGGTTCGATCCACAGGCCCGGGCGCATGCCTTTGGCGATGATTGCCTGCATGACAGCATCAAGCCCGCCCGGAAAGCGGCTGGTGGACGCTTTCCATTCCCCGACGGAGTCCCACCATCCATCTTGTTCCTCGTCATACCAGCCGGCGTCCATGCAGTAAATATCGGCACCCAGCTCCGCCGCTGCCTCCACCAGGGGCATGACCCTGGCTGTAGTGGGATCCGACATTAACCCGTTGAGGAAGTCGTTGTAGATCACGGGCAGTTCGCTGTTGTCAGGATGAGGCCTGCGAGTGGAGCGGCGGTAGGTAGTGAGCGCGGCCCCGAGGGCTGTTGCGCCACCGTCGCTGCCTACGCGGGGGCTGGTTTCCTTGCTGACCGGGTATTTAGGCGACTGGAGGAGTGTGAGTGAGGCCGGGACGGTCAGGAATGCTTCGCCTGGTTGCAGTGTCGTGGCCCAGCCGTGCTCCAGGGCCGTCGGCCCACTTGCCGTGATGTAGAGGTCGTTGTACCGGTCGGCAATTTCCCAGTGCCAGGCTGCATTTGTCTCGATCTGCCAGGCCAACAGCCGACCGGTTTGCAGGTCCTCGAGGACACCCATGGGCAGGTGTTCAGAGGTTGACCATGCACCAGTGCTGGTCAGCGATACGCGGTTCTTGGAACCAAGCTGGTTGAACCGGGTCATGCCGACGTCGAACAAGCCTCTTTGTGCCAGCGACGACCTGTGCCAGCGGAACTCTCCGCACCAAGGGTTGGCCGCGGACCACAGGGCGGTGTCGTTCTCCCACTCCGTGTTCGCGCCAAGCCCGCCGAGAACGAGGGAGCTGATGTGTTCGATTGTGAGCGGTACCCTGCGCGCGTTGACTGTTGAGCGGATGCGCAAGACCGGCCCATCGCCTGGCAGGGATAGCGTGGTGACGACGAAAAGGCCAGTGGTTTCATCGTCCATGGCAATCTGCCACCATGGTCCCGAAAGCTCGGCTGAGTTCTCAGGTTCCCCGGGGATGACACCTGTCCCCTGCTTGTCCCAGACCAGGCGCAGCCTTTGGGATGCTGCGCCGTCGATGTGCCTCTTCCCCGCTGTTCCCATGCGCCCTTCGCCGGCAAGGGCGACGTCTACGAGCGGCAGTGCTGAGGGCCGGACGAAGGGAGCGGGGTCGCCGGGAAGGGTAAGGCCTACCAGCCGGGGCACGTCGTCCGGACCGGTGGAGACGTAGACGGTGAGGTGGGTGTTACCCCACGTCAAGGTGGTGAGGCCTGATCCGACCTCGGGAGTCATGACCGTCAAGGCGGTCCTTCCTAAATCGTTGTGCTGTGTGGCTGAAGGGGCCGGCACCCGCAAGGGATGCCGGCCATTTGATGGGGCTGGCTGCTAGGCCTTCTGCTTCTTGAGGTACTCGTTGGCCTGCTTTTCCATCTCTGCCTGCAGGACGCTGAGGCCGGCTCCGTCGGCTGCCTTCTTGAGTTTGTCGAGCTGGGAGTCAACGTCCACAAGGCCGTAGTAAAGCGGGTTCGCGTACTCTGTGATGACGTTGCTGAGGGCAGCCACCTGCTGCTTGACCGGGTCCGCGTTCGGAATGAAGGACGCGAACGGGTCGGTAGTGAAGTTGTCGTAATCCTGGGCCCACTCGAAGATTTTCTCCTCGGAGGCTGACATGAGTTCGGGCTTGCGTTCCAGGTTGGAACGCCAGGACAGGGCATAGCCCGGGAAGCTGTAGTCCGAGAGTTGCTTGAACCGGTCATCGCCCACCGCGGACCAGTCTTTGCCCTCGATGCCGTAGGTTAGCAGGTCGTGGTTTTCCCGGATTGAGAGCCAGTCCTGAAGCTGCAGGGCCCGCTCCAGGTTGGCTGACTTGGAACTGACCACAACCAGGTTGTCGGCCTGGAAGGTCTGGTTGGGTTTGGCTGAGAGACCGCCGGTTAGCGGCATCGCGTTGGACAACGTGGCTCCGGGGACGGCCTTTTGCAGTGCCGGCAGCGCCGCGCTTCCGGTTCCGTCGGTGATGGCCCAAGTGGACGCATACCGGCCGGCCGTCCACTGGCTCTTGACGGTGGCATTATCGGCGTTGAGGGCGTCTGCATTGATGATGCCGTCCTGCTGGTATTTCCTGATCCTTCGCAGGGCATCGAGCGTTCCCTCGTTTTCCCAGAAAGGAACCGGAGACGAGGAGCCGGACTGGCTGGCGTTTTTGTCGAAGACGAAAAACACACCCTTGCCGCTGAAGCTCATTGCGATGGTGTTCGGGTTGTCCCAGGATGCGGCATTGAAAATTGCCGTAGGTGTGGGTACGGCCAGGAGATTGGTGTTACTGGAGCTTGCGCCAAACGGGATGACTCCGGCCTTTTCCTTGGCAGCGTAGAAGAACCGTTCCATCTCGTCGTAGTTCTTGATTTCGGCGAAACCGAGTTTCTCGGCGATATCCTGGCGGACGCTGAAGTGTTGGACCCGGGCTGCGCTGTTGACCTGCGGGATGCCCCACAGCTTTCCATCCCAAGTGTTGGATTTCAGCAGTTTCTCCGGCATAGAGGCGCTCAGGTTCTTGTACTTGGAGATTTCGTTTGTCAACTCTGCCAGTGACCCGCTTTGCTGGAGCTGGGCCATGTTGAGCCACAGCGCCTGCAGGGCCGTGTCGAACTTTTCGCCCGCGGTGAATTTCAGCAGGGCCTGCTGCTGGTAGTTGGACCAGTTGATGAACTGGGCGTCAAGTTTGAAGCCAAGGTCGGCTTCGAGCTTGCTGTTGACCTTGCCGAGGACTTCGTTCCAGTTACCGGGGGCGGTGGAAGGAAGGATGGCCAGGGACGTGGAGCCCTTGATAATTCCGGTGCCACCGGACCCGGTGCCGCAGCCGGCAAGAGCCATGGCGGCTCCGACACCGCCGGCGAGGCCGAGGAATCCGCGGCGGGAGAAACGGTGGTCAGTAATCATGAGTGCACTCCTTTGTACTGTCCCGTGGATCGGGATGGTCAGTAAGAACGGATGAAAGGTTGTTTTGGCTTGTTAGCCCTTGGTAGCGCCAAGGGTGAGTCCCTTAACGAAGTACCGCTGGGCGAAGGGGTAAGCGGCCAGGATCGGACCGATGGTGACAACGGTCAGGGCAAGGCGCAACTGGTAGATCGGTGCTGTGGCGGCCGAGGCGCTGGGAAGTTGGGCGGCATTGGTCACGTTGGCAATGAGGTTCTGCAGCATCAGCTGCAGGGGGTACTTATCTGGTTCGGTGATGAAGAGCAGAGCGGTGAACCATTCGTTCCAGTAAGCCACCGCGTAAAACAGGGCGATGACGGCGAGGATTGGTTTGGAGAGGGGTAAAACAAGCTGGAAGAAGATCCGAAGTTCCCCGGCGCCGTCGATACGGGCAGAGTCGAGGATTTCCTCGGGCAGCTGCTGGAAGAAGCTGACGGCCACGAATACAAGGAACGGGGCCATCATGTGCGGAAGGATGACGGAAAACCAGCTGTTCTGAAGGTTCAGGACCTGGGTGACCAAGAGGTAAAGGGGTACCAGGCCGCCGCTGAAAAGCATGGGCAGATAGGCGAAGATCGTCAGTGGCCGGCTGATGCGTGGCATGCGCCGGGCGATTACCCACGAGAGCGCAGCTGTGGCACACAGGGACAGCGCTGTTCCCACCCCGGTAATGAACAAAGTGGCGGTGTAGCCCTTAATCAGGGCGGTGCCGCTGAAAATCTGCTGGTACGCGTCCAGAGAGAACGGGGAGGGGAAGAAGCTGTATCCGGTCCTGGCGAGCGTAGATTCCTCAGTAAGGGAGCCGGCCACGATCATCCACAGCGGGATGATTGCCATGAGCCCGAACGCGGTGACACCGATGTAGCTGGCCACGGTGAAAGCTTCGGGGCGTTCTTTGGCAGATCCTTTGCGCTGGCTGCGCTTCCTGTCCGACGGCAACGATGCGTCAGGAGGAAGCACCGATCCCGGGACCGCGGGAGTTTCTGGGCCTGCTGGGACGCCACCGGGCATGGCCGTTACGTTTGCTTGCGAGCTCATAGGATCGATGACTCCTTGGAGTAGCGCCGCTGAACGAGGACGGCGGCAGTGATCAGGATGAAACCGACCACGGACTGGAAGAGGCCGATCGCAGCGGTGGTACCAAAGTCACCGATGGTGCGCAGCGACCGGAAGACATAGGTGTCGATGACGTCGGTGCTTGAGAACAGGGTTCCGTTATCGCCGATGATGGCGTAGATGGTGCCGAAGTCGCCGTAGAAGATGCGGCCGACGCCGAGGACCAACAGGATCGCCGCGGTGGGACGGAGCAGGGGCAGAGTGATTAGCCACGCCATTTTCGTCCGGCTGGCGCCGTCCAGCATCCCTGCTTCGTAGACTTCCTCAGGGATGGAGGTGATAGCGGCCAGGAAGATAACTGACATGTACCCACCCATCTGCCAGACCTTAACAATTGTCAGAATCCAGGGCCACGGGCCGGGCTCGGTGTACCAGGACACCTGGGGAAGGCTGAAAATACCGAGGAAGTCATTGACAGCGCCCCCCTCGCCCTGCGCTCCCGCAAGCAGCACCTGCAGAATGATGCTGATGACGATGGGCGAAACAAAATATGGGAAGAAGACCGCCGACTGCATGAACTTCTTGAAGTAGCGGCCACGGATCTCGTTCAGCATGATGGCCAGGACCACACCGGCGCCAAGGGATGCGCCCAGAAACAATACGTTCAGCACCAGGGTGTTGATGATGATCCGCGGGGCATCCCCGGTAGCGAAGAAGTACTTGAAGTTATCCACGCCGTTCCACGGACTGCCGAAGATGCCGTCACTGATGCTGAAGTCCTTGAAGGCAACAACCAGGCCTGCCATTGGCGCATACGAGAAAACCAGAAACCAGATTATGCCGGGCGCGGCAAGCAACAGCAGCGGCCACATGTCCTTCCAGCTTCCGCCGCCCTTGCCCTTTCGACGCTTGGTCGGGGCCAGCGGCCTGGGCGATTCAGAAGACCGGCTTCGCAGGTCTTCTTTTTGGGTAGTCACGCTTCTATGCATGATCTACTCCCTCCGATTGGTGTTGCATATGTAGCCGGTCCGTGCTCAACGGTAGAAGCGACAGTCCGATGATGATATCGATATCAGGATAGAGGCCTCGGAGCCGGTTAGAAACACCTGCCCGGGGCCGGTTTCGTGCTGTAGCCTGACGAAGTGATGATATCGATATCAGAGGGTGTTGTCCATCACAACGAAACTTGAAAGGCTTTGGCGCATGTACTACTGGGAAATGGGGCACGGGCGTCCAGTGATGCTCGTCCACGGCTGGGGTTCG
This sequence comes from Arthrobacter sp. K4-10C, assembly GCF_059090085.1. NCBI lineage: Bacteria > Bacillati > Actinomycetota > Actinomycetes > Micrococcales > Micrococcaceae > Arthrobacter > Arthrobacter sp. K4-10C. The sequence goes on along the minus strand of NZ_JBNHFI010000007.1, from coordinate 137,056 downwards.
TCCGGCAAGACGTTCAGCGGGCTGCAGGCGGCATTGTCTCAGGAATGCCGGGTGATAGCTGTGGATCTTCGGGGATTTGGCAGGACCGGACCGGTGCGCGGTCGTCATGGCGTAATGGAGATGGCAGCCGATGTTGCAGAACTGACAGAACGCGTTGGCCCCTTGGTCGCAATCGGGCATTCCATGGGTGGCAGCGTGGTGTCTCAGCTGGCGATCGACCGGCCTGATCTGGTCGACGGGTTGGTAGTCATCGATCCCGCCTACGGTGCCGATGAAGCCGAGTGTGCCGGTCTTGAGGATCGGCGGGCTGCCCTTATCGCCCTCGGTTCCGCAGCAGCGGCCCAGGACCTCTCCCAAGCTTTCTCTTCTGACGCGCCGTCCTCCTGGCGGAACGAGGTAATGCGTGAGCTCCGCTCCAGTGACGCACGCGCACTTCTGGAATCCTTTGAAGGCATGTACATGGGCCCCTTTGCGCTGGGTCCAAAGCCGCAGGCGCGGCGGCTCCTGCCTTTGCGACGCTGCCCTGTTCTTGCCATCTACTCGAACAGGCCGGCGGCCAGGACCGAAAAGGAACTCTCTCCTTGCTCCACGGTCGCCCTTTCCCCGGGCCCTGGGCACTACGTCCACCTCGAGCACCCTGCCTGGACAGAGAACACCATCAGGAAGTGGCTCCGCCAGCAACACCTGCTTTAGCGGGCTGCATCAGGGAACGCTCTGGACGGACTTGGACACCGCGCCCCTCACATCAAGATGCGGATTCCGCCTTTCTATGCCATGGAAGCCAGGTCCGCAGCGCGCACCGGGTACAGGGGTGGAATGCCCGCGGCGAACTGCTCGACTTCCCTGATGGCAAAATCTGCCAGCCGGAAGAGTTCGGTGCCGGCTGAACCTGCCAGATGCGGGGTTAGGAGCACATTCGGCAACGTATAGAGCGGGTCTCCTGGAGGCAGTGGCTCCGGTTCGGTGACATCGAGCAGGGCACTGATCCGGCCCGAGATAAGCTCGTCGCGCAAGGCATCGTGGTCGATGAGCTCTCCCCTCGCCGTGTTAATCAGCGTTGCTCCCGTACGCATCGCAGCGAGCTGGAGCCGCCCAATCATGCCTCGGGTCGTGGGAAGAACAGGGGCATGGAGGGACACAATTTCACTCTCACGAAGCAATTCATGGAGTGAGACCTTGCGGGCGCCCAGCGCGTCAATCGCTGCAGCATTCAGGGTGGGGTCGTAGACGAGCACATCCAGGTCAAACATCCTGAGGCGCTCTATCACGAGCCTGCCGATGGTTGAAGCACCTACTATGCCCACGGTTTTCTCATAATTTCCGGTACGGGGAAACTCCAGTTCGCGGTCGATTCTGGCTTGGCGCACTTGGTACAGCCGCGCTCCCGCGAGCACCGACTTGCCGGCGAAGAGAATCTGCGCCAAGGCGAGTTCCGCGACAGGGATAGCATTAGCCATGGCAGCTGTTGTGACCAGGATGTTCCTTTCCCAGCAAGCGGAACTGACGTGTTCCTTGACGCTGCCGCCAGCATGGGCAATCAGCCGAAGGTGGGGCATGCGAAGAAGCGCAGCTTCGTTTACTTCGGGGGCGTGCCATCCCGTCAGCAGCACGTCCAGCCCGCTGAGGACAGCGTCAGGAACGGATTGGAAATCGCGTATTAGCAGGTTGAAGTCGCAGTCGGCGACAGCTTTGAGGCGGCGGCGCAACCGTGCCGAGAAAAGCGCGTCGCGCAAATGCTCATCCTTCATCGCCAACGCGACCTTGGGCCGTAGGTTTTGGGCAAGGGACTGAGTGGCCGTCAGTGGCAGCGTCATTGTGGCGCCGCCTTTCCAGTTCTTTCCGACCGCACCCCTAAACGGATGGGCAGCGTTATCATTTTTCGTCCTTGTGGTCGTTAGAAACCTTCCAACAGAGTATGATATCGATATCAGCAATACAAGTCGCTGCCGTCCTGGAACAGCCTGGTCAGGAAGGCCGGGGGCGGCTGCCAATGTACGAGGACAACCATGACGAATAGCACCCGGTCGGCCCGCGGCTCCCGTGAAAACGGCGGCTCTTCAGAAAAGACGCGAAAGCCGGTCATTGCTGATGTGGCGCGTCTGGCCGGGGTGTCCGTGCCGACAGTGTCGCGGGTGCTGACAGGCAACATTCCCGTCAGTGAACAGCTTCGGGAACGGGTAAGAGCCGCCATTGAGGAGTTGCAATACCATCCGAGTTCGGTTGCGAGGGCCTTGAAATCGGGTGAAGGGCGTATGGTTGCCATCCTTACTTCCAGCACAGAGAGGCATGGCTACAGCCTTACGATCGGTGGGATTGAGCGCGCGGCCCAGGAGGCAGGTTATTCCGTTGTCATATCGACAGTGAAGTCGGCGGGAGTTGAGGATGTGAGAGCCGCTATCGCGCCGGTGTTGGAACAACAAGTGGCTGGTGTGGTGGTTATCGACTTCGATCCAGCCGGCGCGCAGCTGCTCAGGAACATTCCTCCCCACGTGCCGGTGGTGGCTGCTTCAGGGTTTTCCCAAGGGCAAAAAGGCTTTCCCTACGCTCTAGTCGATGAGTACACCGCCGGGCTGGAGGTGACCCGGCATCTGCTCAGACTTGGGCATCGGACGGTCCATCACTTGGGATTGTTTCCCCTGACGCAGTTTTCCGGGCGTTATCAGGGCTGGTTGGATGCACTCAGCGAGGCTGGCATCGAAGCGCCGCCGGTGTTACCGGCAACTCAGTTGGCGAGGTCCGGCTACGAACAGGGGCTTCGGATAGCGGACGATCCTTCGATTACAGCAGTGTTCTGTTCCAATGACCGCCTGGCGTTGGCGTCACTTCGCGCTTTGCAGGACCGTGGAGTCAGGGTTCCGGACGAAGTTTCTCTTATCGGCTGGGACAACCAGCCGTTTACCGAATTCACCCTTCCTGCCTTGACAACGGTCGAACCAGGGTTCGGAAACTTGGGACGCCGTGCGCTCCTGATGCTCCTCAAGCGTGCCGAGAAAAACCAGGAAGTTGCGGACACATCGGCTGCTCCAGAACTCGTGCTGCGGGAATCCGTCGCTCCCCCACCTAAAGGTGGCAGGAACACATGAACAGTTCTGACCTGCTGATTGGGCTAGATATCGGGGGTAGTAAAACCCATGGCGTTCTTTTCGACCACGGCCAACCAGTAAGGGAGGCCGTGGCGGGCAGCGCCAACCTTCAAAACGTCACCTCCCAGGAAGCGTCCCGGGCACTCGCGGATCTATTTGAGTACCTTCGTCCGCCGGAAGCCACCCCTGTCGTGGTCGGAGCCGGCGGCATAGACACCGCCACCGACGCGAGCACTCTGGAGGACCTGGTGCTGATGCAGCTCCCGGCCGCGGAAGTCCGGGTTGTTCATGATTCCCGTCTTATTCTGGCAGCGGCCGGTTTCCTGACCGGCATCGCCGTCATTGCAGGAACAGGTTCAGCCGCGTGGGGACGCAACAAAGAGGGGCACGAAGCGAGGTTTGGCGGCTGGGGGTACCTGCTCGGTGATGAAGGAAGCGGATATTGGTTGGGCCGCGAGGCGGTCCGGCATGTCTGCAGCTAATGAACCAAGCTAGAGAGCCTGACCTGCTCACGACATCAATGCTCAAAATGACCGGATTAGGTTCTCCAGTGGAACTGATCGCGCTGTTCCACTCCCCCAAGCACGGACGCAGCTTCTGGGCACGACAGGCGCAATGCGTCATCGATTGTGCTGCAGCGGGAGACCAGGTCAGTGCGGCGCTGCTGGCCCTGGCCGGAGAGGATCTTGCCCGCATGGCACGGGAAAGTGCGGGGCAGCTGGAGATTAGCGGTCCCGTTGTTCTGGGCGGTGGGCTGGGAATGAATGTGCCTGCTGTGCAGGAGTCTTTCCGTACTGCCCTCGCCGCTGGCGGCGTTGGGCCGGTGAGGATCCTTGACTGCCCGCCGGTACACGGGGCTCCGGTCTGGCAACAGGCTGGCGGCTTACCGGGGTACAGGCCCCGTAGAGGCGCGGACGACGAGCTCAACAGGGAGCGATATCCGCTGGTTCAGGTCGTGCTGCCCCCCTGTGATCAGCTCACCGGTGCGTCGGCCCAGCTCCCGGTAAGGGACCCGGACGGTGGTCAGCGCCGGGGTCAGATCGGCCATGAACGGCATGTCATCAAAGCCGACGAGCGACACGTCCCGAGGCACAGACAGGCCCCGTTCTTTGAAGGACCGCAGAGCATGGACTGCTATGTCATCGCGGGCTGCCACCACAGCGGTGAACGCTGCTCCGGATTTCGTCACCGCCTCCATCGCGGCCCGGCAGGATTCCGGGTCAAACAGGGTTTCCGGGTAGAGCTCGGGAATCGTGGGGACGCCGGCTCCTTCATGGGCTTGGAGGTAGCCACTGAACCGTTCCTCTGCGGTGGAATGATTTGACGAGGCACCCAGGTATAGGATGCGCCGGTGTCCCAGCCCGAACAGGTGCTCGGTCGCGGCGCGGGTGCCGGCCGCGTTGTCGTAGGACACGCTGGGTACATTGGGTACACCTACGACAGGTCCTCGTCCACACAAAACAAGGCGCGTGCCGGCTGGAGCCAGATACTCTGCGTACCGTTTAAGTCGTTCCCGGTAGGCCCCGTCGGTTTGGCCTGCACCCACCAGCAGCACTGCCCGTGCACGCTGTTCCCGCAGCTGGCGCACAGCGGTCATTTCGTCGTCAGGATTGCCGTGGGTGGTGACGATCGCCAGGAGGTCACCGGCCTTTGACGCTTCTTCTTCCACTCCACTGGCCAGCTCGGCAAATGTTGGACCGACCATGTGGCTGACCAAAAACCCGACGGTGCGGCTTCCTTTGCCGAGCATGGACTGGGCCAGGCCGTTGACCACATAGTCCAGTTCATGCATCGCTGCCAGGACCTGGTCGCGGGTCTTTTCCTGCACTGCCGGGTTTCCGGCCAACACGCGGGAGACGGTTGAGACTGATACGCCCGCTTTGCGGGCTACGTCTTTCATGTTCACGGGGCTGACGCGTTCAGGCCCGCGCTTGCGGGCGCCCCCGGAGCCCGGTTGCTGCTCGGCGGGCACTGCGGACGCGAGGGTCGGTGTCACCGTTTGATCCTAGCAACCGGGCTGGGAGTCCCGTCAGAGCGGGACTCCCAGCAGCCTAGTTCTGGCGCAGGACGACCGTGGTCCCAGGGCCAACCTGTACGTCGGTTTGCGCCGGGACGCTGTTTCCGCTCATCACGTCACGGGACTCGCCGAAGTCATCCCCGGGCTTGAAGGAATATGTCCGGTTTGAGGAGGTGTTCATGGCGATGATGAACGGACCGTACCGGCATTCGTAGAAGGACGCACGCCCGGCAAACGGAGTTTCCTTGCCCACCGGTTGGGTTGGAACATCCGAGGGTGCGGCCGCCAGTGGCAGCGGCTCGCCGGCGAACGCCTGGTGCAATTTTGGGCCGGGAGGTGGGAACCCGCCGCCGGCGATGCCCAGGTCGCTGGCACCGAACTCCCAGTTGACCCAGTCTGGCTCGCTGTGGCTGCGGCCGTCCGGTTCGTATTCTGCCCGTTCCCACACGGTGCCTGAACGTTCGATGCCCTCCGCGCTGATGTGGTGGACGCGGGCCAGCCTGTTGATGCCCCACCGTGCCCGCCAGTAAAGGGAAGCAAAGAGAACTTCTCCTGCGTGTTTGATGGCGACAACACCGTTTTCTTCGTCGCTGAATACGAAGTCGGGTTGCCCGACGTTCATTGGCATGCGGGCTCCGGTATCGCGTGCGGAGCTGACGTACGCATAATCGGCGGCGGCGGTGGAGAGATGCAGATAGGTCCGGGCCTGCAGCCCCATTTTGTAGGCCTCGTCGAGGACGGTAAAGAACTGGTTGTCGTCCAGGGACTGGCGCGCGTACGCGGTCAGCTCCGGATCCTTAAGCAGTGCGACGAGTTTGAGGGCGTGTCCGTCCCATTTGCTGCCCTCATCGTAGGTGACCTTGCCTGGGTACTCGGCATCACGCCAGCCGATGAGTGCCTCGTACCGCATCGCTTTGTTGCCGTCGTTATCAGCGGCGGGGTAACGGAAGACCATGCGGGCCTTGGCCATCGTGATGATGTGTTTCCTGAGGACCTCATCCTCCATGCCGCCAAAACCGATGACGGCGTCATACATCAGGGCCAGCCAGTCCTGCAGTTCGCCATAGTTGCCGGCGTAACCCAGTTCTTTGGAGATGCCTTTCGCGGAAACCTGCCGGTAATTGCTGCCCAGCGGCTTGGTGGGCGTACCGTCGGCTGCCTCCGGGCCCAGCCAGGGGGTGATGCCGACGGACTCGTAAATGTACTCCCGCGCTTTGGCTTCGGTCCATGCCTCGTTTGATTTCAACAGACCAAGACCGCGGTTGGCCAGGTAGAGGCCGATGGCGCAGATCATCGCCTGGTTGGTGTACTGCGGGAAGTGTTGCCGCCAGTATTCGCGGCTGTCGAGCAGCATTTTGGTCCATGCATCGCGCCGCATCACGGGACGTACTGTGGAGTCCGTGGGCACCGTCAGGGCAAGGTCGTCGAACCATGCGGTCCCGGCGCCGGCCAGCCGCACCTGAATTTCCGCCTTCGTGGCACCGGCCGGTGTCGCCAGTGATGCTGTCACCTGATGCCAGTCATTGGTGCCTGCGGTGGCGTAGAACTTATTGTCGCCACCAATAAGCTTTCCATCGGCGCCAAAGAAGAGGACATCCAGGTAGGCTCCCTGCGGGCCCACTCCTTCTGTCTTGACCCACGCCGCGTAGGTATACGTTCCGGTACCGATGGGGGTCCGATCTGTGGGCGCCAGCGCTATGGTTCCCGAGGCGGGAACGGTCAGTTTGGCGGAGGCCGCCCCTGACCTCTTGACGGTGGTGTCCCGCGTCGAGGTACCGGCGCCGGCGTAGGTGATGTGACGCCAACCGGTGGGCAGCGTACCGCCACCCTCAAAGCCGGCATTGTTGATCACTCCCGGGGATCCTGCCACAGGCTGGTCATACAGCGGGGCAAGCTGGTCCTTGAGCATCAACATAACCAGGCCTGCCCGCCCGAGGCCCATCCACTGCTGATTGGAATCCTTCATCTCCTTCGCGTTCTGGAGGTAACGCCAGTAGATGCCATCCAGGCTGTTAGCGATCTGGCCAGGAACAGCCGGATTGTTAAAGGCCTGGGTGGCATCCATGCCGTACGCGCGGGCAAGGAACTCCAAGTACCACAGGTCGAGCTGAGGTGCTGTGCGGCTGGCTTCGGAGTTCGCCTGCTTGATCACTGCTGCATTGACCTTCTCAAGGACCTCGATCCCAGGCGTTGTCCGTATCTTCGTTGCAGGCAAAGCACCCGCAACATCGTCGCCCCCAAGGGCGAAAAACGGTTCCGAGTGCGTATACAGCCGGTAGATCCCTCGGCTCGGCCGCGTCATCGGCTTGAAATAGTCGGCGGCACTCTGCCCGTAGGCGGCGATCCAGCCGGAAGACCGGATTTCGAGGTTCACGCTCTTTTTCCCTGCCGTGAGGTTCAGCGGCAAAGGCAGAGTGTGAAGGTAAAAGCGCCCCGGACTCCTGGGATCATGCCCCGCAATATCCAGGGGATCAACAGCACCCAGATGCATGTGCCCGACCTGCTTGCCGTCTATGAACAGTTGAAGACGGCCAAGGTCCTCTCCAACGTCCGAACCCCACAGCTTGATGGTCACGTAGGTTTCGCCTTCGGGCCGGCAGGCCAAAGCGGCAGACACTGTTCCCCCCCAGAACCCTCCCGAGTCCGTGGGCTTCAAAACGCGTGCTGGCTGGCTGAGACCGCCACTGACAACGTCGGAGAACGTGGCTTTCAGCCCGTGCGCGGTCTCAGAATTGGTGTCACCGAAGACGAGAACGTCGACGACGCCGCCGCTGCGACTGAAGGTGGGCTTCCATCCCTTCGGCGTCTCTGCCGCCTGGGCCGCCGGGGTATTCCACAACCAACCAGCCGCGGCAGCTCCGGCACTGCCGCCGGCCAGCTTTAGAACGGATCTTCTGGACACATCAGGGAACATCAGCGTTCTCACTTTCAAGAGAGCATCGGACCGGACAGGGTTCCTGCCCAAGTATGTGACGACCAACACAGAACGGTACCGGGGCACGAGCCACCTTTGCAACTAGTTGCAAAGATTTCGCATTTCCCTCGACACCCCATCCCCACCGTTGTAGCGTTGGCCTGCAGCAGACCGACCCCGCCCAATGCAGGGCTATCGAAGGAGATCTTTGTGGGAAGAATGCTTACCGAGCCCTGGGTGCTTGGCATGATCGTCGTCGTCGCCATTTTGCTGTTCTCGGCACCCCGGCTGCCTGCTATGGCCAGAAGTCTGGGCCAGTCAATGAGGATCTTCAAATCTGAAGTCCGTCAAATGAAGGACGATGTTCCCATCCCGCTCACAACCCCAGGCTTTGATCGGGAAGCCCGAGCTGCGGGTGAACGAAGCGGTCAGGACAGCCAACCACTGCAAAACCCTAAGGCCAGCTAGTGCGAACTGGCAGCTCCGGCTTCTATGCGGCCAACAAGCCCTGATCCCTGGGGCCGGTGACTAAACTTCAGTCCTGTTGAAGGTCTTGAATACGCTGTGGCGCACGTTCCTCAACGGATGACACGCGCGGTTGCAGTCCGGACGAAGACCTCCATCCACGCACTACATCACTCACTGGACGACGCCCAGCGCGGGTTACCCCCGCTCCAAAAAGATTCAGGTCCAGAGTTTGTTTCGTCAGTCTGATATCGATATCACTCTCCCGAGTCTTGCCCATGTTCCGGCTAAATGTGGCCGGATATAAAAATTTCTAACGAAGGGTTCACGCTTGAAGAATTTTAATGCCCCACGCTCTACGATCCGGTGGCCACGACGGCTGGCAGCCACCGTGGCACTGGCATTTCTCGCCCCTGCCGCGGGCACCGGATTGCCCGCTACCATCGATGCTGCGTCAGCGGATTCCGGCCACGAGGTCAGCATCACCGAGACCGTCAGTAAAAACGGCTTTGTCCACCCGGGCATCGGCGTAAGCACGGAAAGCCTGCGCAACGCCCGGGAGATGGTCCGGACCGGGGTTGAGCCGTGGAAGAGCCACTACCAAGCCATGGCAGAGACGCCGTTCGCCGCCCGTGACCTGCGCACCGCTAACGGCGGTACCGCGCCCGATCAGCCAGGAAACCCGGCATTCAACTCCCAGGCCGTCCAAAGCAAGCTCATCAAGGACGCATTCGGTGCCTACACACAGGCAACTCTTTACTTCATCACCGGGGACCCTGTCTACCGGGAAAACGGGATGCGGCTGATCCGGACCTGGAGCAACATGGATCCGTCGAAGTATGCCTACTACCCGGACGCGCACATCCATTCTGGTGTTCCGCTCTACCGCCTTGTGGCGGCCGCGGAGCTTTTCCGCTCCACGAGTGCCCCAGCCGGCTACCAGGGGTATGACCTCGCCTGGAGCGACCAGGACACAGCCAAGCTCAGCTCAAACCTCATCGTTCCCATGACCGAGACCTTCCTCCACACGAACTGGCGGTACCTTAACCAACACCAGTTCCCACTGATGGGAGCAATAGCAGGTTACATCTTCACCGAAAACCGCGAGCGATACAACGAAGCAGTCGAGTGGTACACAGTCAACGCCACGACGTCACGCCCCGAGCAAAACGGCTCCATCGCAGCCATGTTCCCCTTGATCTCCGCCGAAAACCCCCTTAATCCTTTCGGGTATTCCTTCGTGCAGCACCAGGAAATGGGCCGGGACCAGGCACACGCGTGGGACGGGATCAACAGCACAGGAGCCCTGGGCAGGTTTCTCACGGTTCAAGGCACCCGGGTTGACTCTGTCACCGGAACCGTGTCCACAGCTGCGAACGCCGTCTCACCCTATGACTTCCTGGATCAGCGGCTCCTCAAGGCTGCCGACTCCTTTGCCCGCTACATGCTCGGCTACGACACACCGTGGATTGACACCACGGGTGGACCCGGGGCGCTTTCAACGGCCTACCGCGGACGAACCTTCTACAAGATGGACGAGCTCTACTACGTCTACCGCTACCGCCTCGGAGTGAACGTCGAAGAAAAAGCTCCCTACCTGGCGGAACTACATGCGGAATCAGATGGCCCCAAGTTCTACTGGGGAACTGGCTTGCGCAATTTCTGGGACAGCAACCCTGACTACAGCCCGGAATCATGGCTCTCCCTTCCCGCGCAGGTGGCAGGCGAAACCCCCCGGGTTGCAACAGATGCGAAAATTCAAGTCGAAACGCGCAGTTCATTCATGGATGCTCGCTCCACGACCATGACCCAAGACGGCCGGACGTTCGTGCGCGTCGACGGGTCCGAAACCGGCAGCACCATAGCCGTCCGAACCCTGATGTATCTGAGCCGCGCCGGCTACAGTCCTGTAGGTCTGTTCCTGCGTACCAACGGCGAAGCACGCCTCGCCATCGGTAAGAACCCGGATGCCCGGATCGACATTCCGCTGCCCAACACCCATAACCAATGGCGGTACGTCACCTTTGACATGGATGCAGAAAAGTTGACCGGAGTTGACCTCGGCGGTGAGAACCTGGCCTACCTGACCGTCACCGGAACCGGCGTCAGCGTCGACTTCGACCACGTCAATCTTGAAGCGAAAACCCAACTCACAATTCCTCAATTTCCATCTGATGCCGCCACGCCGATTATCGGCCTGGCCGGAGTGGAATTGAGCCGATCGCTGTCCGCCACTGACGCGGCAGGCGAAGTTCTCCGCTACACGGCAACCGGTCTGCCTGCCGGAGCACGACTTCACCCTGAGACCGGCAATCTGACCTGGAAGCCAAAAACCTCCAGTGTCGGAAGCCAAACCATCCGAGTCACGGCCGACGACGGGACCACCTTGGCAACACGCCCCGCCAACGTCGTTATCGCGGCCGACCGCCAATCAGCATTCGACGAGGCACTGGCAGGCTACAATCCCGAGTCCACCTACGTGAGCACCTCCTTGTCAGCCTTCAACGCTGTACGCGACGAGGCACGTGCCTCAATGACCACAGGCGGAGATGCTCAGTACTTGGAGCAGCTCGTCAAGCTTCAGCAGGCAGTCAAAGCCCTTCAAATGCTTACCCCCCGACTGCCCGACGGATCCATCGATTACAGGGGAATGGTCACCACGAACCCCACGTCCGTGCAGCCGCGCAACCTAGTCGACGGGGACTTCAATACAACGACCGGTGACCTCCGAGCGCCATTCACGATTGACTTCGGGGTCGGCTTCCGGATATCAGCACACGCCATCGGTTTACAGGCGCGGTATAACTTCGCCAACCGTTCAGAAGGGGCAAACGTGTATGGCTCCCAGGACGGCACCACGTGGACACTCCTCACTGAACGGCCAACTGCTAACACAACTGCGGCGAACTTTGCGATGGAAACCATTCCCATACGTCAAGAAGTACGCGCCCAACTGTTCCGCTACCTTAGGGTGCAGGTGGACAACCCTGGAGTGCCGACGGACCCCGTTTACCCAGGAATCTCATCATTCAGTGAATTCCGTATTCACGGTGAGCGCCATGAGTAACAGGACAACCCAGTAAAAACCGTTGTCTTGGATAGAAGTCATCGCGGAGCAGAGGGTGTCTCCCACTATGAGCTGCTCCCCGCAAGCCAGACTGAATTCTCAGTCCAACTTCCGGGCACCAGTTCACTACGGGAGACCCCTGCTCTTTCATCTGGGTGCGGTCATGGGCTCTGGTGCCTATGGCAAGACAAACTCGTATACGCACTTGGTGACGGTCAATCTCACCGCCGCTCACGCGGCCTCTGAGCCCTCAACCGGATTGCACGATCTCAAGCCATGGTTTTTGGTCTGAAATCGATCAGGAACCGCCATCAGCGAGTTCTGGTCCGTTTCGCAAGCACTGAGTGATCGCTGCAGACGAGAAAAACTTGAAAGCCATGATGGCGGTGGGAGGCTAACGATTTCCTAACCCTTTACGAGAGGTCTCCTAAACGACTCTGTGCCATGGCGGCAAGCTGAGTCTTCTGGAGTCCCGAGGCCTTCCTCTCCTGCCACTGGTTTCACTACAAAGGAGTCTGAAATGAAAAAAGAGAAGATTGAATTCAGCCGGCGCAGTCTTTTGCATTCGGCAGGCTTAGCGGGCGCATTCGCCGGCGTCTATCAGTTTGCGTTCATGGAAACAGCGCAGGCGAACGCGTCCCTGAATGCCGGACGCAGCCCGTACACAGTGGTACCCGGCGCAGGACCGGGTTTCAGTCACCCGGGCATTCTGCATCGCGCTGAGGACCTTGAGCGGATGCGGAAAGCGGTGGCAGCCAAGGAGTCGCCAATGTATGAGGGCTTCCTTGCGATGGCAGCCGATCCGCGCTCCTTGTTTTCCTACGGTGTCCAGAACACCGGCCAGATTGAATCCTGGGGACGAGGACCTTCAAACTTTACCGGCCAAGCGGTTGGCGACGCAGCAGCCGCCTATCAAAACGCATTGATGTGGATTCTGACTGGAGATCGACGGCATGCGGACAAGTCGCGGGATATCCTGAATGCTTGGGCGCGCAGCCTCCGTGCCATCACCGGCGCCGACGGCCAGCTCGGGTCAGGTCTTCAGGGATTCAAGATGGCGAATGCTGCTGAGCTGTTGCGGCATTCAGCGTACGGCGGCTGGCCGGAGGAGGATTTCCAGGCCTGCGTGCGTTCCCTGCGAACTGTATGGTATGAGTCCCTATCCGGCTATGCGCTTTTTGCAAACGGGAACTGGGACGACGCGGCGCTGCAGACGATTCTGGCGATAGCCGTTCTGAGCGACGACAGAGTGATGTTCGAAAATGGGCTTCGCTTCGCGGCCTATGGCTCCGGTAACGGGTCCGTGCTCAACCGCGTAGTCAACGAATCGGGCCAGGGGCAGGAGAGTGGCCGGGACCAGCCCCACGAGCAACTTGGCCAGGGTCTGCTCGGATACTGTGCCCAAGTTGCCTGGAACCAAGGTGTGGACCTTTTCGGTATGGCCAACAACCGGATCCTTGCCGGGTATGAATACAACGCCCGCTACAACCTCGGTTTTGACGACGTTCCTTTTGTCGCCGACCTTGACCGTACAGGCAAATACTTCAAGGAAACAGTTTCACCAAAAGGGCGTGGGCAATTTCGTCCCATCTATGAACTGGCCTATTCCCACTATGTAAGCCGCTTAGGGCTTTCCGCCCCGAGCACTAGCGCGGTTGTCTTTCGCGGCACCGGCGGCTCCAGGTTCATCGAAGGCTGGCATGAGGACGATCCAGGTTGGGGAACCCTGACCTATGCCCGGCCTACTGCGACGGCAGGCCCACCGACATCGGTTCCCGGCCTTCCCAGCGGTCTGCGGGCAACAGGGACCGGCGAGGGCGTTTCGCTCACCTGGGTCGGTTCGGTTGATCCAGTCAGCGGCGCGACCGCGCAAAGCTATGGCGTCAAACGTGCTGAGACTTTTGGCGTCGACTTCCAGGTGATCGCATCCGGTGTGCGAGGCACGGAATACATGGACCGGACAGCGCGCCGGGGTCGCACCTATTACTACGCCATCACAGCCACAAATGAGGCCGGAACCAGCGATGACTCGGCGGCTGTCGCCGGAACAGCAGGATTGCCCGAAGGCTGGGAGTCGGCAGCAATTGGCACCGTATCCGCCGCGGGGAATGCGCACTTCGACGGCGAACGCTTTCATATTGAGGATCAGGGAAGCGACATCGCTGGAAGCGGCGACAGCTTCCGGTATACCTTCACTCGTCTTCGGGGCCAAGGGGTCGTCACTGCACGGATAGTGCATCCTCTCAGCTCGCAGTACGCCAAGGTCGGTGTGATGATTCGTTCATCGCTCGATGCGGGATCGGCGCATGCCGCCATGCTGCTTCAGGGCCTGCCGCTCCACACCTGGAGCGGTGTATGGACAACACGAATGACGCCGGCGGGCCTAAGCAAAGGCAGCGGCAGTGTCCCAGTGCCGCCGACCCAGCAGCAGGCCATCACCGTCAAGGCCGGCTTCCCCATCATGGATCACGGTTCGCTGCCGGAATCCGCCACTCCCTTGGCAGCGCCCTACGTCGAAGGCGCCGGCGACGGTTACCGCCTGCGCATGCCGTACTGGGTCCGGATCGTCCGGAGTGGAAATCGGGTTACGGGGTCAATTTCCCCTGACGGGAAATCATGGACAGAAGTAGGCACAACCGAGCTCGATCTTCGAGGTGATGTCTATGCCGGCCTCGCCAGCTGCTCATGCCTGGGGGAATTGGAGACCGGAACCTCAACGTTCGACAATGTCACGGTGGGCGCTTGGTCAGTGCCAAAACCCACGGGGACGGCGCAGGGGCTCACCGCCACCGCCGGTTCCTCGGCGGTTAACCTGTCCTGGAGCGATCCCGATCCGGCAGCACGGTACATCGTCAAACGATCAGAGTCGCCCAGCGGATCGTTTAGGCCATTAGCGGACGACGTCGGCCCTGTCGGCTTTGGTGTGCGCCTGCGCTACTCCGACCCCACGGGCGTTCCCGGCCGTGAATACTACTTCAGGCTTGCCAAGACAAACATCTCCGGCGAAGGTCCGGAGTCCGAGCCGGTATCAGCACGCATGCCCGATCCAGTAAACCCTGTAATGCAGGGTCCGGTCGAGACGTTCGCGACTGTCGGAACTGCATTCGAATATCTGATCCGGGCAATGCCTTCCGCTGGTCGCTACTGGACGAGAAACCTTCCTCCCGGCCTGATCGCCGATGACCGGACTGGTCTCATCTCAGGAATCCCCCGACAGGCGGGCGTATTCGACGCGACCGTGAGTGCAGACTCCTCCTCTGCCAGCCTTAGGATCACCGTGGGAACTGCCTTGCCTTCGCCGTGGCGCTCCGGCGACTTTGGCGACTTTGTGCGGGATGAACGTACCCTCGGCGGGGTGGGCGTTGTTGCCCTTCGCGTGCAGGGCGCTGCCCATGAAGGTTCCGGCCAGCTGGTGGTTCGAGGGGCCGGACCCGGCCTGAACGTCAACAATCAGGGAATGGTTGCACACGTCGCGCACCAAACGGTACACGGAAACAAAACAATCACAGCGCGCATCGCTGACCGGGTAGATGCCGGACCCGGGTCCCGCATCGGCATCATCATGGCTAAATCCCTTTCTCCGTTCGACCTGATGGCGGCAACAGTCGTCACTCCGGGCGGAGGAGGCGAATTCGTCCGGCGCCCGGTGGTGGCCGGGCGTGCAACAATAACAGCCGGCGGTTCCGGGACATGGGTGCGGCTGGAACGGACAGGCAGCGTATTCACAGCGGCGGTTTCGGGAGACGGTAGTACGTGGACAAATCTGGCTGAGCAGGACCTGCCAGACTTCGGCGACGCGCCTTACTACATCGGGCTTGTGGCTTGCTCCGGAGACCAGCGCAGTCTCACAAAGGGGGCATTCGAGGCTATAGCCATCGGCTGATCCGCGGACCCGCACGGAAGGCGTCCCGCATCCGGAAGGCCGCGAGGTGACTCCCGGCCTTCCGGCCCCTTGGCTCGAATGGGGAAAGCACATTGTCTGGATGGACCTGTAATCTTCCGGTCTCGCCTCCGCGGCTCTAGGGGAGTCGCGGCGGTGTAGCCTACGACCGTCCGCTGATGTCAGGCACTGGTTGCGCCGGCGCAGTCCCGGTCCATGACCTTCGGGTCCTCGTACGAGTCAGCCGAGTAAGGCGAATATCGGTCTAAAGTACACACCAACCTCCTGTCTCGACGTTCTACCTTCTGGAACGGCCTTAAACCCAATCGGCCCGCCGGGCCCCTGTTGGACCTGCCTTAGCTGACGACGACACGCACGAATCGTGCGCGAGTGTCGCCAACGTTGGCGTATGCGTACTGTTGTGCGGTCGGGAAGGCCAGGTGGTCTCCCGTGTGGAGCTCGGTATTGCCGTCTTCCTGTTCGACGCGGATAGAGCCCTCGGAGACGAAGAGCATTTCAGACCACCCCGCCGGATCAGGCTCCGCGTCGTAGCGGTCGCCTGGTTCGAGGGTCCAGGCCCAGAGCTGGGCGTCCCTGGTGGCGGGAACAGATGCCAGCAGCACCGCGGCGCTGCCTGGCCGGTCTCCTCGCCATGCAACTTCGCTGATATCTATATGAGGTGCTGCTGGTGCCGCAACGAGATCGACGAAGGTGACACCCAATGCGTCGGCGAGATGATCCAGACCTGTCAGGCTGATGTTTGCCTCTCCCGCCTCGAGCTTGACGACAGTACGACGACTGACGCCGGCGCGATCCGCCAGCGCGACTTGGCTCAGTTGAGCCGCCATCCGAAAGCGACGCACGTTCGCACTCACATGCTCCAGAACTCCGGCCGTTCCCTCAGTTTGCATGTGCACTATTCTGCACCATAGAGTGAGCATTATGTTGCACAATCTGCCGAGTCGGCGCTGGCTCTCCAGACAGGAACTCGCCCTGGTCCTCATTACGGCTGTGTGGGGGGCGACATTCCTTATCGTCCACATTGCCGTGCAATACAGCGGACCATGGTTTTTTGTGGGCATGCGTTTCTTGGCTGCCGGAGTAATCAGCGCCCTGGTCTTCGCGCGCATCCTCAGTGGGATCAAAGCAAAGAGATTGCGGCAGGCTCCGCCATCGGCGTGACCATTCTCCTAGGCTACGGACTGCAAACCGTTGGCCTTCAAACGATCAACAGCAGCACCTCCGCGTTCATCACAGCCCTCTACGTTCCCCTTGTTCCGGTCCTGCAGTGGCTGGTGTTCAAGAAGCCACCGCGACTTCTCACGTGGATCGGTGTCGGACTTGCTTTCGTCGGCCTCGTGCTGCTCGCCGACCCAGGGAGTGTCGGCTTCACCTTTGGCTCCGGGGAGATTACGACGGTCGCCAGCACCCTTCCAATCGCAGCGGAGATCCTCCTCATCGGCTGGTTCGCTGGCAAAGTGAACCTCGGCCGAGTGACCGTCGTGCAGTTGCTCGTCGCGGGACTGCTAAGCCTCCTGGCCATGCCCATCGTCGGAGAGAATCCGCCCGCTTTCTCCTGGGTGTGGGTGGGAGCGGCGGTCGCTCTCGGGGCTGCAAGCTGCCTCATTCAGCTCACGATGAACTGGGCCCAGACATCTGTCTCGCCGACACGAGCAACGATCATCTACGCCGCCGAGCCCGTATGGGCTGCGATCATCGGCCGAGTAGCGGGTGACCGGCTTCCGGCGATCGCGATCGCCGGGGCCGCGTGCATCGTCGCCGGCGCCCTCGTCAGCGAACTCAAACCCCGCAAGCGCAGCGTTTCCACTACCTCACGCGAACCCTCACCAACTGACGTCAATCCAGTCCCCCTCCTCCCCCAACTCGAGCGAACCGACTGACCATGCCCTGCCCACGACTGACACCACCGTCACGCACCCGGACAGCCGACCACTTCGACCGGAATGGTGCCTAGCAAATGCTCATTTCCCGATCCGGTCAAAGGCGACAGAAGTACTGGGAGAGTCTGCCGCATCCCATAGGATCCCCCGGACTTAGCCCACCTGGCGCACTGGTGCCTTTCGAAACGTGTCTGGATAAGCCACACCCCAACCTGACGTCCGGAAACGCTGAAAAGACCGTCCGAATAGGGTGCGGAAGCCCGTTTCTGCAGAGGCTCCCGTCAAAGGCTTAGATTCAAACCTGACTGCCGTCCCTGCTGCTGAGCTCGTGTCGGCGCGTGCCTGGCAGTTGTGCAACAGCGTGTTGTGCAATTGTCCAGACGCCATCTGGATAATTAGGAAGCGAGCTGCACCGGCCCAACCTGTCCGAGCCTTGCCGATCCTCGAACCTACGGCAATAGTGCCACGAGCTGTGGCACTATTCAGCGGTCCGTCTCATCCTCCACCCGCCCGGCGTCGATACCGGGGCCACAGTTATCGTCTGCCTCCCCACGTGCCCATCACGATCAACGCCTCACACCTCTGGCATCCAAGGTCATCAGCGTGAGGACAGCTCACGTCTGGTCATGTCGAAACCGGGCCCCGGATTGATGAACCATCGTGACCGTCAAGATTTGCGAAGAGTGTGCGGGCTGCTTCGATCCTTCCCGCCAAAATCAGCGCTTCTCTTCAATCCGTTGCGGCAACAGGAAACGTGATCGTATACGTCGAACTGCGCGCCGTCCCGCCCTCCCGGTAGCGGCTGACGCCGGAGCCGTAGTTGTCAAGGACGAGCTGAAGGCATTGCAGCGCAAGCTGGCAACTAAGACGAAGATCTGCCAACGCCGCCTCGAGATTCTCCAGTCCAAGCTCCGCTCCCAGTCCTGTGAGATCGACCGCCTCGAGGCAGAGAACTCCGAGCAGCGTCAAAGCAACAATGTCCTCCAGCTCGAAGTAGCCCGGCTGAAGCGCGCCCAGAGAACCAACGTGCAGGACCTCGCGCATCTCGCAGCATGGCTGGTCTCGCTTGCGAACGCAAAAGGTGTCGCCCTGGACCCCGCAACACTGGACATCCTCGCCCGCCGCGGATGGCATCCATCCAAGCGCCACGCAGGAGCGGCGCGGTCATGACTATGTCCATCGCACGCCTTTCAGCACAGTCGGGTCTGCGCTATCTGTTCAAGACCACGATGATGGATGACCTCACTACCACTCCCCCGGACGCCACCACCTACTACGTGAAGGCCGGGACGCCTGAAGGCCGGTGGATCGGCAGCGGACTACACGGCATCAACAGAGGTCCCGGCGACGTCGTCGCCGAAACCGACGCGAAAGCAGTCTTCGACTTAGCCGTACATCCGGACACCAACGCACCACTGGGCCGCCCCCACAGCCAACCCACCGCCGTCGACAACAAAACCCCGCCTGCTCCGCTGGCTGGCCACCCGGACGCGCAGCGTTCGGCGGGCGATAGCCCCATTTGCGTCTGCCTGGCTTGTCGAAGTGATGGGCTTGGTGTGGCTGTCGGTTTGGTCAGTGGAGGTCAGGGGGTCGGCATATTTAAGAGGGGACTCGGGCGCTGCGCGCCCTCGCCCCGAACGTTGAGTTCCCTTTGCGTTGGCGTCCCGTTCTCCCTTTCAGCTGTACGTTGACCTTTGAGTTCTCCCGTTCACTGTCCGCTTTCTCCTCGTTGGCCCTCGTCGGCCAGGGCGCTGCGCGCCCGGGGCCGACGGGTGGGACCGCATCCCAGGTCCGCCGCGTCGCTGCGCTCCTTTGGCTTCCCTGGTCTGCTGCCTTCTGGTGGTTGGCTCACCCTCCCTGCGGGGCTAGGCGGCGGCGCCGCCCGTAACGTTGGGCTGGTCATTGGCTGCTCGTCTGGCCTGGGGTTTCTGGCTGGCTAGTTAGGCGCTTCGCGCCGGGGAGTTGGCCCGAAAGGATGGGCGGCTCGTGTCACGAATCGTTGTCTGTGCGGTGCTCATCGGGGGCGAAGCCCCTTGCTCGTGGGCCGCAGGCTGACGGGCCGGGACGGATGTCCCGTCGGATTGGGGGTCGGCCGGAGGGCCATGTCGGGTGAGGCCCAGGGCGGAGCCCGGCCACCGAATGGGACGAAGGCCAGCGGCCCGCAGGGCTGCTCCTCTGCGAGGGATGCCGCACACAGGGAAGTACAGGCGGGATCCGAGAAGATGAGGGCCCCTATCCTCCACAACCTGCACGTGGGAGAGGCCTGAAGCGGGGGTGAGGGGCCCGATCCCGGCTTCCGGTGATAACCGGTTTTTGCATTACCAAACCGGCCATTCAGGATCGCGGTTATCCGGGGTATGGGGTTTCTCAGCAGCAGGGGCCGATTCTACGCATGGTCTAGGGCATGGACCTACGGATTTTTCGCCTCGCCCGCGCCGGCGGCATCGATACCAACCCCACCACCTTCACGCAGCGGGCGGGTACTTTCGCTTCCGCTGTCGCGCAGAACGGTGCAGCCACCTTGCTGACCCGGCGGGAGGCAACCGGCCTGCACGGCTACGTCATCATGGACGGAAAGCCGGTCGCCGCCAACGCCCCGGTCCACCTGGCCCACACCGTCGGAGCCCGCGCCGAAGAGGTCGAGCTGCCCACCGATCTGGCCAACTCCCCCGCCATCGGCCAACTGGTCTTCCGCAACTCCCCGGCCCTCCGCGAAACCCAGTCCGGCATTGATCCGACTGAGCTTCCCCGCATCCTGGCCAACGCCCTGCCGGCCGACTCCTGGGTCGCCGTCTCGATGCGCGCCCCGTCGAACAAGGAGCGGAAGCGCTACGCCCCGTGGCTGGCCAACCGGCTCGGCACCGCCACCCCGGTTCACCACTCCACCTCCCCCGCGGCCATGGTCGTCTCCATCACCGCCGGCGGTTCCTCCCAGGATGAAGTCCGCTCCAGGCGTGCCCTGACCGGGCAAAGAACTACTCCGACGACAAGGAAGTCAACGCGGCACGCGACAAGGCGGCCGCGGACATCGCCGCCAGGAAAGCCGGGGGGGGTCGCAGCAGCAAAGGCTGCCGCCGAAGCCGCAGCCGCCAAGAAGGCAGCCGATGAAGCCGCGGCGAAGGCTCCCAAGGAGTACTCCGGCGCCGGGGCCGACGTCGTGAACATCACCAAACCAAGCCCCGGGACCGGGCCCACAGTCGCGGTCATCACCCACTCGGGCTGGAGCAACTTCGCCGTCCATACCTTGGACAAGACACTGGACTCAACGGATCTGCTCGTGAACACGATCGGCAACTATAGTGGCACCGTCCTGTTCGACGCCCGAAGCCGTGACGGTGAATCCACGGCGCTGAAGATCACCGCCGACGGCGCCTGGACGGTTAAGTTGGTGCCGCTGTCCACGGTCCGGTCCTTCGACGGATCCACTCCGATGACGGGCCACGGCGATGACGTGTTTGCCTACACGGGCGCTGCCAAGGCTGCGGTCTTCACCCACAACGGGACATGGAATATCGCGGTGAAGACCTACGGAGCCCGCTCCGACTTGCTGGTCAACGAGATCGGAGCGTACACCGGAACGGTAGTCTGGGCCCCGGGCTTCTACCAGGTCACGGCCGACGGCGACTGGTCGGCGACGCTCAAGTAAGCGAGCATTTTCACGCGGCGCCTCCGGTCCGGATGCCGCGTACGATATGGACCGCCGCGGCGGCCGCCTGCAAGTTTTGATACACAGAAGAGCCGTCCCGCGCCGAGCGCGACGGCTTTCTATGTCCGGAGCGCGTGTAACCGTCCCGATTTCATACACGAATCCATGAAGGACTCCGCGGGTGGGGCAGAATGGGCCCGTGTGCGGCAGATATGTGATGTCCAAGGCCACAGGGGACCTTCTGAGCCATTCTGACGCGAAAGAGGTGGAAGGCACTCCGCCGCCGCCCAGCTGGAATGAGGCGCCCACCCAGGCTGTGCCGATTGTGGCCGAGCGGCTGGATGAGGGCAGCATCGAGCGGCACCTGCTGGTCGCTCATTGGGGCCTGGTGCCGTCCTGGGCGAAGGACGCCAAGATCGGTTCCAAGATGATCAACGCCCGCAGCGAGAGCATTCTGGAGAAGCCATCGTTCCGAAAAGCTGCCGTCAAGCGAAGGGTTCTGGTCCCAAGTGAACGCTATTACGAGTGGCAGAAAACCGAGGACGGTAAGAAGATCCCGCGCTACCTCTACTCGGACACGGAGCCCCTGCTGGGCTTCGCTGGCCTGTATGAGTGGTGGGCGGACCCGTCCCTGCCAGAGGACGACCCGGAGCGCTGGCTGCTCAGCTGCACTATCTTGACCACGACCGCCCAGGATGCGCTGGGGCACGTCCACGACCGCAACCCGGTCATCATCCCGAGGGACCGGTTCGCCGAGTGGCTGGATCCTGGCCTGACGGACAAGGCGGACATCCAGCACTTGCTGAACTCCCTCCCGGAGCCGACCCTGACGCCACGGATCGTGAGTACCAGGGTGAACAGCGTCCGGAACAATGGCCCCGACTTGATCGAAGCGGCCGAGTGAACGCGGTCTTGACCGCCACAGCAAGATTCCCCAAAGGGCTGCTGTAACTCATGGCCGAGCACGACAGGGAAATCTTGATCCCAGACATCGACGGGCGTCGCCGTGCAGCACGACGCCGAGGGAGACGTCCAAGTCAGCGTTGGCAAACATGCGCCGGATGACCAAACACTGGTCCTGCTCCACGAAGGTGTTCTCCACTCGAGCCGCCAACTGATCGAGATCCAGACCGTCTACCTCGACCGGCTCGCCCGCTTCCGCACAGATGCGCAGGACGCCGGCATCATCATCTGGGGAGATGACCCGGGCCAGCCCGAGCGGGTCCACATCCAATGCCGCAACTTCGAGGAGATGCTGTGATCGACCAGCTGCACGAGCATTATGCCAAGGCCATTGGAGCCGAGCCGGTCCTGCATGAGATGAACACCCGCACCGGAAAACGCATGGGAGTCTTCGAATGGCCCGCCGCCACACGTGGTCTTCCTGGACGCGCTACCGACCTTCCGGGAGGAGGCGGAGTTCCGGCACGGCAAGCGGACCGATGACCTCTTCGACATCTGGCAGGCCGAGGAAGTGAAGTCCTGGGACCCTGGACCGGGACTGCCGGCAGGAATCCAACGACGCCGCTCAGGCACGGCCGTCTGGATCGGGCGGGATGGGTCGGAGGCAATGACGGCAGGTGGGGAAACGCGGCACGCTGCCGTGTCATTTTTCTACTGTTTGGATTGGACGTGTCCAACTGCATGTAGCATTCCCAATTACGGGCTTCTGACGCCCGTGACGCTATTGGGGGAGCGATCATGCTTGTGACTGTCGGCCGACGCGGCTCTGCGCTTCTGTGGCCCGCGGGGTTCCCTCGATGCGCCATCACCCGCACCACTCCGCACGCTTCGCATCGCATGACGGTCAGGTGTCCTCTGAAAGGACTCTCATGAGCCAGCCCCCATACAACCCGGCCCCTTACACTCAGCCCCAAACGCAGGCTTTTCCGCCGAACTACGGCTACGGCCAGCCCCAGGTCAGCACAAAGTCGTTCCTGACCACCTGGCTGCTCTCGCTTCTGCTTGGCATCCTCGGTGTCGACCGCTTCTACCTGGGCAAGGTCGGAACCGGCATCCTGAAACTCGTCACCTTCGGCGGCCTCGGCATCTGGGCCCTGATCGACCTCATCCTGATCCTGACCAACAAGATGCGGGACAAACAGGGGCTGCCGCTGGCGGACTACGACAAGCACAAGAAGGTCGCGCTGATCGTGACCGGCGCTGTCATCCTGCTCAGCATCATCATCAACGCTTCCCGTGCCGGCGCCGCTACGTCGTCCGCCCCGGCTGTCTCTGACACCAAGGCCACCCCCGCTGCTGTTGCGGCAGCGCCCACCAAGGATCCCGCCGTCGCAGCTGCTGAAGCTGAAGCCTCCGCGAAGGCAAAGGCCGAAGCCGACGCCGCCGTCGCGAAGGCAAAGGCGGACGCTGACGCAGCAGCCAAGGCCCAACGGGACGCAGATGCTGCTGCGAAGGCAAAGGCCGACGCTGAGGCGGCTGCTGCGAAGGGCACCCCGGGCCAGCAGAACGCGCTCCGCAAAGCGGAGGACTACCTGGACTTCACCGCGTTCTCCTACACGGGCCTTATCAAGCAGCTTGAGTTCGAAAAGTACCCGACGGCCGACGCTACCTGGGCCGCCGACCACATCAAGGTCGACTGGAACGAGCAGGCAGCCAAGAAGGCCAAGGACTACCTGGACATGACCTCGTTCTCCCACGGCGGCCTGGTTGACCAGCTGATCTTCGAAGGCTTCTCTGCCGAGCAGGCCGAATTCGGAGCCACCAAGGCCGGCATCTAGTCACTCTGTTCACCAGAATGCGCCGGTATCGGCCGGGGGTGCTCTGTAGCGGAACTCTAACTCTTGATGCTGCACTCACTGCGGCCACTGTGGCTGCTCTTTGACCCTGGAGGAACCATGAACGTCCTTCGCACTGCCGGGCTAATCCTGCTCACCGTGACTACGCTAACCGCCTGCGGCACATCCGAGCCCGCTCCCGAGCAAACGAAAACCTTCAAGAATCTCGGCGCGCCAAAACCGACAGCAACGGCCACGCCTTCCCCCACCAGCACCCGGACGTTCCAGGCGGACGGCGGGTACTACGTCGACGTCGACGACCTCCACCACGAGGTGGTGGCGGCCGGCAACACTGTGTGTAAGAACAACTACGAATACTGGGGTGCTGTCGCCTTCGCCGACGGCACCATTTCGTGCGCCAACCAGGCCATCATGCTCAACGTCTTCCCTTCGCCGGAGGCCCTGGAAAAGAACAAGGCCAAGGAAATCGAGATTGGCAACGTCCAAAGCTACAACTTCACCACGCAGTGGCTGCAGGGGAAGAACTGGACCATCAGGGCAACGACGGAAGAGATGGCCAAGCTGAAGGTCAAGCTTGGCGGTGAAATAGTGACCTTCTCATACGGCCCATCGCACCGCTAGAGCTCCACAGACGATAAGGCACGATGAAAGCCGGAGCGTTCCCAGCCTGCTAGAAAACGCGGCGCCTGCCAAATAAATCATTCACGGTAGGGACTGCCCCGTACCGATTAGTACGTTCAGTCCCGACTTCAAGCAATACCCGCGCCGGGCCTGCCCGGCACCTCCCCCTGCCGAGAAAGGCCGCCATGTCCCACCCTGAACCCCCACCGTTCCAGCCAGAGCCTGCACCGGGCTTCCCTCCGAGCTTCCAGCCCGAAGCAGCCCAGGGACACTCCGCCGGCCAGCACCCGGTCCCGCCGCACCCGGGACACAACCCCGGGCCATGGGCCCCGTCGCCGCGGGCCATGCCCTACGAGGGACAGCAACCCCCGGCAGGTCTCGGCTTGCCGCCCGCTCCGCAGTTCTACAACCCCACCGCACCGAAGCCATCCAAGAAACTGCTCTGGATCGGCATGGGGTCGGGCTTCGCCGCCGGTGTCCTCGCCACGGTCCTGGTGGCCGGCATCGCCGGGGCCGTCAGCGCCGCCGGCGGCCCCTCATTCCAGAAGGCTGCGGACTCCTGCAACGCCGGCCACACATCGGGAATCAGCCTTGGGGACAAGGGCTCCAGCATCACCATCGACACAAAGGGCGAAGACGACACCAGCGGCGCGTCCATGGATGACGCAGCCTGTATCCTCAACGCACTGGACGTCCCCGACTCGGTCATCTCCCAGATGGACGACACATCCGCCATGGACGGCCGGCAGACTGCCAGTTGGGCCGGCGTAAACGCCTCATGGACCTACCATCCGGATAACGGCGTCAAGCTGATCCTCACCCGGGCCGAGAAGTAAATACCCGCACACGGCGCCCGGCAACTCGTCGGGCGCCGTGCTTCGCCATACTTGACAGCACAGCCATCTGCTTAGGAGCCGACTGAGCTTATGGGCCATAGGCTCGCGTAACCAGCAAGGGCCTTGACCTTCACGGTTCGATGGCAAAGGCCGCTACCATTTTCCGGTGGACTTCTTCAAATTTTGGATGGTGCCAGGTTTGATAGTCCTTCTCCGAAGTCAGGGATCAATTTGGGCCTGGCGATGTAGGAGCGACGAGTAACTTCGGGTGAGGAATGGCCGAGCTGAATTGAAGCGGACTGATCGTTGAACCATGCGGCCAGTTGGCTGGCCACCGTCCGACGGAAAGTGTGCGGCGTTACTTTCTCTGTGATTCCGGCTGCTTCAAGCGCTCGGGCAAAGTCTTTTCTGAAATTCGACGGGCGCCAGAACGTTCCGTTTCGTGTTCCGAACACTGCCCCCGTCCGTGTCGCTTCAGCATTAGCGGAGCGACGAAGGAGCATCCCGGAGGCCCATGGCATCGTTATTGGGTAAATTCGCTCGCTGTCCTCCGACTTCGGGAAATCCTGGCGATAGAAGTACCGCCCTTCCACGAGGGTGCCGCTGACTGTGACTGTGAGTGGTGTAGAGGAAAGGTCGAGGTCCTCCCAGCGGATGGCTAGGACCTCTCCTGCACGCATGCCCGTTGCCGCCATCAGGAGGACCGCGTCTGCTAAGCGGCTCGTGGGCTTCGGCCCGCCAACTCCTGGTTCCACCTGGCGCTCCGCCACCGCCGCATGAACTTTCTGTACCGTGCTCGGCGTCATGATTTTTGGTTTTTCCCTTTTCCTTGGGATTTTGGAGATACTTCGGACAGGATTGTCGGTCCGGTAACCCTGCTGGACGGCATGGTCCAGAAGCTGCTGCAGCACCTGCTTTGTGAGGGCGGCCGTTCTAAATCCTGTTCCGGCTTCAACATCGTACAAGGCGTGAATGGCGCGCTGGCACTGCGGTGTCGTGAGTGTCTCCACGGGAATGTCTCCGAGAACCGGAATCACGTGTGCGGTCAGCTTCTGCTCATACTGGAGCCAGGACTGCATGCGCAGCCCGGCAGTGGGTGTACTTCCGGACTGTGTGTGTGGATTTATCACGACGGAAGCCGGCCGGATAACCTCGAGCCATGCTGCGGCCAGCCGGGCGACCGTAAGAAGGCCCGTGCTGCCAGCGGCGCCCCAGTTGTTCTCGGCCTCTCTGACGGCTGCACGGACCGCCTGTTCAGCGGCACCTTTGGTCCTTCCTTGCCGCTTGATGGGCACCGACTTCCCGGCGCCGTCGCGGTATCGGGTTCGAGCCACCCAGCGGCCAGTAGCGTCGTCCTTTTTGGTGTTGAACTTGCCTGGTTGCCAGGGCAGCATTTTGGCCCGTGCCATCAGGCGGCCTTGCCGTTCTGGGACAACATCCAGGAATCAACGTCTTCCTGCCAATAAAACGTCCGCCCTCCCCCAAGGCGAGTAAACGGAGGCCTCACGTCCATTGAGGCCCAGTTCGCCAGGGTTGCGAGCGAGAGACGGAGGAAGGCAGCTGCTTCCTTGCGGGTCAGCCATGTGGCTGCCGTAAGCGGTTCGAGCGAGTTAGTGTTCATGCGGACTTCTATGCACGAGTGGCCGTGACGGGCGCTCGGGGTTGCGCAAAAGGGTTCAGGGCACACTTTGGGGCACGTTTTGAACGGTGACGAGCGGGAAAGTCCGGGAACCTCCCAAGCAGAAAAAATCCCAGAAATCCTAGGTTTCTGGGGTGGCTGTGACACACCGGGAACGCCCGTGAAGCGATGAACTGGAGAGAAAAGGTCGTCAGGTCAATTCCTTGGTAGATGTCCGCCCTTCAAGATCTACGAACGGCTGCGGAGATGTAAGGCCTCGAACCGTCCGTCGTTTCTGTACCGGAACTAGTTGCAGCTTTGGAGAATATTCGCGATTGCGTCGCGTTCAGCCTGGGTGACCCAGAGGTTGTACTTGGCTTTCACTGCAGTTTGACTGGCAGCGTACTCGCATCGGTATGCCCTGTTAGGCGGCAGCCATGTGGCAGCGTCCTTGTCAGCTTTGGCGCTGTTGGTAGGACCATCTGCGGCCATAAGGTTTAGCGGATCGTTGGCGAGTTCCTTGCGCTGGTCAGCGTTGAGCTGCTGTGCGCCCTTCTGCCAGGCGTCGTTGAGAGCGACGATGTGGTCGATCTGGACGTCGGAGCTCGTGTCCTGGCCGCGCGTGAAGGTAATCGTAGTGCCGGTGTACTTGTCGGCCAGCGTTCCTGTCATGACCACACAGTTGTTGGTGCCGGGCTTGAACGTCTCATCGGTCATGTCGCGGGCGAGAATGTCGTTGCGTGTGTCGCAGCCGTTGCGGT
Source organism: Arthrobacter sp. K4-10C (assembly GCF_059090085.1). Classification (NCBI taxonomy): domain Bacteria; kingdom Bacillati; phylum Actinomycetota; class Actinomycetes; order Micrococcales; family Micrococcaceae; genus Arthrobacter; species Arthrobacter sp. K4-10C. Next base: position 109,488 of record NZ_JBNHFI010000007.1, on the reverse strand, counting down.
CAACGTCAGCCCAGGCCGGTCCAAACTCATCGCGGGTGTAGCCGGTCTTCGGAGCGCGCCCCTTCACCGGAAGGCTCTCCAGTTGTACAAGGGCGTTGGCGGCGTCACCGCCAGGGGACGGCGCCTCGGCGGCGACGCCTGGAGCAGCCTCCATGATTTCGAAAGCGTTGGCTGCGGCGTCACAACCTACTAAGGACCCAGCCAGCATCATTGCGGTGAAAGCGGTCAGGACTTTGGCGGGAGAACAGGTGGTCTTCATGGTCCTTCTGGTTACAGGGCGTTGTTCCACGCTAGCTTTGACCATCACCTGCCGCAGGTAACCGGGTGCCTGGTGCCTGCCACACGTCCGCCCCATTATTACTCTGCGGGGGTCCGTTACGGCTGCCACTAGTTGCCTCAACTGTTCGAACCATCGTCCTCACGGGAAACGTCACGCTTACTCAACGCGCAACAGCCAGTCTGACTTTGGATCGAGTACCGATGAGCCTTTCCTTCGTAGCGGGCCCAGTGGCGGAGAGCGAGGAACCAGTGCTGCCGGGGAGGATCTCACTCAACTTGGCGATTTCCAGGATGTGTTCCGAGGTGAAGATGATCTTGCCCTTTCCCCAGCAAGCGTGAGGGAAGCGCCCACTAGTTGCGCCATCACGCAACCAGGACTCTGTGCAGCGCATCAGCGCCGCGGCTTCTGCGGGCTCAAAGAATTCGATGTCCACGGCAACTCCCAAGGAATGGTGCAGGTTTCTCAGATTCATGCACTCCGGAGGATTTACCGACATGACCGAAGGCCTAATGGGGCAATCCCTCGCGTTTTGCCTCTGCATCCAGGCCGACGCACTGTAGACGCAGTCAGCGGAGAAAGGCCGTTATCGACCGCTCAGTCGCGTCAGCACCTGCCTGCAGCGCCTCCGGCATCAAGTGCCCGTACACCTGCTCAGTAGTCCGCGTAGAAGCATGCCCCAGCCGGCGCGAGATGGTGAACAAGGGCACCCCGTCCTGGATCAGCCAGGACGCGTGGGTGTGGCGGAGGTCGTGGATGCGGGGGTTCTTGGTCAGGCCAATTGCCTGGGCGGTGCCAACGGCAGGCACCCAGTAGTGGTGCCAGTAGAGCTTGTGGATGATGCGCTCGCCCTTGGGGGTCGTGAACACAAGTTCCTTTCCTGGCCTGCCTGCCACCAGCGGAATCAGCAATTCCACCAGCGCGGGGTTCAGTCCGATGGTGCGCTTACCGGCGCCTGTCTTCGTCGCCCCAATGTAGAACTGGTTCTGGCCGTCCCGTTTCCAGGCCTTGTTGATCCGTGCAGTTGGCGGTTTGGAGAGCAGGTCGACGTCCGCGACAGTTAGGGCGGTGGCCTCCCCGAAACGGGTGCCGGTCATGACCAGGAAGTTGGTGAAGGCCTTGTACCGCTCCCCCATTCCTTCCATGATGAGGCTGAACTCCGCATGGGTGAGGAACATCGCTTCGTCCTCGGCCTTTTCAAGGCCGGGAAGCTGTACGCCGCGGCAGGGGTTCCGCCTGATGTAGCCGAGCATCTCCGCGGTATTCATAGCAGCCGAAATGAGGCCGTGAACGTTGTGGATAGCCTTCGGGGCCTTGCCCTTCGCCATCATCGACTTCACCCAGTGCGCAATCAGTCGATAATCCAGCTTATCTACGGGGACGTGGCCGATGACGTTCCGGATATGCAGGTCCAGCATCGTCTGGTACGTCTTCGTGGTTCCGCTCGACGGGCGGATCAGCAGGTCGATGTGCTCCTGAATAACTTCAGCAACGGTGGGTGTGCGCTTCTCCTTGGAGAGCATGGCATGCTGCGCGATTTCGAACGACTGGCCGTTGGCGTCGAGAAGCCTCTTCAGGGTTTCAGCTTCGACGATCGTGGCAACTGTCAGGCCCTGCTGCTCGCGGCTCTTCGGGTCCCGCCACAACACCATGTAGGACGACGAGCCGTCCTTTTTGGTGCGTTTCCGAATGCTTGCCACACCAAAAACGGTACGCCGCTGTCAACACTTTGGGCGGTTTTGTCAACACCCAAAAAAGAAACAGGCCCCTGACCTGCGGAAACACTGTGCCCGAGGTGGGACTCGAACCCACACACCTTTCGATACCGCATTTTGAGTGCGGCGCGTCTGCCAATTCCGCCACTCGGGCGCGGAATACGTGGAGCTACGAGGTACGCCCACAGCTGACTGTGAGCAACGCGATTGCTTCACGTACGCGCAATTACTCTACATGCAGATAGGCTGAATTCCAGAATCGCGCCGCCGACGCCGCGGATGACCATGCAGACCAAGTACAAACGCGGTGGCACCTAAGATAGTGATGTCCCGCCGTACCTTTTCAAGGAGATCCCGTGACTGAACAGACGGAGTCAAAGCCCACATCCCAGCCGGCGCGCCGCGTCATTGTGGCTGAGGATGAAACCCTCATCCGCCTCGACATCATTGAGATCCTGCGCGGCGAAGGTTACGACGTCGTGGGTGAGGCGGACAACGGCGAAAAGGCCGTCCAGCTCGCCGAGGAACTCAAGCCGGACCTGGTCCTGATGGACGTCAAGATGCCCGTCATGGACGGCATTTCAGCCGCCGAGAAGATCGTCAAGGCCCGCATCGCGCCCGTGGTGCTGCTGACCGCCTTCAGCCAGAAGGAACTCGTGGAGCGGGCGCGCGACGCCGGCGCCATGGCCTACGTGGTGAAGCCCTTCACCCCCGCCGACCTCATCCCGGCGCTTGAGATTGCCCTCTCACGCCACGAGGAGATCAAGGCCCTCGAAGGCGAGGTTTCGGACCTGCAGGAGCAGTTCGCCACCCGCAAGCTCGTGGAGCGCGCCAAGAGCCTGCTCACCACCAAGATGGGCCTGACGGAGCCGGAGGCTTTCCGCTGGATCCAGAAGACTTCCATGGACCGGCGCCTCAGCATGCGCGAAGTCGCCGAGACCATCATCAACCAGGTCAACTGACGCTCCCCTGACTGGGCTTGTACAGATCCCGGCAAGCCCGATCACCGGGCACACCGAAAAGGACCCCCGCCAATCGGCGGGGGTCCTTTTCGGTGTTGCTAGGCCTGGGCCTTCTTCTTCTTTTCCGGCCAGGGGCCGAGCTTTTCCTTGTTGCTGATGACATCTCCCGCGCGGGTGGAGTCGGCGAGGTCGCCCACCTTGTGCACCTTAAGGGAGTTGGTGGAACCGGCTTTTCCGGGAGGGGAACCGGCGGCGATAACCACCAGGTCGCCGTCCTGGACGAGCCCCATCTCTTCGAGGCTGCGGTCCACCTGCGCGGTCATGGCGTCGGTGTGGTCCACCATCTGGACCAGCACCGGCTGGATTCCCCAGGTCAGGGCCATCTGGTTCCAGACCTGCTCCACCGGGGTGAACGCAAAGACGGGCTTGATGGGACGCAGGCGCGAGAGGCGGCGTGCCGAATCGCCGGACTGGGTGAACGCACAGATGTACTTGGCGTCCAGCTGGTCGGCGATTTCGACGGCGGCACGCGTGATGGCGCCGCCACGGGTCTTGGGCTTGGTCCCCAGCGGGGGGACGCGTTCCAGGCCGTGGACCTCGGTGGACTCGATGATCCGGGCCATGACCTTGACCGTTTCGATCGGGTACTTGCCCACGCTGGTCTCACCGGACAGCATGACGGCGTCCGCACCGTCCAGCACGGCGTTGGCGCAGTCGGAAGCCTCTGCACGGGTGGGGCGCGGATTATCGATCATGGATTCCAGGACCTGGGTGGCCACGATGACGGGCTTGGCCCAGCGGCGTGCCAGTTCGATGGCGCGCTTCTGGACAATCGGCACTTCCTCGAGCGGCAGTTCCACGCCCAGGTCGCCACGGGCCACCATGATCGCGTCAAACGCGTCGATGATCTCCGGGAGCTGCTCCACGGCCTGCGGCTTCTCGATCTTGGCGATGACGGGGGCGCGGCGGCCCTCCTCGTCCATGATCTCGTGCACCCGGGCGATGTCCGACGCGTCGCGGACGAAGGACAGGGCAACCAGGTCCACGCCGCGGCGCAGCGCCCAGCGCAGGTCGTCCTCATCCTTTGGGCTCAGCGCAGGCACGTTCACCGCGACGCCGGGAAGGTTGATGCCCTTGTTGTTGGACACCATGCCGCCCACGGTCACCTCGGCCACAACCTTGACGTCGTCGACGGCGGTGGCGCGCAGGGCCACCTTGCCGTCGTCGATCAGCAGCGCGTCGCCGACGTTGACGTCCTCGGTGAGGCTCTTCAGCGTGGTGGAGCAGATCTCCTTGGTGCCGGGAACGTCCTCGGTGGTGATGGTGAAGGTGTCACCAACGGCGAGGGCGTGCGGGCCGTCGACGAAACGGCCCAGGCGGATCTTGGGACCCTGGAGGTCGGCCATGATGGCCACGGCCTTGCCCAGGTCCGCTGCAGCCTTGCGGACGTTTTCGTAGGTGTTGTCATGCACGGTGTAATCGCCGTGGCTCATGTTCATCCGGGCGACGTCAACACCTGCTTCCAGCACCGCGAGGGTGTTTTCATAGCTGGCAATTGCGGGGCCGAAAGTAGCCACAATTTTTGCGCGTCTCATATACCTACCCTATTGGTCACTTGCATTGGTTAAGTTGTCGCGGGGGTGAACTTGTGCCCCCGTGCAGCGCTACAGGACGGCGATGGCGCGGTCCGTGGGCGCAACGGGTGCGGGAAGGATGGTGCTTCCCATCAGGTACTTGTCCACGGCAGCAGCCGCGGCGCGTCCCTCGGCGATGGCCCACACGATCAGGGACTGCCCGCGGCCGGCGTCACCGGCCACGAAGACACCCTCGGTGTTGGTCATGTAGTAGCCGTCGCGCGCCACATTGCCGCGGCCGTCGAATTCCGCTTTCACCTGTTCGGTGATGCCCGCCGGCTCGGCGCCCGTGAAGCCCAGGGACAGGAACACCAGGTCCGCGGGGATGATGCGTTCCGTGCCGGCCTTGGGCAGGCGCTTGCCGTCAACGAATTCGGTCTCCGCCACCTTGACGCCGGTCAGCTTACCGTCCTCGCCGACGAATTCGACGGTGGAGGCGAGGTATGTGCGCTCACCGCCTTCCTCGTGGGCGCTGGCCACCTCGAACAGGGTGGGGAACGTCGGCCACGGCTGGTGGCTGGCACGCTCGGCCGGCGGCTGCTTGCCGATGGCCAGCGTGGTCACGGACGCGGCACCGTGCCGGTGCGCCGTGCCAAGGCAGTCCGCACCGGTGTCGCCGCCACCGAGGATCACAACGTGCTTGCCCTGCGCGTGGATCTGGTTTTCGATCGTCTCCCCCGCCACAGCACGGTTGGCCGGAACCAGGTAGTCCATGGCGAAGTGGATGCCGTCAAGGTCGCGGCCCGGGATGGGCAGGTCGCGCGGAACGGTGGCGCCGGTGCAGACCACCACGGCGTCGTAGCGGCGGCGCAGCTGTTCCCACGTCACGTCGGTGCCGACGGCGACGCCGGTCCGGAACCGGGTGCCTTCCGCCTTCATCTGCTCGACGCGGCGGTCCACCTGCTCCTTTTCCATCTTGAAGTCGGGGATGCCGTACCGCAGCAGGCCGCCGATCTTGTCATCGCGCTCGTACACGGCAACCGTGTGGCCAACGCGGGTGAGCTGCTGGGCGACAGCCAGGCCGGCGGGGCCGGAGCCGACGACGGCAACGGTCTTCCCGGTCAGGCGTGCGGGAGGCAGCGGGTGGACCCAGCCGTTATCGAACGCTTCGTCGATGATGGAGACCTCAACCTGCTTGATGGTGACCGCAGGCTGGTTGATCCCCAGCACGCAGGACGCTTCGCAGGGGGCGGGGCAAAGCCGGCCGGTGAACTCGGGGAAGTTGTTCGTGGCGTGCAGGCGCTCGATCGCTTCCTCGCCCTTGTCCCGCCACATGAGGTCGTTCCACTCGGGAATCAGGTTCCCCAAGGGGCAGCCCTGGTGGCAGAACGGGATGCCGCAGTCCATGCAGCGGCCGGCCTGGCTTTTGAGGACACCCTTTTCCTGGGCTTCGTAGACTTCCTTCCAGTCCATGATGCGGACGGGAACGGGACGGCGTGGCTGGGTTTCACGCTGGCGTACTTTCAGAAATCCGCGTGGATCAGCCACCGGTCACCTCCAGGATTCGAGACCATACTTCTTCGCCGTCGGGGTCGAGGCCCTCTTCGATGGCGTCGAGACGGGTTTGCAGCACGGCCGCGTAGTCGCGCGGCAGTACCTTGGTAATGCGGGCTGCGGTGTCGTCGAAGTTCTCGAGGAGGCGCGCAGCCAGCTGGGAGTCAGTTTCTTCCACGTGCTTGACCAGCAGGCCGTGCACGATGTCGCGGTCCTCCGCATCCAGCTCACGGAGCTGGAGTTCGCCGGACTGCAAGGCTTCCTTGTTGACCCGGGCGGCGTCCAGGTCCAGCACGAAGGCGGTGCCGCCGGACATCCCGGCGCCGAAGTTGCGGCCGGTGCGTCCGATGATCAGCGTCTGGCCGCCGGTCATGTACTCGCAGCCGTGGTCGCCGATGCCTTCGACGACGGCGGTGGCACCGGAGTTGCGGACCAGGAAGCGTTCGCCAACCTGGCCGCGCAGGAACAGCTCACCGCTGGTGGCGCCGTAACCGATGACGTTGCCGGCAATGACGTTAGTCTCCGCCTTGAACACGTTGGTGCGGTCCGGGCGGACGATAATCCGGCCGCCGGACAGGCCCTTGCCTACGTAGTCGTTCGAGTCGCCGTACAGCCGCAGCGTGATACCCGCAGGCAGGAATGCGCCCAGGGACTGCCCGGCCGTGCCGTGGAGGGTAACGTCGATGGTGTCTGTGGCGAGCACGTCGGTACCGAAGGTCTTGGTGACGACGTGGCCCAGCATGGTGCCCACGGAGCGGTCCGTGTTGATGACGTCCACGGTGATCTTGACCGGGCTGCGGTCGGTCAGTGCCTCGGTGGACATGGTGATGAGGCGCTGGTCGAAGTGCTTGTCCAGCTCGTGGTTCTGGCCGGTCATGTTGCGCAGCGGAGCGTCGTCGTCGAACTCGAGCCCGTGCAGGATCGGGTCCAGGTCCAGGCCGTCGGCCTTCCAGTGGTCGACGGCGTCCCGTGTGTCCAGGACTTCGGCGTGGCCGATGGCCTCTTCCAGGCTACGGAAGCCCAGCTCGGCCAGGATTTCGCGGACTTCCTCGGCAAGGAACTCGAAGAAGTTGACCACAAACTCGGGCTTGCCGCTGAAGCGGGCCCGGAGCTCCGGGTTCTGCGTTGCGACGCCAACCGGGCAGGTGTCCAGGTGGCAGACACGCATCATGATGCAGCCCTCGACCACCAGCGGCGCGGTGGCGAAGCCGAACTCCTCACCGCCCAGCAGGGCAGCGATCACAACGTCGCGGCCGGTCTTCAGCTGCCCGTCAACCTGCACCACAACGCGGTCGCGCAGGCCGTTGAGCATCAGGGTCTGCTGCGTCTCGGCGAGGCCGAGCTCCCACGGGACACCAGCGTGCTTGAGCGAGTTCAGCGGCGAGGCCCCGGTTCCGCCGTCATGGCCGGAGACAAGTACGACGTCGGCCTTCGCCTTGGTCACGCCGGACGCCACGGTGCCGATCCCGACTTCCGACACCAGCTTGACGTGCACCCGGGCCGAGGGGTTGGCGCGCTTGGCATCGTAGATGAGCTGCGCCAGGTCCTCGATGGAGTAGATGTCGTGGTGCGGGGGCGGGGAGATCAGTCCGACGCCCGGCGTGGAGTGGCGGGTACGGGCCACCCACGGGTAGACCTTCTGCGCCATCAGCTGGCCGCCTTCGCCGGGCTTGGCGCCCTGGGCCATCTTGATCTGGATGTCGTCGGCGTTGGTCAGGTACAGGCTGGTCACGCCGAAACGGCCGGACGCGATCTGCTTCACCGCGGAACGGCGCTCGGGGTCCAGCAGGCGGTCGACATCCTCGCCGCCTTCACCGGTGTTGGACTTGCCGCCCAGCCGGTTCATGGCGATTGCCAGCGTCTCGTGCGCTTCCTTGGAGATTGAGCCGTAGCTCATCGCGCCGGTGGAGAACCGCTTGACGATGCTGGAGACGGGCTCCACTTCCTCGAGCGGAACGGGGGGACGCTCGTTCTTGAACTTGAGCAGGCCGCGCAGGGTCATCAGGTTGGTGGACTGGTCGTCCACGCCCCTGGTGTAAGCCTTGAAGATGTCGTAGCGGCGTTCCCGGGTGGCGTGCTGCAGCCGGAAGACCGTCTCCGGGTTGAACAGGTGCGGTTCGCCGTCGCGGCGCCACTGGTACTCTCCGCCGCCCAGCAGCGGGCGGTGGGGCTGCTCGATGCCGCCCTCGGGGTACGCCATCTGGTGGCGGGCCGAGACCTCGGCCGCGATGACGTCCAGGCCGACGCCGCCCAGCTGGGAGTGGGTGCCGGCGAAGAATTCGTCCACCAGTTCCTGGCCGAGGCCGAGTGCCTCGAAGGTCTGCGCGCCGGTGTAGGACGCGACCGTGGAGATGCCCATCTTGGACATAATCTTCAGGACGCCCTTGCCCAGGCCCTTGATCAGGTTGTAGACGCCGTCCTGCGGGGTCACGCCCGTGACATCGCCCGCGGCGATCAGCTGCTCCACGGATTCCATGGCCAGGTACGGGTTGACGGCGGAGGCGCCGTAGCCGATGAGGACGGCCACGTGGTGCGTTTCGCGGACGTCGCCCGCCTCGACCACCAGGGCGGTCTTGGTGCGGTTGGCGCTGCGGAGCAGGTGGTGGTGCACCGCGCTGACCAGCAGCAGCGACGGGATGGGTGCCCACTGCGCGTTAGAGTCACGGTCCGAGAGCACGATGTACTGGACGCCGCGGTTGATGGCGCCGGAAACCTGCTCGCAGATCTCGGTGAGCCGGGCGCGCAGGGCGGTTTCGCCGCCTTCGGGGCGGTACAGGCCGCGGACCTTCATCGCGACGCGGTTGCCGTCGGCGTCCTCGATATTGGCGATCTTCGCGAGCTGGTCGTTGTTGATCACCGGGAACGGCAGCTGGACCTGGGGCTGGCGGACCTGCTTGGTGTCCAGCAGGTTGCCGTTGGGTCCGATGGCGCAGGTCAGCGACGTGACCAGCTCTTCGCGGATGGCGTCCAGCGGCGGGTTGGTGACCTGGGCGAAGGACTGCACGAAGTAGTCAAAGAGCAGGCGGGGGCGCTTGGACAACACGGCAACCGGGGTGTCGGAACCCATGGCGCCAAGCGGCTCGGCGCCGGTTCGGGCCATCGGGCCGAGCAGGATCTTCAGTTCCTCGGTGGTGTAGCCGAAGGTGCGCTGGCGGATGTTCACCGACGCGGCGGTGTGGACCACGTGCTCGCGCTCGGGAAGCTCGTTGAGGTCGATCAGGTTGTCCTTGACCCAGTCCGCCCACGGGTTGGCCGCGGCGACCTCCGCCTTGACCTCTTCGTCGTCGATGATGCGGCCGGCTTCGGTATCCACCAGGAACATCTTGCCGGGCGAGACGCGTCCCTTCTTGACCACCTTGGAGGGCTCGACGTCGATGACGCCCACCTCGGAAGCGAAGACGATCAGGCCGTCCTCGGTGATCCAGAAGCGGCCCGGGCGCAGGCCGTTGCGGTCCAGGGTGGCACCCACCAGTTTGCCGTCGGTGAACGAGACGGCGGCTGGGCCGTCCCACGGTTCCATCAGCAGCGAGTGGTACTCGTAGAACGCGCGGCGGGCCGGATCCATAGTGGCGTGGTTTTCCCAGGCCTCCGGGATCATCATCATGATCGCGTGCGTGATGGGCCGTCCGGACAGCCACAGGAGTTCCGCCACCTCGTCGAAGGAGGCGGAGTCTGAGGCGCCGGGCGTGCAGATGGGGTACAGCTCTTCGGGCGCATCGCCCAGCAGCGGGTTGGCGAGCTGGGACTGGCGTGCGCGCATCCAGTTGCGGTTGCCCTTGACTGTGTTGATTTCGCCGTTGTGCGCGATGGTGCGGAACGGCTGCGCCAGCGGCCACGAGGGGAACGTGTTGGTGGAGAAGCGCGAGTGGACGATGGCCAGCTTGGTCTTGAAGCGCTTGTCCGACAGGTCCGGGTAGAAGGGCTCCAGCTGGGCGGTGGTGAGCATGCCCTTGTAGACGATGGTGCGCGAGGACAGGGACGGGAAGTACACGCCGAACTTGTTCTGGGCGCGTTTGCGGATTCGCCATGCGCGGGAGTCGAGTTCGTTTCGGTCCAACTCCTCGCCCGTGGCGGACGCCAGGAAGGGCTGGGAGAAGTAGGGCATGCAGGCGCGCGCCATGGCACCCACCAGGTCGGCGACGACGGGCACCTCGCGCCAGCCGAGGACCTTCAGTCCCTCGTCGCCGGCGAGGCCCTCGATGCCGGCTTTCGCTGCATCGGCTTCGCGCTGTTCTGCGGGCAGGAACGCTGTGCCGGCCACGTACTGGCCGGCCGCGGGAAGTTCGAAGTCGGTGACCGCGCGGAAGAACTCGTCCGGGATCTGCATCAGGAGGCCGGCGCCGTCACCCGTGCCCTCGTCGGCGCCCACGGCACCGCGGTGCTCGAGGTTGCGCAGGGCGGTGAGTGCGGCGTCGACAATGTCGTATCCGGGCTCTCCGCGCAGCGTTGCGATGATCGCAAGGCCGCACGCGTCCTTCTCCTGCTCAGGGTTGTAGAGGCCGGCGGCCTCCGGCAGGGCTGCGAAGCGCTTGAACGGCGACGTGGCAGTCTCAGGCTGATCCGGTTCGGACCAGCTGGGAGTGTGCAGAGTTTGGGTCATGGGAGACGTCCTTCCTCCTGATCGTGCGTATGGAAGGGACACCATTGGCCCCACTCGTCGGCGCCGCAGATGATGGGCACAGCAAAGTGTTAGTTATTGGAAATTGTAGGTCAGCCCGGCCTGCTGGACTAACGGTTACGCAGGCCCCTGCCCAGGGCTTCGTCCGGCAGCAGCTCTATGCTGCCCGGGCGAGGCCCCATGCCACGACGTTGTGGTTTTCGGGAGCTCCGAGCGGTGGCTCTGCTGCCCTGCACGGCCGGCGGATTACTTGCTGGTGCCGGCCTCCGGGGCGGTTCCTGTGGCTGTGCTCCCGGAGTGTCCGGTAGCCGTTGCATCCGTGCCGGGCTTGGAGCCGGCCGGTGCCGCCGCGGCCTCTTCCGTGGGGTCGGAAGCGGGCCTGGAACCGCTTTGGTTATCAGGGAGATTATCACGCGCTTCACTATCTGAGACAACCGGGTCCGTATCACGGACTTGACTGCCGCCGTCTTTCGTCTCGCCGATTTCCGCCGTTTGTGCGGGCTCCCGGCCCGGGAGATAGACGGTGTCGGGCTCCGGGCGGGCCTTCCTGCCCAGCAGGATGAAAATCACCAGCGCGGTCACAAAGACGAAGATACTGGTCCAGACATTGAGCCTGGTGGTGATACCGAACAGGGAAATCTGTTCCGCCTCGTCGATCCGCATCGCCTCAATCCACACCCGGCCAAGGGTGTAATACATGGCGTACAGCCAGAACAGCCGGCTGCGGCGGAAGTTGAACCTCCGGTCCAGCGCGAGCAGCAGCGCGACGCCGGCCAGGTTCCACAGGGATTCGTACAGGAACGTCGGGTGGAACAGGGTGCCGGCGGGCACCCCAGCCGGGAAGTTCGCGTTGTCCGCGTCGATCTGCAGGCCCCACGGAAGCGTGGTGGGCCCGCCGAAGAGTTCCTGGTTGAACCAGTTGCCCCAGCGGCCCACGGCCTGGGCCAGCAGGAGGCCCGGCGCGGCAGCGTCGAGGAAAGCGCTGAGCTTGACGCCGCTGCGGCGGCAGCCGATCCAGGCGCCCACGACGCCGAGTACCACGGCGCCCCAGATTCCCAGGCCGCCCCGCTGAATCTGCGGGATCAGCGAGAGGTCGCCGGTACCGTCGAAGCCAGGGCCGAAGTAGGCGTCAGGCGAGGAGAACACGTGATACAGGCGGCCGCCGATGATGCCGAACGGGATGGCCCACACCACGATGTCCCAGACGCTTCCTTCAGGTGCGCCGCGCCTGGCCCAGCGGACCGAGGTCAGCCAGAGGCCCACCACGATACCGGCCAGGATGCACAGGGCGTAGGCGTGGATGCGCAGTGTTCCCCAGGGCAGGGGGATGTCGAATCCGGACCAGTCCGGGCTGGGGATGCTGGCGGGCACCAGCGCGGGCGCCAGGGCTGCTGCCTGAAGGAGGGTCTGCATCGTTTAGGCTTCTTCCCTGGCCAGACCGGAGCTGAGCTCCTTGGCGAGTGCTCCGACGGCGTCCACGCCGCCGTCGCCCAGTGCGGACACCAGGGCGGTGCCCACAATGACGCCCTCGGCGTAGGCGGCGATTTCGCGGACCTGCCCGGCGTTGGATACGCCCAGGCCGACGCAGACACGCTCAGCTCCGGCGGCGTGCGCCGCGGCCACGACATCCTTGGCCGCAGCGCTCACCGAGGAACGCGCACCGGTAACGCCCATGATGGAGACGGCGTAGACAAAACCCCGGCTCGCCTCGACGGTCCGCTGCATGCGTTCGGCAGTGGACGATGGCGCGACCAGGAACACCCGGTCCAGTCCGTACTTGTCCGAGGCCGCCATCCATTCACTCGCTTCGTCGGGAATGAGGTCGGGGGTGATGAGCCCGGCTCCCCCGGCCTCGGCCAGGCGGCGGGAGAACTCGTCCACGCCCATCCGCACCACGGGGTTCCAGTAGGTCATCACCAGCACGGCGGCGTCCGTCTTGCTGGTGATGCCGGCAACCACGTCGAACACCTGGCGGACGGAGAAGCCGTTGGCCAGCGCCTGGGTGGTAGCGGCCTGGATGACCTGGCCGTCCATCACGGGGTCGGAGTACGGGATGCCGATCTCGATGAGGTCGGCACCGTTCTCCGCCAGGGCGATGCCGGCGGCAATGCTCTCCTCCACGCTCGGGTAACCGGCGGGCAGGTAGCCGATGAGCGCGGCCCGGCCTTCGGAGCGCGCCTTGTCAATGGCCGCCGCCGACTTGCTGGTCATCTGTGCGGTGCTCACAGCTGTTCCCCCTCTTTGCCGATCTCCGATTCCGCGGAGTCCTTGTCCAACAGGTTGAACCATTCGGCGGCGGTGGCGACGTCCTTGTCACCGCGTCCGGAAAGGTTCACGATCACGATCTTGTCCCGCGCCGTCCCGCCGCCGGCGGCAGCTTCGGCGGCGAGCCGCTGACCCACCTTGATGGCGCCGGCCAGGGCGTGCGAAGACTCGATGGCGGGAATGATGCCTTCGGTACGGCACAGCAGCCTGAAGGCCTCCATGGCCTCTCTGTCCGTGATGGGCTCGTAGCTCACCCTTCCGATGTCGGCCAGGTAGGAGTGCTCCGGGCCCACACCGGGATAATCGAGCCCCGCGGAAATGGAGTGCGACTCAATGGTCTGCCCGTCGTCGTCCTGCATCAGGTAGGATCGCGCGCCGTGCAGGACGCCCGGCTTGCCCAGGGTGATGGTGGCGGCGTGGCGTCCGGTGTCCACGCCGTCGCCGCCGGCTTCGAAGCCGTAGATCTTCACGTCGGGGTCATCCAAGAAGCCGTGGAAGATGCCGATGGCGTTGGACCCGCCACCGATGCAGGCGCAGACTGCGTCCGGAAGGCGGCCTTCCTGCTCCAGGATCTGCGCGCGGGCCTCCTCGCCGATGACCTCGTGGAAGTAGCGCACCATGGCGGGAAACGGGTGCGCCCCGGCAGCGGTACCCAGGAGGTAGTGGGTGTTGTGGACGTTCGCCACCCAGTCCCGGAGGGCCTCGTTGATGGCGTCCTTCAGGGTCTGCGAGCCGCTGGTGACCGGGATGACCTTGGCGCCAAGCAGTTCCATCCGGGCCACGTTCAGCGCCTGGCGGCGGCAGTCCTCCGCGCCCATGTACACCACGCACTCGAGCCCCATGAGGGCTGCGGCGGTGGCGCTGGCCACGCCATGCTGGCCGGCACCGGTTTCGGCGATGACGCGGGTTTTGCCCATGCGCTTGGCGAGCAGCGCCTGGCCGAGCACGTTGTTGATCTTGTGGGATCCGGTGTGGTTGAGGTCCTCGCGCTTGAGGAATACGCGCACTCCCCCGGCATGCTCGGAGAAACGCTTGGCTTCGGTCAACAGCGAGGGACGGCCGGAGTAGTTCTTGTTCAGGTCCGCGATCTGGTCCCGGAATTCAGGATCGTTCCTGGCCTTGTCGAAGGTTTCCTCGAGTTCGTCCAGGGCTGCGATAAGGGACTCGGGCATCCAGCGTCCGCCGTAGCTGCCGAAGTACGGCCCCGGGGCGTGCCGGAGGGAGCCGCCCTGCAGGAATGCGTCCGCGGCCTTGTTGTCAGCGTTTCCTGAGGGTGCGTCGGCCATCAGTCCCGTCCTGTTCGAAGTTGATCGGATAAAAGTATGGTCCGGCCTGGGCCGGTAAGTGCCGGGCACTGTTGCTGTCCCCGCAGCCTCGCGGCCGCGTGACGGACAGCGCGGCCGTCAGCCGCGCGCGGCGATGGCGGCCCCGCCGGCCGCCATGAACTCCGCGATCCGCTCGCGGGGAGTGGAGTGGCTCACCAGCGCCTCCCCCACCAGCACGGCGTTGGCACCGCTGGCGGCGTAGTGCGTCACGTCCCCGACGTCGCGCACGCCGGATTCCGCCACGACCAGTGCCCCTGCCGGAATGCGTCCGGCGAGCGAAGCGAACAGGGAACGGTCGACGTCGAGGGTCTTGAGGTTGCGCACGTTCACGCCGATGATGCGGGCGTCAGCCGCGGCGGCCCTTTCAATTTCCTCTTCGGTGTGCGTTTCCACCAGCACGTTCATGCCGAGTTCGGCGCTGAGCGCGCTGAAATCGCTGAGCTGGGCATCGGAGAGCGCGGCCACGATGAGCAGGATGAGGTCAGCGCCGTGGGCGCGTGCTTCCCAGATCTGGTATTCGTCGAGCGTGAAGTCCTTGCGCAGCAGCGGGATGTCGACGGCGGCGCGGACGGCATCCAGGTCCGCCAGGGACCCGTTGAAGCGGCGCTGCTCGGTGAGGACGCTTATGACGGAAGCCCCGCCGTCGGCATACTGCCTGGCCAGCGACGCAGGATCGCCGATGCTGGCGAGGTCTCCTTTGGAGGGGCTCCGCCGCTTGATTTCCGCAATGACCTTTAGCTCATCACGGGCCGCGGAGGTCCCGCCGAGTGCTGCCCAGGCGTCACGCGCCGGTGCCGCGCCCTGGGCCAGGTCCTTCAGTTCAGCCAGGGAAACAAGGCGCTTCCTGGCCTCCATGTCCTCCCGGACACCGGCGTTGATGTCGTCGAGAACAGTTGCCATCAGTGGCCGGAGTTCTTCAGCTTGCTGCCTTCGACGCCGTAGCCTGCCTTGCGCATGATGAAGCCGAGGATCAGGCCGAGCACCATTACGCCGGCGCCTGCGATGAAAATGGGGGTGCTGGCAATGACAAACGCGATCGATGCGATGAGTGCACCGACGAGCATGACGATGACACAGGTCCAGGCGGCGGGGCTGTTGCCGTGGCCGAGTTCCTGGCTGTGGTCGATGGCGCCGGGGGCTACCGTGCGGGTGCCGGACTGGGAAACGGACGCAGGTGCTTTGCTCATGGAAAATCTCCTCAGGATGAATACTGCTTACATTCTGCCATTTTTTGACCGATGACCTGTTATCGGCCGGCCGCACGCCGTCACCGGCTGCAGCGGTTTGCCGGTCAGGTGGGGTCGTCTCCCCGCGAGAGCCGGTCCCAGCTGTCGATTTCGTCAACGGGCCCCGCTGTTGCCGCGCTGCCCGCCGCTCCCGGCAGGTCATATTTCGTCCGCGCCTTCCAGTGCCGGCCCGCGGGAATGATGAGCAGGGCAGCCAGGGCCAGCAGGCAGCCGGCGGCGACGGCGAGCATGGGGAAGACAGTCACGGCCACCTGCGCCTGGCTGCCACTGACACCGGTTGCGGCAGCGATGGCTCCCTGGGCGGCTGCCAGGGGGTCGGCCAGGACCGTCGCGGCAGCGGCGACAATGCCTGCGGAGGCAAGGACGATGATGGCGGTGATGATCCACCGCGCGATCCTGCCCGCGATGGCTGCCGCCAGTCCCCCGGCCAGCGCCACCAGGGCAAGGGCCGTCACGGTAGTGGCTGCATCGCTGCCCTGGACCTCCAGCGGCTCCCGCGCGGCGCCGGCCTGGCCCACCTGGCTGGGGTCCAGGGTCACTGACATCCAGGTCTGGGTAGTGGTACCGAAGACGGCCAGCGCGAGGACGGCAATGAGCAGCACCAGCGTGGACTTCCGTGCCCAGGCGGGGGCAGACCTTCTTACCCCCGCCTGCCCGGCTTCCGTTCCCGGTTCGGGCATCAGGCGTCCGTCCCGCCGGGAAGGGAATCTGCGGAGATGTTCTGCAGGGAGCCGGCCGTGTGGACCGCGCGGAGCGGTGCGGCGGCCTTGTTCACTGTTTCGAGCGCTTCGGTGGGGTTCACCGAGTCCGCAACGATGCCGCCGCCGGCCTGGACGTAAGCCCGGCCGTCCCGGAGCAGGGCTGACCGGATGGCGATGGCCATGTCCATGTCGCCGGCGAAATCAAGGTAGCCCACCACGCCGCCATAAATGCCACGGCGATGCGGTTCCAGCTCATCGAGCAGGCGCAGTGCCCTGGGCTTCGGGGCGCCGGACAAGGTGCCGGCCGGGAAGGTGGCCTTCAGGACGTCGTAGGCCTTGGCCTGCGGCGCCAACTGGCCCACGACGGTGGACACCAGGTGCATGATGTGGCTAAAGCGCTCCACCTCCATGAACTGGGTGACGTCCACGGTTCCTGCCACACAGACCTTGGACAGGTCGTTGCGGGACAAGTCCACGAGCATCAGGTGCTCGGCGCGTTCCTTCTGGTCGGCCAGTAGTTCCTCGGCGAGGGCTTTGTCCGCTTCCACCGTTTTGCCACGTGGGCGGGATCCGGCGATGGGGTGCGTGATGACTTCCCCGCCGGTAACGGTAACGAGGGCTTCGGGTGACGAGCCGACAATGGAGTACTCCCGGCCGTCCGCGTCCTCGAGGCTGAAGATGTACATGTAGGGGCTGGGGTTGGTGTTGCGCAGGACCCGGTATACGTCCAGCGCGGAGGCCTGGCACTCCATTTCGAACCGGCGGGAGATGACCACCTGGAACACCTCGCCGTCGACGATAGCTTCCTTGCCGCGGTCCAGGGCCGCAAGGTAGTCGTTTTCGTCCCAGCGCTCCTGGACGCTGGAGGCAAAGTCCACGGCGGCCGGAGCGAGCACCGAGACCGGCTGTGCCACGGGGGTGCTGACTTTGGCGAGAAGTGCCTTGACCCGGGCCACGGCGTCGTACCACGCCTCGTCGACGCGTTCGGAGCTGTTGTCGAAGTTGATGGCGTTGGCGATGAGCAGCACCGTACCGTCCACGTTGTCGTGGACCGCCATGTCCGTCACCAGGTTCAGGGCCATCTCAGGCAAGTGAAGGTCATCCTCGGGAGGGCTCACCAGCCGCTCCCAGTGCCGGACGGTTTCCCAGCCCAGGAAGCCCACCAGGCCGGACGTAAAGGGCGGGAGCCCTTCGAACCTGTCAGTCCGCAGGGCTTCGATGGTGTCGCGGATGGCATCCACCGGGCTGCCATCCACCGGCACACCTGCGGGTGGTTCCCCGAGCCAGTGTGCGTTGCCGTCCCTGGTTGTCAGCGTGGCCCGTGACCTTGCGCCGATAAACGAGTAGCGGGACCAGGCACCGCCCACCGCCGCGGATTCCATCAGGAACGTGCCGGGCTGGCCTTGGGCCAGTTTGCGGTACAGGCCGATGGGTGTCTCGGCGTCCGCGAGCACCTTGAGCCTGACGGGAATGACGCGGCTGTGGCCGGCGAGTTCCCGGAACTCCTCCAGGCTCGGGCTGATGGTTCCAAGGTCCTGCATGGCTATGCTTTTCCGCCTGTTCTCGTGAGGGCCGGCAGCGCCGGACGCCTAAATTTCCTGCAGCGGGCCGGGGCTGCCGCTATACAACAGCGAAGCAGGTGTGGCCGCTGGTGCGGTTCAGACCGCCTGCGCCGTGGTGACGTTCAGTTCCCTGCCGTCGAAGCAGGTCCGGGTGCCTGTGTGGCACGCGGCACCCACCTGGTCCACGCGCACCAACAGTGCGTCGCCGTCGCAATCCATTGCGACGGACTTGACCCACTGGACGTGCCCGGACGTGTCACCCTTGCGCCAGTACTCCTGGCGGGACCGCGAGTAGAAGGTGACACGGCCCGTGGTCATGGTGCGGTGGAGGGCCTCATCGTCCATCCATCCGAGCATCAGGACCTCATTGGTGTCGTACTGCTGCACCACGGCGGCCACCAGGCCGGCGCTGTCCCGCTTGAGGGCTGCGCTCAGCTCCGAAGGGAGTGGCCCTGCGGAGGGGCCTGTTTCAGCGGCGGCGGGGCTTCCGGGCACGGCGGAACCGGAGGTGAGGACGGGGGCGGGCTGCTCAGACATCAGGTCAAGTCTAGTGCCTCCGGCAGTGCCGGTCCGGATGTGAACAACGGCACGCCAGCAGCGGCAGGCACGCTGCCCAAGTTCGCGCCGGTCGTGCTAGTTTTCCAAGTGATGCATTTCGTCGAACCGTCCCGAGAAGTCCTGGCCGAGACCCTGCTTGCGGCCGGTCCTGATGCGCCCACGCTGTGCAAGGGCTGGCGTACCAGGGATCTCGCCGCGCACCTTTACCTGCGCGAGCGCAAGGCCGCCGTAGGGCTGGGCCTGGTCATCAAGCGCCTGGCCAAAGCCTCGGACAAGGCCACGGCCAAGCTCGCAGCTAAACTGGCCACCGCCGAGGACTACGCCGGACTGGTAAACGCCTTCCGCGCAGGCCCGCCGGCCCTCTCGCCGATGAACATCAAGGCACTGGACGAAAGCTCCAACCTCATCGAGTACTTTGTGCACACCGAGGATGTCCGCCGGGCCGTTGACCGCTGGGCACCTCGGGCCCTGGACGAGGCCTACTCGGAGGCCCTCTGGGATGAACTCGTCAAGCGGGCCGCCATCCTCTACCGCGGCGTGGACCTGGGGATCGTCCTGGTTCGACCGTCCGGTCCCCGCCATGTTGCCAGGCGAGCCCCTGTTTCCGTGGCCATCGTCGGCGAGCCGGGAGAACTGCTGATGCACGCCCACGGCCGCACGCGCCATGCCCTGGTCACCTTCGAGGGCCAGCCGGACGCCGTCGCGCTTCTCCAGTCCGCCGAAGTAGGGCTCTGACCCTCCCATCTGAGTAGCAGCTGATGTCGTTATGGGCGCTCTAAACGACATCAAGTGCGACTCAGTTGGGTTGGAACATGATCAGCGGACTTCGAAGCCTGCCGCCCTGATGGCGTCCTTGACCTGGTGCATCATGTCGTTGGGGCCCCAGTGGAAGATCGAGGCCGCCAGAACGGCGTCTGCACCCGCTGCGACAGCCGGCGGGAAGTGCGCGGGTTCCCCGGCGCCGCCGGAAGCGATGAGCGGAACCTTCACGGCGGCGCGGACAGCGCGGATCATTTCCAGGTCGAAGCCGTTCTTGGTGCCGTCCGCGTCAATGGAGTTGAGCAGGATCTCCCCCACGCCCCGGTCGGCAGCTTCCTTTGCCCATTCGATGGCGTCGATGCCCGTACCGGTGCGGCCGCCGTGGGTGGTCACTTCGAAGCCCGACGGCGTGGGCAGGGATCCCGGGCGGGTGCGGCGGGCGTCCACGGACAGGACGAGCACCTGGGAGCCGAAGTGCCGGGTGATTTCGTCAATGACGTCCGGGCGCGCGACGGCAGCGGTGTTGATGGCAGCCTTGTCCGCGCCGAAGCGCAAGAGCTTATCCACCTCGGCCACGCCACGGACACCGCCGCCCACGCACAGGGGAATGAACACTTCCTCCGCGGTGCGGCGCACCACGTCGAAGGTGGTTTCGCGGTTTCCGGATGAGGCGGTGACGTCAAGGAACGTCAGTTCGTCGGCACCGGCATTGTCGTAGCGGTGGGCCAGTTCCACGGGGTCGCCGGCGTCGCGGAGGCCCTCGAAGTTGACGCCTTTGACGACGCGCCCGGCGTCGACGTCGAGGCAGGGAATGACGCGTACTGCTACTGCCATGGAAAGCTCCTGGAAATCTTTGGTGGACCTGCTGCAGTTGATGCTTCGGGTGGGAGGGCTCAGATGCGGCAGGCGTGGATGCTGCTGACCAGGATGGCGCGGGCGCCGAGGTCGTACAGCTCGTCCATGATCCGGTTGGTTTCCTTCTTGGGCACCATGGACCGGACGGCAACCCAGTCCGAGTCACGCAGCGGGGACACGGTGGGTGATTCCAGGCCTGGGGTCAGGGCAGCAGCCTTTTCCACGAGCTCCTTGCGGATGTCGTAGTCCATGAGGACGTACTGCCGGGCCACGAGGACGCCCTGCAGACGCCGGATGAGGATGTCGATTTCCCTGGCGGTGCCATTGGCGGCGCCGCCCTCGCCCGTACGGCGGATCAGGACGGCCTCGGACTTCAGGATGGGTTCGCCGAAGATTTCCATTCCGGCGGCTTTGAGTGTGTTGCCGGTTTCCACCACATCGGCGATGGCATCGGCCACGCCGAGGCGGACGGAGGACTCCACGGCGCCGTCCAGCCGGACCACCTTGGCGTTGATGCCGCGTTCGGCAAGGTAGCCGCGGAGCAGTCCGTCGTAGCTGGTGGCCAGGCGCTTGCCCTCAAGTTCTTCGGCGGAGGCAAAGTCGCCTACCGGCCCGGCGAAGCGGAAGGTGGACGCCGCGAATCCCAGGGGAAGCAGTTCTTCGGCTTCCACCTCGGCGTCCAGCAGGAGGTCCCGGCCGGTGATGCCGACGTCAAGCGTTCCCTGTCCCACGTAGACCGCGATGTCGCGGGGGCGGAGGAAGAAGAATTCGATGTCGTTGTCCGGGTCCACCATGACCAGCTCACGGGTGTCGCGGCGCTGGCGGTATCCGGCCTCGGACAACATGGCGGAGGCGGCTTCGGACAGGGATCCCTTGTTGGGGACGGCTACTCGCAGCATGGGAAATCTTTCTGGATTGGGAGGTCTAAGTGTTCAGGCAATGCAGGCCACAGCGGGCACGGCGGCAGGACGCGCGCCGGACCGGTGGCTACAGATGCTTGTAGACGTCTTCCAGGGTCAGGCCTTTGGCGAGCATCAGGACCTGCAGGTGGTACAGCAGCTGGGAGATTTCCTCGGCCGCGGCTTCGTCGGATTCATATTCGGCAGCCATCCATACTTCGGCTGCTTCCTCAACGACTTTCTTGCCGATGCCGTGAACACCGGACTCCAACTCAGCGACGGTGCGGGAGCCCTCCGGGCGGGTGGCTGCCTTCTCGCTGAGCTCAGCGAACAGCGTCTCGAAATTCTTCACGCCCTCCAGCCTACTTGGTGCGGCCCGAAGGTCGCCTCCCGGGCCGTAGCATGACGGGCGCCATGTGAGCTAATACACACGCGCCCGTCATCGCGGGAGCAGCTAGCTGCGGTACTGCTTGAGGACGACGGCCGTGGCCAGCGCCGCGGTCACAGCCTCGTGGCCTTTGTCTTCCTTCGATCCCGGCAGGCCCGCACGGTCCAGGCCCTGCTGTTCGGTGTCGCAGGTGAGGACGCCGAAGCCCACCGGCACGCCGGTGCTCACGCTGACATCGGTCAGTCCCGACGTCGCGGCCTGGCACACATAGTCGAAATGGGGCGTACCGCCGCGGATCACGACGCCGAGCGCCACCACGGCGTCGAAGTGCGGCGCCAGCCGGGCGGCAGCAACCGGGAGCTCAAAACTGCCGGGCACGCGCAGGACGGTGGGATCGCCGATGCCGGCGTCCTTGGCGGCGCGCAGGGCCCCGTCGAGGAGTCCGTCCATGATCTGGGTATGCCAGCTGGCTGCCACGATGGCCAGCCGCAGCTGCGAGGTTTCTGCCGGGTTGAGGGTGGTGAGGTCGATATCGGGGGCGCCGTGTCCGCTCATGGGTACGTTGTTTCCGTTCAGTCTTGTTCGTGGGTGAAGGTGTTCGGGGTAGTGACGGGCACGGGGGCCACGTGGTTGTCCAGGAGGAGGCGGTGCTCCATCCGGTCCTTCTTGGTTTGCAGGTAACGGATGTTCTGGTCGCGGGAGGGTACCTCGGTGGGAACCATTTCCACCACCTTCACTCCGGCCCGGGCCAGCCTGTTCTGCTTGTCAGGGTTGTTGCTCAGCAGGCGGACCTCGTGCAGGCCCATTTCCGCAAGGACCTGCGCGGCAGCATTGTAGGAACGGGCATCCACGGGCAGGCCCAGCTGCTCGTTGGCTTCGACGGTGTCGAACCCTGCCTCCTGCAGTGCGTAGGCCTTGATCTTGTTCGCCAGTCCGATGCCGCGGCCTTCCTGTCCCCGGAGGTACAGCAGGGTTCCGCCCTGCTCGTGGATCAGTTCCAGGGCGTACGCGAGCTGCTCGCCGCAATCGCAGCGGTAGGAGCCGAAAACGTCGCCGGTGAGGCATTCGGAGTGCAGCCGGACCAATGGGGCCTTGCCGTCAAGGGGCGGGTTGGGGGAACTGACGGCCAGGTGTTCAACTCCGGTGACCAGGTCGGTCCAGGCCTGGGCCACGAAGTCCCCGAAGGCCGTGGGCAGTTGCACGATGGGGCCGCCGCTGACCGGATGGGGCACCACGCCACTGCCGGTCCGTTCGCTGTGGTGGCCATCCTGGTGGCTGCCGTTGCTGGCTGCAGAAGCCGTCATGGTTTCTCCTTTTCCCCGGCCGGTGCCGGTACGCCGTGAACCGGAGCGCCCCCCGCACCGGTTTCAAGGTAGGCCACCAGATCTTCAATGGAGATCAGGGGGCAGCCGTGCTCCGCCGCAAACGCCCGGAGCCCGTCCAGGCGCATCATCTCCCCGTCGTCGTACACCACTTCCGCGATGACGCCCACGGGTGCGAGGCCTGCCAGGCGGCACAGGTCCACCGCGGCCTCGGTGTGGCCGGGGCGTTCCCGCACGCCTCCGTCAACTGCCCGGAGCGGGAAAATATGCCCGGGCCGGGTGACGGACGCCGGCCCCGCCTGCGGGTCAGCCAGGACGCGGGCGGTCAGGGCGCGGTCCGTGGCGGAAATTCCGGTGCTGACGCCGACGGCGGCGTCACAGGAAACGGTGTAGGCCGTGCCTTTGGAGTCCTCATTGACTGCCACCATCGGAGGCAACGCGAGGGCGTCGGCACGTTCGCCGGACAGCGGGACGCAGATGACGCCCGAGCTGTACCGGATGGTCCAGCCCATCAGCGCGGGAGTGGCGTGCTGGGCCGCGAAGATGATGTCGCCTTCGTTTTCGCGGTCCTCGTTGTCCACCACCAGGACCGGTTTCCCGGCTGCCATGGCGCGGACGGCCACGTCGATGGAATCCAGCACCCGGTCCGGTCCCCCTGCGGCAACGCCGGGTGAGTGCGGTGCCATGGTTTCCGGTTCCAACCGGAGTGCCGCGTTCATCGTGCACCGCCGGCGGCTGCGGAGGAATCGCGGAAGGCGAGCAGGCGCTCGGTGTACTTGGCGAGGACGTCCACCTCCAAGTTGACGCGGCTGCCGGTGCGCTTGGTACCCAGCCCGGTCTCGGCCAGCGTCGTGGGGATGAGCCCCACTTCGAACCACGGCTCCTGTTCCGCTGCGTCACTCACGGCCGTGACGGTTAGTGACACGCCGTCGATGGCAATGGAACCCTTTTCCGCAATGTAGCGGGCAAGGTTCGCCGGCACCCCGAAACGCAGCCGTTCCCAGTTGCCAAGCGGCTCGCGCTCCAGGAGCACGCCCACGCCATCCACGTGGCCCTGCACCACGTGGCCGTCGAGCCTGCCGCCGGCAGGGACGCACCGTTCAAGGTTGACGGAGTCGCCCGGGGCCAGCTCACCCGTGGTGCTGCGAACCAGAGTCTCACCCATAACGTCCACGCTGAACTCCTTGCCGTTAATTTCGGTGGCAGTGAGGCATACGCCGTTGACGGCGATGGAGCCGCCGAGGGCCAGGCCCTCGGTGGTGCCGGGCGCGTGGAGCCGGATGGTGGCGCTGGTGTCGCCCTGCCGGGCCACGGACAGTACGTGCCCCTGTTCGGCAATAATTCCGGTAAACATCAGTGGCCTCCCTGGGCTTGCTCCGCGCTGTGGCGGGACGGTTGTGGATCAAGGGCAACAATTCGTTGCGGTCTTAAATGAAGTCGAAGGTCCCGGCCCAGGGTGCGCACCGCGCCGCCGTCGGCCGGGTCCCATTCCCACTGCTGGGCGTCGGGAAGGCTGGTGATTCCCAGTCCATTGAGGGCGGGCGTTCCGGACCCCAGCAAGGTGGGGGCCAGATACACGATGAGTTCGTCAACGAGCCCCGCCGTGAGGAACGCACTGAGGATGCGCGAGCCGCCCTCCACCATCACATGCCGGGCACCGGAGGCATACAGGAGGGACAGCGCCTCGCCGGCGTCCCGCGTGGGAAGGTGTACGGCCAGGCCGTCCTCGCCGCGGATGGCTGCCCCATCCGGAATGTCCCGCAGCCCCATGACGGCCCGCACCGGCTGCTTCGCCGCCGGTGTTCCCTGCGGGTCGCGGGCAGTCAGCCTGGGATTGTCCACCAGCACCGTCTGGGTGCCCACCAGGATGGCGTCGATCCGGCTGCGGATCGCGTGGTTGTCGGCCAGGGATTCGGGACTGGAGATCCATTGGCTGGTGCCGTCCT
Organism: Arthrobacter sp. K4-10C; assembly: GCF_059090085.1. NCBI lineage: Bacteria > Bacillati > Actinomycetota > Actinomycetes > Micrococcales > Micrococcaceae > Arthrobacter > Arthrobacter sp. K4-10C. Next base: position 84,961 of record NZ_JBNHFI010000007.1, on the reverse strand, counting down.
CGGCGGCGATGCGGCCGTCGAGGGTCTGCGCGATGTGAAGCGTGACGAAGGGCCGCTTTGCGGCAACTGCCTCGAACCACTGCCGGTTCAGGTCCAGCGATTCCGCTGCACCGAGTCCGCTGCGGACGCGGACGCCCGCGGTGCGAAGGGTGGCTGCCCCGCCTGCTGCGGGGTCGTGGGGATCGTCCACGGCGTACACCACGTCCGTGATGCCGGCGGCGATGATCGCCTCGGTGCAGGGGCCGGTGCGGCCCACGTGGTTGCAGGGCTCCAGCGTGACCACCATGGTGCAGCCGGCCAAATCGACGCCGGCCTCCCTGGCCTGGGCAATCGCATCGGCCTCGGCGTGGGCAGTGCCGGCGCCACGGTGGAATCCAGTGACAAGCGGGCGCCCGTCAGGACCGACGACGACGGCGCCCACCAGCGGGTTCGCGCCCCTCGGGCCACGCAGGGCTGCTTCAAGCGCAGCCTCCATGGCAGAGGTTTCGGCGGGGCTGAAGGCTGTGACAATTCCACCGGCCGGACGGAGGTCCGGGTGTCCCGCGGCAAGGATGGCGGCCGAAGGGGCGGCCCTGGGCGCGGTGGCGGGCGGATTGCTGACCGTCATCCGGTCACCGCTGCGGCAGTGGTGGCCGCTGTTGGAGCAGCAGCAGTTTCGGCATCATCTAAGAGCCATCGCACGGGGTTCATTCCTGCGTCGTTCCTTCCCTTTCGAACCGCGATGGCTCCGGGGGTATACGACAGCAGAACGCCGCGGGGCCAGGTGGCCCAGCAGATACAGCTGTACGTGCTTCTCTCATCCAGACTTTAACTGTCGGTACCGGAATTCCACCGGTTCAACCGTCCGCCGGGCTTCCCGTGGGAGAAGCACCGGCTCGCGGGTCGCGGACTGTCACCGCCGGTTCGGACTTACACCGACCCCGGAGCACGTATGTGTGTTGCTATTGTGCCACAACAGGACGGGGGTCCCTGTTATTCCGTCGCTGCGCGTAACGTCCGCGCGCCTTGCTGCCGCAGCCTGTCGATGGCCGCCGCCGGATTGTCGGCGCCGTAGACGGCTGAGCCCGCCACGAAGACGTTGGCACCGGCTTCCGCAGCGCGGGTGATGGTCTCCTCAGTGATTCCGCCGTCAACCTGGATTGCCACGCCGACGCCCGAGCCGTCGATTGCTGCCCTGGCACGGCGGATCTTGGGCAGGGTGACGTCCAGGAACGCCTGGCCGCCGAAGCCGGGTTCAACCGTCATGATGAGCAGCATGTCCAGTTCGGACAGCATGTCCAGGTAGGGCTCAACGGGCGTGGCAGGCCGCAGGGCCATCCCTGCCTTTGCGCCCCTGCTGCGGAGTTCGCGGGCAAGCTTCACGGGGGCGATGGACGCTTCGGCATGGAAGGTGACCGATGCCAGGCCGGCGTCGGCGAACCCGGGTGCCCAGCGGTCGGCGTCCGCGATCATCAGGTGCGCGTCCAGGGGCACCGGGCTGACGGCCTGGATCCGCTGCACCACAGGCAGTCCGATGGTCAGGTTGGGCACGAAGTGGTTGTCCATCACGTCCACGTGCACGGCGTCAGCATTGCTGATGCGCTGCAGTTCGGCCTCAAGGTTGACGAAGTCGGCGGAGAGGATGCTCGGGTTGATGCAGCATTGCGTCACGGGGGTGCCTTTCACTGATTCTGCCGGAGGGACGGGGAAGCTCCAGGCCCGGCTGTGCCGCAGGTTGCCGGCCGGCCCGGAACTTCGCCCTGTTCAGGCCTTCTTGCGGATGATAGCGAGGAACATGGCGTCGGTGCTGTGGACGTGCGGCCAGAGCTGCGCCGTGGACTCGTGGCCGGCGGCCAGGTTTCCGGTAAGGCTGACAGAGTCCAAGGCAGCTCCGGCATCGAGGAGCTCAAGGTCGTCGCGCCTGCGGAGTGCATCTGCCACCACGGCCTTGGTTTCAGCCGGATGCGGAGAGCAGGTGACATAGGCCACCACGCCCCCCGGGCGGACGGCAGCCAGGGCCGAGGCGAGGAGCTCGCGCTGCAGCGGTGCCAGATCCGTCAAGTCCTTGGGCGACCGGCGCCAGCGGGATTCCGGCCGCCGTCGAAGCGCGCCCAGGCCGCTGCAGGGAACGTCCACCAGAACCCGGTGATAATAGCCAGGCTGCTCCGCGCCGACCTCGCGGCCGTCACCGGTGCGGACCTGCCAGGTGTCGTGCGGGACTGCGGAGAGCGCCTGGCTGACTAGCTTGGCTCGGTGCGGGACCGGCTCATTGGCCAGCAGCGTGGCTCCCCGTTCCCGGGCAAGGGCACCCAGCAGGGCTGCTTTGCCTCCGGGGCCGGCACACAGGTCGAGCCAGGATTCAGTGTTCCCGGCCCCGTCACTGCCAGTGCCGAGGTCCACCGCCGCCATGGCGCGGGCCACGAGCTGGGAGCCGACGTCCTGGACACGGGTGGTGCCGTTGCGGACTGATGTGAGCCGGCCCAGGTCTCCGCCGCTCGACAGGGCTGACCCTTCCACCAGTTCACCGGGGGTGGCACCGTTCTCCAGTGCCTCGTCCAGGCTTCCCAGGCCGGGAAGCGCCACCAGGTTGACGACGGGCGCGGCGTTGTCCGCTTCCAGGAGTTCGTCGATTTCGGCCGCAGAACGGCCGTGCGCGACGAGGGACTGGCGCATCGCGCGGACAATCCATTCGGGATGCGCGTGCCGAAGTGCGGCGACCTTGGTCTGGTCTGTTTCGCCGTCCACCAGGAGGTCCAGCCATTCGTCGAGGCTGCGGGCCGCCACCTTGCGGAGCACCGCGTTGATGAGTGTTGACGGTCCCGCACCGATCACGGCCCGGGCAAGTCCCACCGTCTGGTCCAGGGCGGCGTGCGCCGGTACCCGCATGGCCAGCAGTTGGTGTGCACCGATGCGCAGGGCATCGAGGATGGCGGGCTCCAGCTGGTCCAGCGGCCGGTCCACGCACCGTGCCAGGATGGCGTCGTACGTTCCCTGCCCACGCAGCGCTCCATAGCTGAGTTCCGTGGCGAAGCCGGCATCGCGCCTGTCCAGGCCATGGTGGCGGATCCGGGACGGCAGGACCAGGTTTGCGTAGGCGTCTTCGGCGGCGACGGCGCGCAGGACTTCGAAGGCCACGAGACGGGCAGGATCTGCCCGCCGCGTGCGCTGGGACGGAGCGTTTTCGGTGAAGTTCCGCTGGGAGCTGCGGTTCCGTTCCCGGCCCTGGGCGTTGCGCCGGCTGTTGTCCCGGGGGCCGCCATTGCCGCGGCCGCCCCGCTGCCCGCCCTGGCCACCGTGCCCGGCGTTGCCGCGTCCTCCTGCTTTCCCGGGTCCTCCCGGGTTGCCGCCGGAACCGCTCATTCGAATACCACGCCTTCCAGTGAAGCCAGGCCGCGTGCCCAATCAGCAGCGGACATCATCTTTTTCCCGGCGGGCTGGATCCGGTTCAGTTCCACGGCATGGGATCCTGTGCCCACCAGGACTTTCTTGCCGTGCAGGGAAACAGCGCCGGGGGCCAACCCGTCCACGTCAGGACGGAGCCGGACGGGCTCAAGTTTCACGCGCTGCCCGTCCAGGAGCGTCCAGGCACCCGGTTCCGGGGTAACGCCGCGGGCCTGCCGGGCGATGGCAAGCGCCGGATGGTGCCAGTTGAGGTGGCCATCCTCCAGCGTAAGTTTCGGCGCCAGGGAAACGTCACCCTCCTGCGGGACAGCGGCGGCCTTGCCGGCATCGATGGCTGCCAGGGTTTGGGCGAGCAACACGGCGCCGCTGTGCGACAGCCGTTCCAGGAGCTCCCCGGCGGTGTCCCCCGGCCCCACCGTTTCCGTCAGGGTTCCGAACACAGGTCCGGTATCCAAGCCTTCCTCCAGTTGGAAGGTCACGGCGCCGGTGATGTCGTCGCCGGCCATCACGGCCCGCTGTACAGGCGCAGCGCCGCGCCAGGCAGGAAGAAGCGAGAAGTGCAGATTGATCCACCCGTTCCGCGGGATGACAAGTGCAGCAGGAGGAACCAGCCCGCCGTAGGCCACAATCGCGGCGATATCCGGACTGAGCGCGGAAATCCTGGCAATCGCTTCTTCGTTGATCCGGGCCGCGTGAATAACCTCGATCCCCAGCTCGGCCGCCCGGGCTGCGACCGGCGACGGCGTGAGCACACGCTTCCGGCCGAGAGGTGCGTCCGGCCGGGTAAGGACAGCAACAACGTCGAAGCCTGCTTCGACCAGCGCGTTGAGCGACGGGACAGCAACAGCGGGAGTCCCCGCAAAAAGGACCCTCACCCCTTGGTACCAGAGGCCCCGGCACCGAAGCCCGGCGCGCCGAAACTGGAACCCCCGAAACTGGAGCCGACTGTCCGGGCGCGCTTCGCCGTCGTCTGCTCAGTGATGGAGTCATAGTTGGCGTTTCGGATGGAACGCAGGGCTGCCTTGCGGTCCTCCCCCTCGAGCCGGTCGGTATAGAGGATCCCGTCCAGGTGGTCGTTCTCGTGCTGGAAGCAGCGTGCCAGCATCCCTTCGGCAGCGACGGTCACCGGGTTGCCATTGACGTCCACACCGGTAACGCGGGTGGACCGGAAACGGCGTACGGGGAAGCCGAGGCCCGGAATGGACAGGCAGCCTTCCACCTCATCCGGCTGATAATCCTCGCTGTTCTCAAGCACGGGGTTGATGATGTGTCCTTCAATGCCGCCAATACGGTAGGTGAAGACGCGCTGGCTCACGCCCACCTGCGGCGCCGCGAGGCCTGCGCCCTCCACGTCCTCCATGGTTTCGGTCATGTCCGCGACCAGTTTGGCAAGCTCGGGTCCGAATTCCGTCACGGGTTCGGCGACCGTGCGCAGCACGGGGTCGCCAATGATGCGGATATTCAGAATAGCCATGCGCTGTTTTCCTCACGATTGCGGCAAAGGGACCAATCCAGTTTAGGTGCAGTCGCCACTGCTAAGCGGTCCGGGCCGGCACCAGGGGCGGGGGCGCGACGGGCAGCAGCGCAGCTCCGGCACTGATCGTGTCCGCGGACAGCTCCCACACGCGCCGCAGTGCGCAAAACTTCCACCAGTGGTGCTTGAGGACCTCGGGGTTTGCGCGCACCGGACGGACTTCGGTTTCGCCGATGGCCACTGCCAGCAGCACCGGATTCTCGCCGTACTTCCAGGGCTCCCAGGTTCCCGCGACCGGATCCACGAGGCTTTCTTCGGCCTTCATCCCGGCCACGAGCTGCATGACCACCTTGTCATCCAAGGGTTTCACCAGCCCGTCACGGGTGGTGCCCTTGGTCTTGTAGTCAATCAGGCAGACGCGGCCGTTGATGCGCGCCACCAGATCCAGGGTTCCGGCGTACCCCACCGAGTGGTTCCACACCGTAATCTCCGGCGCAATGGGTTCCACCCGGAAGAGCTCCCACCATTCGTCAAAGCGGACAGCGAACGCCTCCTCGCCGTTGGCCGCCAGGGCTTCGCGGGCTTCCTTCATGGCATGGGGACGGCCGAGCGCCCGGAGTGCCACCTGTTCACAGTAGTAATGCACCCGGTCCCCGCGCCTGGCGGCCTCGTCCCGATAGGTCTCGGCAGCCTTGGCCGCCCGGCTAACGGCCTGCTTGATTTTGGCCGGGCTTCCCAGGCAGTCCGCCAGAAGGGGATCTTTGGCGAGGCTGCTGGCACCCATGTATCCAAACCACCCGTCCATTCCATGCGGCTGCTGGCTGATGACGGTGGTGATGGACGGCACGGAGAACTGCTCCGAGGTAGACCGGGCATACATCCGGCCGTATTCAGTGGCGTGGGCGAGAAGCGGATCAGTCATGGAAAAGACTCTTTCACAGGGGGCCGACAAAGTCTCCGGGCGCAGGTCCGGGCACAAAAAAGGTCCGTCTCCCCTGCTCAATGAGCGGAAACGGACCAGTCTTTGGTGGGCGATACTGGGTTCGAACCAGTGACCTCTTCGGTGTGAACGAAGCGCGCTACCACTGCGCCAATCGCCCTGATGCATTTGAATGCTAGCCCACGTTCGGGCCATTTCAAAAATCGGCATATTGAGGGGTTCCGCATTGTTCGAGTAGAGCACCGCCAGCCCGGCGACAGCTGCACCCAAGGAAGAAATCCGTGCCCGCCGGCGAAGCGGAATTACACGGCTGTAACTCGCATACTTCCGCGCCGTTACAGGGAAGCAGGCACATTGCCGCCACCGCCGGTGGCTCCGATTTGGAGAATCCCGGAACCTCCTATATTGTTTTTACTCGTTGGAACGCGAGGAAATGCCGGGAACGGCAGCGAATCACCTCCAAAATGCGGACGTAGCTCAGCTGGTAGAGCACCACCTTGCCAAGGTGGATGTCGCGAGTTCGAATCTCGTCGTCCGCTCGCAGGACACTGTCACAGCAACGGTTCCCCGGAATCAGCGCTTACACGGTGGGTTGGCCGAGAGGCGAGGCAGCGGCCTGCAAAGCCGTATACACGGGTTCGAATCCCGTACCCACCTCGGTGAAAACCATGGCTTCCGGATGCATTCCGGGTGCAATGGGCGATTGGCGCAGCGGTAGCGCGCTTCCCTGACACGGAAGAGGTCACTGGTTCGATCCCAGTATCGCCCACTCGGCAAGGTCACTTGCCACAACGCAGTCCGGTCCCGGCCGGAACGCACATGCGGACGTAGCTCAGCTGGTAGAGCACCACCTTGCCAAGGTGGATGTCGCGAGTTCGAATCTCGTCGTCCGCTCTCTTACTTCTACACAACCCATATGCCGGTCTTCCGGTTCCGGGCGATTGGCGCAGCGGTAGCGCGCTTCCCTGACACGGAAGAGGTCACTGGTTCGATCCCAGTATCGCCCACAGATGCAGCAGCTCTCCGGAGCTGCTTTTTTGTTGCCCTGTGTATTGTGCTGCCGGCGAACGCCAAAAGCCCCCGTTTTCCTTGGCAGGCCTCCCCAGCGGGTCTAGGATCGAATGCGGAGGAGCGACCTGGCTCCGCGATTGAAGGGAGGTGCTCGTGGGACTAATTGGCGACCTAAAGGGCAAGGCTCAGGGTCTCATCCGCGGCAACGAGCAGGCCATCAAGAACGGCATCAGCAAGGCCGGCGATTTCGTCGACACCAAGACCGGAGGCAAGTACTCGGGCCACGTCGACAAGATCCAGAATGGCGCTTCCAAGCTCATTGACAAGAACGGAACTCCGGGCCAGGCACCTGCCGCCGAGCAGGTTCCCCCGGTTCCTCCCGTCAACCCGGCTCCGCCGGCTGACAGGACTCCGTAAAGGATTTGGCCAGGGCTTTGCCCTAGTACGTCAACGGGGCGCGGGTCCCGCCGGGAGGCGGCACCCGCGCCTTGGGCGTTTAACCGGGTCCGGCTGCCCGCGCATCCGGCCGGTGCACGGTTCCGATTCCTGCCTGGCCGGCGGCGCCGGTAACCTGCGGGTATGCAGAAGTACCAGGCACCCCGTAAACCCCGCCTGGCCGGCGCACCGTCCAGGTTGGATTCCCGGCCCATCGTTGCGGGCATCGTGACTGCCCTTGTGGGCTTCACCTCATCCTTCGCCGTGGTGCTGGCCGGCCTGAAGGCCGTGGGTGCCGACCCCGCCCAGGCCGCTTCCGGCCTGCTGGCGCTGACGCTGGCCGTCGGCGTCGGCGTTCTGCTGCTGGCATGGCGTTCCAGGGTTCCGGTGACCCTGGCGTGGTCCACTCCCGGGGCGGCGCTGCTTGCCGCGTCCGGGGCGGTCGACGGCGGGTGGCCGGCCGCCGTCGGTGCCTTCCTTGCCACCGGCGTCCTGATAGCCCTGACCGGCCTGGTGCCGGCACTGGGCCGGCTGGTGGCAGGAATCCCGACGTCGCTGGCGCAGGCGATGCTTGCCGGTGTGCTCCTGCAACTCTGCCTGGCACCGTTCAAGGCCCTGGGCAGCGTTCCCCTGTTCGTCGCTCCGGTCGTCATCTGCTGGCTGCTGATGATGAAGTTCGCGCCGCGCTGGGCCGTGCCGGGTGCCCTGCTGGTTGCGCTCGGAGTTATCGGCATCTCACTGGCAGCCGGCGGGACGGGGCTGGGTGAGGCAGCCGTGCTGCCCACCCTGGCCTGGATTACGCCGTCTTTCAGCATGCAGGCGATGGTGGGCATAGCCCTTCCGCTGTTCGTGGTGACCATGGCATCGCAGAACGTTCCCGGAGTGGCGGTGCTGCGGTCCTTTGGATACGAAACGCCCTGGCGGCCCGCCATGCTGGTAACCGGCGCCGGCACCGCGCTCGGCGCCCCGTTCGGCGGGCATGCCATCAACCTTGCCGCGCTGAGCGCCGCGCTGGCCGCCGGCGAAGAGGCCGGCACCGACCGCAGCAGGCGGTGGGTGGCCGGGTTCACCTCGGGCCTGGCCTACCTGGTCCTGGCTGCGTTTTCGGCAGCACTCGTGACCCTGGTCAATGCCGCGCCTGAGGGGATGCTCGAAGCGGTGGCGGGACTGGCGCTGCTGGGGACCCTGGCCACCGCGATCTCCGCGGCGCTGGCCGACCCGGAGGACCGCATCGCACCGTCCGTCACGTTCCTGACAGCGGCCTCGGGGCTGGCTTTCGCAGGGGTGGGTTCCGCCTTCTGGGCCCTGCTGGCCGGCCTTGCGGTACGGGCCTTGCTGCTGCCGCGCCCTGGGAATACCAGGCCGGAGAGGACAAGCCCGGAGGACGCTACTCCCGCCCCGGCCGCCGGTGACCGCGAGGAAACCTAGGACGGTTCGTGGTTCTGGCCCTCGCGGGCCAGCGCGGTGAGGCGGGAGACGGCGCGGAAGTACTTCTTCATGTAGCCGCCCGTCATCATTTCCTCGGTAAAAAGCTTGTCGAACGGGACCCCGCTGGCAAGGATCGGGACGTCCTTGTCATAGAGGCGGTCGGCGAGGACCACGAACCGGAGCGCCACAGCCTGCTCGGTAATGGTTTCCACATTCCGCCACACCACGCCGTCGATGCCGTCGATCAGCTGCCGGTAGCGGCTCGGGTGCACGCCCGCGAGGTGGTGGATCAGCGTGGAGAATTCGTCCTGGGCCACGGTCTTGCCGTCGAACTCCGCTTTCATGTGCGACGAGAGCTCGCTGTTCTTGAGCGGCGCCGGCGCGGCGGGCAGTCCTCGATGCCGGAAGTCTTCGCCGTCGATCCGGATGACATCGAACTGGTCCGCCAGCACCTGGATTTCACGCTGGAAGTCCACCGCGGCGAACCGGCCATCGCCCAGCGAACCAGGCAGCGTGTTGGACGTTGCGGCCAGCTTGACGCCGGCGTCGGCCAGTTCGCGCATCAGCCGGGACATAAGGACGGTGTCGCCCGGATCGTCCAGCTCGAACTCGTCAATGCACACAAGCTTGTAGCTGCTCAACGCATCCACGGTCTTTCGGAAGGACAAGGCGCCCACCAGGTTGGTGTACTCCACGAATGTGCCGAAGGCCTTGGGGCCGGGGGACGCGTGCCACAGCGAGGCAAGCAGGTGGGTCTTGCCAACGCCGAAACCGCCGTCCAGGTAGATCCCGGCGCGGGACTCGTCCTTCTTGCCAAACATCCTTTTGAACAGGCCCCCGCCGTTGGCCGACCCCACGCCGTCGGCGAAACCCTGAAGCCCCCTGACGGCCGCGGCCTGGCTGGGCTGCTTGGGGTCCGGACGGTAGCTCGCGAATGACACCTGGCCGAACCGCGGCGAGGGATAGAAGCCCTGGAGGAGTTCATCCACCGAAACTGCCGGAGTGCGGGCGGCAAGCTGTTCGATCTGTACCAAGGTGGTCCGTTCTGCTGGTAGGAGGTCCCCAGAAAGAATACCGGCAATGCGGCCTGGCTCCCGGCTCCACTGGCTGCTTCCGCCGCCGTCGTGATGAAGGCAACATTTCGTCCTGTTAACGGAATACGGACATCGCCGGCGGCGCTGGCTAGTGTGGGAGCAGGTTCCAACGCCGGCGCCATTCCAGGTCCGGCGGTCTCCCGTCTTCGTAATGAAAGGCCATCCCCAATGCCCTACCCGGTTGAACAAAACGAGAAGTTCGCTGCCTACGCCCACCCGGAACGCCTGGTCTCCACCGAGTGGCTGGCAGCAGCCCTTGAGAGCGGTGCCGTGGCCGGCGGTGACCTGGTGGTCGTGGAATCCGATGAGGACGTCCTCCTGTACGAAACAGGCCACATCCCGGGTGCCGTGAAAATCGACTGGCACACCGACCTGAATGACGAGGTGACCCGGGACTACGTGGACGGGGCCGCCTTCGCCGAACTCGCGGCGTCGAAGGGCATTTCCCGCGACAGCACTGTGGTCATCTACGGCGACAAATCCAACTGGTGGGCCGCGTACGCCCTGTGGGTCTTCACCCTTTTCGGCCACAAGGACGTCCGGCTGCTCGACGGAGGCCGGGACAAGTGGATTGCCGAAGGCCGTGAACTGACGAAGGACAAGCCTGCTCCGGCGCCCGGCAACTACCCCGTCGTTGACCGCGATGATGCCCCCATCCGCGCGTTCAAGGAAGACGTCCTGGCGCACCTGGGCACCGGCCCGCTCATCGACGTCCGGTCCCCCGAGGAGTACACCGGCCAGCGCACCCATATGCCCGCCTACCCGGAGGAGGGGGCCCTGCGCGGCGGCCACATCCCCACTGCCGCGTCCGTCCCGTGGGCACGCGCAGCCGCTGCCGACGGCACGTACCGCAGCCGCGAGGAACTCGAGGCCATCTACCTTGGCGAAGCCGGCCTTACCGAGGGCGACGACGTCGTGGCCTACTGCCGCATCGGCGAGCGTTCCAGCCACACCTGGTTCGCCCTTAAGTACCTTTTGGGCTTCGAGTCCGTCCGCAACTATGACGGTTCGTGGACCGAGTGGGGCAACGCGGTGCGCGTTCCGATCGTCAAGGGCGCGGAGCGCGGTTCCGTCGCCGTTGCGGCAGGAGTCTGACGCGGCCCTGTGCCGCGTAAACTTGGACTGATGACTACTCAAGCCCTGCCTTCCGCCCTGGCGGCGATCGTCGACGACTTCCAGGCCCTCAGCGAACCCGAGAGACTGCAACTGCTGCTGGAGTTCTCCGAGGGGCTGCCGGCGCTTCCGGAGCGGCTGAACAACCATCCCGAACTGCTGGAACAGGTTGTGGAGTGCCAGTCGCCGTTGTTCCTCACCATCGAGACGGAAAAGAACGACGGCGGCCAGGCACCTGCCGTGCGCCTCTTCTTCAAGGCCCCGGCTGAGGCGCCCACCACCCGCGGTTTTGCCGGTGTCCTGCATGAGGGCCTGGACGGCCTGTCACCTGAAGAGATTCTCTCGGTGCCGGACGACATGCCGGAGCTGCTCGGCCTCACCCGGGCCATCACGCCGCTGCGCATGCGCGGCATGACGGCGATGCTGGGAAGGATCAAGCGCAAGGTCGCCGCTGCCAACGGCGTCCGCGCCTGATCCGCCTGCCCACCGGTGGCACGCAAGAGCGCTGCACAGGGAACTCCGGCCACAGCGGTACTGACCGCGGCCGGGGTTCCCTTTGTTCTGCACCCGTACACCCACGATCCGTCCGCACCCAGCTACGGGGCCGAGGCGGCGCAAGTCCTCGGGATTGATCCCGCCCGGGTCTTCAAAACCCTGATGGTCGAGGTGGAGGGAAAGCTGGCGGTGGGCATTGTGCCCGTCAGCGGCACTCTTGACCTCAAGGCGTTTGCCGCCGCCGTGGGGGCGAAGAAGGCAGTGATGGCGGACCCGGCGGCAGCCCAGCGGCGCACCGGGTATGTCCTCGGCGGGATCTCGCCGCTCGGCCAGCGGCTTCCCTCCCCCACCGTGCTGGACTCAAGCGCCCTGGGGCTCCAGACCCTGCTCGTCTCCGGCGGGAGGCGCGGTTTGGATATCGAGCTCGCCCCCGCGGACCTTGTCCGCCTTACTGACGCTGCCACGGCACCCATCAGCTCGCTGGGGTAGGTGCCGTACGGCTGCGGCCGGCTACCTTGTGCCCGGGTTCAGCCTCGGCGCCAGCTGCTGCCGCAGCCAGGCTTTCACCAGCCGCTCCCAGCGTTCGGGGTCGACGTTCCATTCCTTGGTGTGGCGGGCGTGGTGGAAGGGCTCGAAAGTGACCATCTCCGGGTTCCGCTCCGCCAGCATCGTGGACGGCTTGTAGGGCACGTACTCATCGTCCACGCTGTGCAGGATCAGCGTTGGGGTTCGAAGTTCCACGGCACGCGACACCCAGTCCATCACTTTCAGGTCCACCGGCGCGGCGAGTCCGGTAAGCCTGCGGCCCAGCGGATGCCCAAGCATGAGCTGCCCGTAGCGGCCCACGAGCGACGGGATCCGGTTGATTTGTGCGTGGTGCGCCAGGACGTTCACCCAGTCGATGACCGGAGCATCGAGCACCATGGCCCGGATCAGGTGGCGGTAACGGGACAGGTCGGCTGTCTGCAGGCAGATGGCGCCACCCATCGACCAGCCAAACAGCACCACTTCCTCGGCTCCGTTGGCGAGCGCGAACTCGATGGCAGACTCAATATCCCGCCACTCCGTGGAGCCCAGGCCGTACCGGCCGTCGCCGGCCGAGGGCGCCAGTCCGTCGTTCCGGTAGGACACCAGGAGGCTGGTCAGCCCCAGTTCCAGCGCGGGCCCTACGGCACGCAGCGCCTCCTGCCGGGTGGCGCCGCGCCCGTGCACCATCACCGCCCAGGTCCGGGCGGTACCGCCGGCGCGCACCAGCCAGGCGGGCGCCTCGCCCAGCTCGACCGGAATCACCACATCCTCGGCAGGAAGTCCGGCGGCTGCCGGGTCGGGGTAGACGGCGCCGCTCCACCAGCCCCAGCGCGTGGCAGAGAGGTCACCGGAGTACACGGCTTCCACCTCACGCAGGACTGTCCGCTCGGCCGGTGAATAGGACACGATGCGGCCGATGCGCGCGTGTCCTCTGCCGCCGTCGAAGAAGAAGCCGTACATCCCGTCCACGGTGGTGTCATCGGTGGCGGCAAAAATCACCTGGTGCTTGTGGCCGTCCCGGATAACGGCCAGCACCTCCTGATCCGCCGTCCGCTGCCGGGATGGTGTGATGACCCGCCGCGCAAAATAGACGGCCAGGGCGGACGAACCGGTGGCAAGGAGTCCGGCCAAGGCGCCGCCGCCAATGGCCCCGCCGATGGTCCACTTGGCCCGAAGCGACATGCCGCCGGAATCGCTGGCGGGAACAACACGGGCCTGACGGGTGCGCTGGAAAAGAGCCATGGCACTATTCTTACCGCCCCCGGACGGAAGCCCGCATTTCGCAGCGGGCGCGCCCCGCGGCCAGGCGGAGACCGGGTGCGGCTCCCCATGCACAGGGCTAGGCTATGGCCATGAGTGATCCCATCGTCATCCTGACCGAAGAACCCCTGGGGGCGGACGACCGCCTGAACATCGAGCGGCTTGTGGACGGAGCGGAGACCCGCCTGCTTGTACTGGTGCCGGCCAACACCGAACGGCACCTGCTGGTGGACTTCCTGGAGAACCTTTCCATGCTGGACATCGCGAAGGCTTTCCGTGAGCTGACTGCCCATGCCCCTGATCCCAGCGTTGAGCGTGCCCAGGCGGCGGAAACCCTGGCGGTCTCGCTGGCTGCCCTGGAAGGACTGGGCAGCGGCGTATCGGGTGAAGTGGTTGAGGGCGGAGCCGTTGACGGGCTGGTATCCAGGGTCCGTGACACCGGCGCGTCCCAGGCCGTGGTGATCACCCGGCCCCACGCGGTGGCTGACACCTTCCACACGGACTGGGCCAACAAGGCGCAGGACCGGCTGGGTGTCCCCGTGCTGCACCTGTACGCGGGGTCGGGATTTATCGGTGACTCCTGAGCGTTGACAGTCGTATGAGCATCTTCGGAAACAGCATCTTCGGTAACAGGGCCACCCACGCTGTCGCAGATCCGGCGGCACAGTCAACGGCCGCCGAAACCGGCAGCGGCGGGGAGCCAACAGACCAGGCAAACCCAACGGACCGGGAAAATGCCGTCCGGAAAAGCGAGGCCGAGTGGCGGCAGGAACTGACGCCGGAGGAGTACTACGTCCTTCGCCAGGCGGGCACAGAGCGACCTTTCACGGGAGAGTACTGGGACACGCACACCTCAGGTGTGTACCAGTGCCGCGCCTGCGGGACGGAGTTGTTCACCAGCAATGAGAAGTTCGACTCCCACTGCGGCTGGCCATCATTCTGGGCTCCGCTGGCCGAAGGCACTGTGCGTTACATCCACGACCGCACACTTGGCATGGACCGCGTTGAGGTCCGGTGTGCTGCCTGCGACTCGCATCTGGGCCACGTGTTTGAAGGCGAGGGCTACGGCACCCCCACGGACCAGCGCTACTGCATCAATTCCGTGTCCCTGAAGCTGGTCCCGCGGGAAGAACCGCAGGTCAGGGACGGAAGCACCGGGGCCTGACCCGCAAGCACCAGCCACTCTCAGGCCGTTGACCGTGGCCTTGAGCACCAGTGTTTCTTGGTCTGGGCCGCATTTGAGATTAGTTCTGCTGGTTGCTTGCTACGCTCGCCGTAGTTAGCAAGCAACCAGAAAGGCCGCCTACGATGACTGAAACCCTGACCGCCGCCGTCACGGGAATTTCCGCCAACAACCCCGAGTGGATCCGGCTCAAGGCCGCAGCCACGGCGCTGCAGCCGCTGCAGCTGCAGGACGGGTCAATCCCGGACACGGCAGTCCACGCACAGGCTTCCACTCACGTCCAGGCAATCGTCGACGCCGTCCGCGCCCTCGCCCCCGCCTTCCCGCACGACGCATCCTACCTGGACGCTGTCTGCGCGGACTTTTCCGAGTGGGCGGCCGGCGGTTTCGGCGTTCCCGACTTCCTGTCCTCGCTGCTCGCCTTCCAGCCGCAGGAGCAGCGCCGCGACGGCCTGCAGCACCTGGTCATCTTTCCCATGTACACCCAGAACGGCAGCAGCAGCCGCCTGGTGGAGGCAGTCCTCATCGAGGTCATCTGGCCCGAGTTCATCGCGGGTCTCGAAAGCGGCGACTACTCCAATAAGCTGTTCGTCCCCATCCGCTTCCTGGACTTCACCGCCGGCTACGACACCAACTCCGCCGTCCTTTTCCCCGAAACCGTCGCGGTGAGCGACACCCCCACCTTCACCTGGGGTGCGATCTTCGCCGACCGTGAGGCGGCCCGTTTCCGCCGCGTCCTGAAGGCAGCTGCCGATATCACCTGCCTTGACCTGCCGGACGGGGCCGCGGAATTGCTCGCGGACCAGGACCTCACGGAGTCCACCTTCGTTATGTGGGACCTGATCCACGACCGCACCCATATGCGCGGCGACCTGCCGTTCGACCCGTTCATGATCAAGCAGCGGATGCCGTTCTTCCTGTACGCCCTGGAAGAGCTCCGCTGCGACCTGACCGCCTTCCGTGAATCCGTCCGCATCGAAAAGGACGACGAGGCGGACCCGGAGGCACGCCGCCACGCCAAACTGGTCCAGTACGCCATCATCTTCGACCGCATCTTCCGCTTCGCCATCACCGGCAGCAGGGTCCGCAACTACGACGGCCTGGGCGGACAGCTCCTCTTCGCCTGGCTGCACCAGCGGCATGTGCTCCACTGGACCGATACCCGCCTCACCATCGACTGGGATGAAGTGGCGGACGCCGTCATCGCCCTCGGAACCAGCATCGACGAGTTGTACTGGCGTTCCATCGACCGGCCCAAGGCAGCCCACTGGCTGGCCGCCTACCAGCTGGTCTCCTCCACCGTCACGCCCCACCCGGCGTCGGTATGGGCGAAAGGTCCCGACGCCCTTCCCCTGTCAGGTGCCCCGCGCGCGCTGACGGACCAGGTGCTGGACGACGAATTCCCGCTGTCCATGTTCTACGAGGCTTTGGAGAAGAAGATGCGCCCCGTCATCGAATCCACCGCCGGTATCACCGGCAGCTCAGCCCTGTGAGCGAGCCGCGCGGAACGGAAGCCTCCCCGCTGACCGTACTGGTTACGGGCGGCAGCGGAGCCTCCGGAGTGGCGGTGGCCCGCGCGCTCCATCATGCCGGGTACCGGGTCCTTACCGTCGGTTCAGACCAGCACCGGATCGAGGCAGCGGCGTTGCAGGCGGGCGACGGCGTCACGCCCCTCACGTGCGACCTTGCCAGGCTCGACGAGGTCCAGCGGCTGCGGAAGGAAGTTTCCGCAGTTGCCGGGACCGTGGATGCGGTGATCCACCTGGTGGGCGGCTGGCGAGGCGCCAAAGGCATCCCGGACCAGTCCGACGATGACTGGGAATTCCTCCACCAGGGCGCAGTCACCACGCTGCGGAACGTCTCCCGGGTCTTCTTCGAAGACATCGCAGCCTCCGGCCACGGAAGGTTCGCCATGGTGTCCTCCACCGCCCTTGACCGGCCGGCAGCCGGGGCGGCAAGCTACGTGGCCGCCAAGGCTGCGGCGGAAGCCTGGACCATGGCGATGGCGGACGGCTTCCGCAAGGCGCAGGCGCCCGACGGCGGCGGGCAGGCTGCCGCCGTCGTGCTGGTGGTGAAGGCCCTGGTGGACGAAGGCATGAGGCGCAGCCACCCGGAACGCTCCTTCCCGGGGGCGACGGACGTCGAAGAGCTGGCCGCCGCCGTCGTACGGCTCTTCAACACTCCCGCGAACGAACTCAACGGCCAACGGCTCCGGCTGGCCGGCTAACGGCAGCAGCGACTGCACCTCCAGCGCCCGCAGCCGGAGCGACTGTACCTAGACTGAAAGCGTGAGCAAAAGCATGACGACAACAACAGCAGAAACCACAGCCCCCGCACGGCTGCACGATCCTGGCGTGCGCGGTTTCGCGTCGGACAACTACTCCGGCGTCCACCCCGAGATCCTCGCGGCCTTGGCCGCAGCCAACGAGGGGCACCAGGTCTCCTATGGCGAGGATGACTACACGGCGCGGCTGCAGGATCTGATGGAGGAGCACTTCGGGCAGGGCATCGAATGCTTCCCCGTCTTCAACGGGACCGGCGCCAACGTATTGTCGCTGCAGTCTCTGCTCCCCCGTTGGGGAGCCGTGGTGTGCGCCTCCACCGCCCACATCAACATGGATGAGAACGGCGCCCCGGAGCGCATAGGCGGCATCAAACTGCTGCACGTCCCCACGCCGGACGGCAAGCTCACACCCGAGCTGATCGACCGTGAGGCCTGGGGCTGGGGCGACGAACACCGGGCCCAGCCGCTCGCCGTCTCGATCACCCAGACCACGGAACTTGGCACCTGCTACACCCCGGAGGAAGTCCGCGCCATCGCAGACCACGTCCACGCCCGCGGCATGAAACTGCACATGGACGGCGCACGGCTGGCCAACGCAGCCGCCCACCTGCAGCTTCCGCTTCGTGACTTCACCCGCGATGCCGGCGTGGACATCCTCTCCTTCGGCGGCACCAAGAACGGCCTGCTCTTCGGCGAAGTGGTGGTGGCCCTCAACCCCGAGGCCGCGCACGGGCTGGTCTACCTGCGGAAGATGAACATGCAGCTGGCCTCCAAGATGCGGTTCCTGTCCGCCCAGTTCATTGCGCTCCTCGAAGGCGACCTCTGGCTGCGCTCCGCCTCGCACGCCAACGCCATGGCCGCCAGGCTGCGCGCCGCCGTCGACACTATCGACGGCGTCCGTCCCACCCAGAAAACAGAATCCAACGGCGTCTTCGCCGTCCTGCCGCAGGGCGTTGCAGACAGGCTTCGGGCGTCCTTCCGCTTCTACGACTGGAACGAGGCAGCCGGGGAAGTCCGCTGGATGTGTTCCTTCGACACCACTGAGGAGGATGTTGATGCCTTCGTTGCCGCGATCCGCCGCGAACTCCGGGATTACCGGACCTTGCAGGCCACCTAGCCTGCCAGCCGCGGCGAGCCTTCCCGCCGTGCCCCGGCCTGTTGCGTAATCTGCCAAGGTGAACGCACTTGACCAGGTTCCCCCGGATTTCCTCCACGCCTTGGGAACCCTCAGGAAAGCCCAGTGCCGCAAGGAACTCCGCCTCGCGGAAATTCCCGCGCCGGCGCGCCTGGCACCTTTCGCCGTCGCCCTGGGAGCGGAAGTACTGGCGCCCGGCGCCGGTACGCCCGCCACGCCCCTGCACGGACCCGCCGCGATGGCCCTGGCGGCCGCGGCGGAAACCGGCGACGACTCGCAAACGGAACTGGCAACCGGGCGGTTCATCCTGCTGCACGACCCCGAGGGATCGGCGGTCTGGGACGGTGAGTTCCGGATTGTCACCTACATCCGCGCAGAACTCGAGCCGGAAATGGGCAACGACGAGATGCTCGGAACGGTGGCCTGGACCTGGCTGGTGGAAGCGCTCGAAAACCATAAGGCGCCGTACCGGGCAGCCGGCGGCACCGCCACGCGCGTCCTCTCCGAAAGCTTCGGCACCCTTGCCGGACGCCCTGGTTCCATCGATATCGAACTCCGGGCGTCATGGACACCGGCGTCACCGGACGTCAAGGCGCACCTCGAGGCATGGTCGGACATGGTGTGCACGTTCGCCGGCCTGCCTCCGCTGCCCGACGGCGTGACCCCCCTGCCGCACCGGCGCCGGAACTAGTGGACGTGCGCCCGTTGCCGGCCTGCAGGCAGGCCTCATTCCCGCGCCGCCCGGTAAACTGAGGGCATCATGACCCCTAACATTCCGGAAAACACCACGGCCGGCGCCCCGGCTGCTGACACCGCACCCCATATCAAGGTGGAAGGCTTCGACAGCCCCATCCCCGAAATCATTGAGCTGGCAGCGCCCCGGGAAGGCGTGCCACTGGTCATCGAAACACAGGCCGGGCTGGAGCGGTGCGCCGCAGCCATCGCCGCCGGCACCGGCCCCGCCGGCGTTGACGCCGAACGCGCTTCCGGTTTCCGTTACGGGCAACGGGCATTCCTGGTCCAGATCCGCCGCGAAGGCGCCGGAACCTGGCTGATCGATCCCGAACCCTTCGAAAACCTCAACATCGTCAACGACGCCCTTCGCGGCGTCGAATGGATCCTGCACGCAGCCACCCAGG
Organism: Arthrobacter sp. K4-10C; assembly: GCF_059090085.1. NCBI lineage: Bacteria > Bacillati > Actinomycetota > Actinomycetes > Micrococcales > Micrococcaceae > Arthrobacter > Arthrobacter sp. K4-10C. The sequence goes on along the minus strand of NZ_JBNHFI010000007.1, from coordinate 66,061 downwards.
ACCTCCCCTGCCTCCTGGAGCTGGGCATGTGGCCGGACAAGCTCTTCGACACCGAACTCGCCGCACGCCTGGCCGGGCTGCCCCGGGTTGGCCTGGCAGCGGTCATCGAACAGCTCCTGGGGTTCAGCCTGGCCAAGGAGCACTCGGCAGCGGACTGGTCAACCCGGCCCCTTCCGGAGCCCTGGCTCCGGTACGCGGCCCTCGACGTCGAGGTCCTCAGCGAACTGCGCGAAGAACTGGTCGAGCTGCTGGAGGCCGACGGAAAGCTCGGATACGCAGAGCAGGAGTTCGCAGCCATCCTTTCCGCGGGGGTTGCCCCGCCGCGGGTGGACCCCTGGCGGAAGACCTCCGGCCTGCACCAGATCCGGGACCGCCGCCAGCTCGCCGCCGTCCGGGAGCTATGGCTCGAGCGCGACTCGCTGGCGCAGAAACGGGACGTGGCGCCGGGGCGGCTGATCCCCGATTCCGCCCTCGTGGCGGCCGCGAAGGCCATGCCCGCCACCGTGCCGCAACTGCTGGGCACCAAGGGTTTCCACGGCAGGGCGGCGCAGCGTGAAGCGCCGCGCTGGCTGCGGTGCATCGCAGCGGCCAGGGACCTCGACGAACTGCCGCCGCTGCACCTGGTCACCAACGCTCCGCCGCCGCCGCGCGTCTGGGCAGACCGCGACCCCGAAGCCGCCGCACGGCTGGCCACGGCACGGCCCCTGCTGCAGGAGAAAGCCGAAGATTTGAACCTGCCGCTGGAAAACCTGCTGACTCCGGACTACCTGCGGCGTGTGGCATGGCGCCCGCCCGCCCACATCAGCGAAGCATCGGTTGCCGCCGAGCTGCGGTCCCTGGGTGCACGTGAATGGCAGGTGGAACTTTCAGCGCCTCTGATTGCCGGTGCCTTCCTCAACCCGCAGCCGCTGCCGCCCAAGGAGCCAAAGTCCGCTGTGGCAGGGGCAACGGAGCTGTAGACCTCCCGCCGCCTCGGGACCTGCCCCTTCAGGCAGCCCTGACACTCCCCTTGCAGGCTAAGTTACTCGCGAGTAACATCGTGGTTACTGCCGTCATAAAATGCCGTCCTTCGGCATGCACCGGCGCCTACGTCTCGATGAGGAGTTACACGTGAGCCACCACGGAAGCGGCGCATCCCCGCGCACAGTCCGCGACGTCGTCTTTGTCGACGGCCTCCGCACACCATTCGGCCGGGCCGGCGAGAAAGGGATCCATTCCGGAACCCGCGCCGACGACCTGGTCGTGAAATGCATCCGCGAGCTGCTACGCCGGAACCCGTCGCTGCCCCCCGAACGGGTGGACGAGGTAGCCATCGCAGCCACCACCCAGGCAGGCGATCAAGGCCTGACCCTGGGCAGGACAGCAGCCCTGCTGGCAGGGCTCCCGCGCACCGTCCCCGGATTCGCCATCGACCGGATGTGCGCAGGAGCCATGACCGCAGTGACCTCCACCGCCAGCGGAATCGGCTTTGGCGCCTACGATGTGGTCATCGCCGGCGGCGTCGAACACATGGGCAACCACCCGATGGGCTCCGGCGCCGATCCCAACCGCCGTTTCATGTCCGAGCGGCTCGTGGATCCGGCAGCCCTCAACATGGGCAACACCGCGGAAAACCTGCACGACCGGTTCCCCTCCATCACCAAACAACGCTCCGACACCTACGCCGTGGCCTCACAGGACAAGCTGGCCGCCGCATACGCACAAGGCCGGATCCAGCCGGACCTGGTACCGGTGGCTGCACAGAAGCCGGGCCAGGGCTGGACTCTTCACAGCGTGGATGAGCCGCCGCGGCCGGGAACCACCCTGGCAGATCTGGACGCCCTGCGAACCCCTTTCCGCCCGCATGGCCGCGTCACCGCCGGAAATGCCGCGGGACTGAACGACGGCGCAACGGCCGCAGTGCTCGCCTCCGCCGAAGCCGCCGCCGAGCTCGGGCTGCCGGTGAAGATGCGCCTGGTCAGCTATGCCTATGCAGGCGTCGAGCCTGAGGTGATGGGCATCGGCCCCGTCCCGGCCACTGAAAAGGCCCTGAAGAACGCCGGACTCACCATCAAGGACATCGGCCTGTTCGAAATCAATGAAGCCTTTGCCGTGCAGGTCCTCAGCTTCCTGGACCACTTCGGCATTGCCGACGACGACCCTCGCGTTAACCGCTACGGCGGCGCGATCGCCGTCGGGCACCCGCTCGCTTCCTCGGGCGTCCGGCTGATGACCCAGCTGGCCCGCCAGTTCGCGGAGGATCCCTCCGTCCGCTACGGCATCACCGCCATGTGCGTGGGCCTGGGGATGGGCGGCACCGTAATCTGGGAGAACCCCCACCACCCCGACTACAGCGGAGCCCGGCAGGTGGAGCCGGCAGCCGCCTCGAACAGCCCGTCCCCGGCAGACACCGGATCCGCCGCATTCCCAGCTGAAGGAGCCATGGCATGAGCGCCGCAGATTTCACCGAGTTCGCCGGCCTGTTCCCCGACGAGACAGTAACGCATTCCTACGTACAGGACATCGAGCTGCCGGCCGTCCCCGGAAAGGCCAGCCCGGGCACCTTCGCCCTCATCACCCTGGACAACGGCCTGGACCACTCCAAACCCACCACGCTGGGACCCAACACCCTGGTGGAACTCGGCACGGTGCTGGAAGGCCTCCGGGACCGAGCCGCACGGGGCGAGATTGTCGGCGTCGGCGTGACGGGCAAGCCCTACTACCTGGTGGCAGGTGCCGACCTTTCCGCAGTGAAGTCACTGGAGAAGCACGAACATGGCCTGTGGATGGCGCAACTGGGCCACGACGTGTATGGCACCCTCGCCAACCTGGGGGTACCCAGCTTCGCCTTCATCAACGGTGCAGCACTGGGCGGCGGACTGGAAGTTGCCCTGCAGTCCACCTACCGCACCGTGTCCACCGGGGCCGGCGCACTGGCACTTCCGGAGGCGTTCATCGGCCTTGTACCTGGTTGGGGCGGCGTCTACCTCCTGCCGCGGCTGATCGGCCCGGAAAACGCGGTCAAAGTCATGATCGAAAATCCGCTCAGCAACAACCGCACACTGACCGGACCCCAGGCCTTCGAGCTGGGAATTGCGGACGCGGTCTTTGAGCCGGCGGACTTCCTGGAGCAATCCCTGGCATGGGCCGCGCGGGTCATCTCCGGGGACGTTGTCCCGGAACGCCCCAACGCCGTCGACCCCGCAGCACCGGGCGTGGCCGAACGGTGGGCTGGTGCAGTGGCAGCAGGGCGCCGGTTCGTGGAGGCGAAGACCTCAAACGCCGCACCAGCGCCGGGCAAGGTCCTGGACATCCTCGAGGCCAACCGCACCATGAGCCAGGGCGAATCCGCTGGGCTGGAATGCGAAACACTTGCCGACCTCATGCAGACCGACGAGTTCCGCGCCACGGTCTACGCCTTCCTGGACCTCGTGCAGAAGCGGTCAAAACGCCCGGCAGGTGCCCCCGACCGCAAACTCGCACGTCCGGTCACCAAGGTGGGCGTGGTGGGCGCCGGCCTGATGGCAAGCCAGCTCGCGCTGCTCTTCGCACGGCAGTTGAAAGTGCCTGTGGTGATGACGGACATCGACCAGGCCCGGGTGGACAAGGGCGTCGGCTACGTCCATGCCGAAGTGGACAAGCTCCTGGGCAAAAATCGGATCAACCAGGACGCCGCCAACCGCACCAAGGCGCTGGTGACGGGTTCGGTGTCCAAGGACGTCTTCGCGGATGCCGACTTTGTCATCGAAGCCGTCTTTGAAGAGCTCCGCGTCAAGAAGCAGGTGTTCGCCGAGCTGGAAGCAATCGTCACACCGGACTGCATCCTGGCCACCAATACCTCCTCTCTTTCGGTGACTGCCATGGCGGAGGACCTGCAGCATCCGGAAAGGCTGGTGGGCTTCCACTTCTTCAATCCGGTGGCCGTGATGCCGCTGCTGGAAATCGTCAGGGCCCCGCGGACCGATAACGCGGTTCTTGCCACGGCGTTCGAGCTCTCCAAGGGTCTGAAGAAGACCGGGGTGCTGGTCAAGGACGCCGCCGCGTTCGTGGTCAACCGAATCCTGCTGCGGCTGATGGGCGAGGTGACCGCGGCCTTCGACGAGGGCACTGCGGCCGACGTAGCGGACAACGCCCTGCGCCCCATGGGCCTGCCGATGACCCCCTTCACGCTGCTCGCCATGGTGGGGCTGCCCGTCGCCCAGCACGTCCAGGAATCGCTAAACGCCGCTTTCGGCGATCGCTTCCAGGTATCCGCCAACCTGCAGAAACTTATCGACAACGGGGTGAAGGGCATCTGGGAAACTGGCCCGGACGGCTCCAGGCGGATACCCGAATCCACCCTGTCACTCATGTCCTTCGGGACCAGTCCCTCAACTGCCGACGACGTACTGCGCCGCACGCAGGACGCCCTCGCCGAGGAGATCGGCCTCATGCTGGACGAAGGCGTGGTGGCCGGCCCGGAGGACATCGACCTCTGCATGATCCTCGGCGCCGGATGGCCCATGTTCCTGGGCGGCATCACCCCCTACCTGGACCGGGTTGGAGCCTCGGAGCGCGTCAACGGCAAACTGTTCCTGCCGCCCGGAGTGGCTTCCCGCCCTGCTGCGGCCTAGCCGGACAGCAGTTCACTCCGCCACGGCCAGCCGGCCGCCGTTGAGCATCACGGTGCGGTGCGCCGCCGAGCGTGCGTAACCCATGTCATGGGTGACCAGCACGACGGCGGCGCCCTCCGCCGCGGCGGACCGGACCGCAGCGTCGAGCACGGCAAGGCCCTCGCCGTCGAGCGCGGCGGTGGGTTCGTCAAGCGCAAGAACGGCCGGCTTGCGGGCAAGAACCGTCGCAAGGGCGAGCAGCCGCTGGCGGGACGCGGACAGCTCGGCGGGGTTTTGAGGGCTGCCCCGTCCAGCCCGACGCAGGCCAGCGCCGCCTCCGCCCGTTCACCGGCCTCGGTGCGGCCAGGGAGCCGGTCCAGGCCGAAGCTGACCTCCCGCAGGACGGTCCGCTCGAACAGCTGGTCCCGCGGATGCTGGAACAGCAGGCCCACGGACGCCGCCGTAGTGCCTACGGGCACCCCGGCAATATCGGAGCCCAGGACCAGGACCGTTCCGGCAGCGGGCCTTAACAGGCCGTTGAAGTGGCGCAGAAGCGTGGACTTTCCCGCCCCGTTGGGACCCGTGATGGCCACGATTTCGCCCGGATGGACAGCGAGGTCAATCCTCTGCAGCACTGTTGGCGGGTTGGTGCCGGCAGCGGTGCTCCTGCGCCTTTGCCGATAACCTGTGCTCCCGCGGTGCGTATCCGGCCGGTAGCCGAAGGAGACGGTGCGCAGTTCCAGGGCAGGGGCGGTACTGCCGGCGCTGCGGCGTATTTGCGGTTTTCCGGGCGGGGCGTTGTGCGGACGCCGGATTCCCGACGGTACCGCGTGGCCGGACTGCAGCAAGGCGGGCGGCCCGCCGGCCTTGACCGTACCCTCCACCAGGACAATCCACGTTGCGGCGTCCAGCAGTGGAGCGTCAACTGCCTGGCTGAGGATCACGACGGCGGTTCCGGCCTTTACCAGGCCACGCACAAGGTTCCCCAGTTCGCGGGCGCCCCCGGCGTCAAGGGAAGCAAATGGCTCGTCCATGACCAGTACCGGCGGGCGGGTGATGATGGCGCAGCCGATGGCCAGGCGGCGCAACTGTCCGCCGGACAGCCGTGCGGGATCCCGCTCCAACAGCCCGGTGAGGCCCAGCAGGCCGGCAGTGTGCTCCACCGCGGCCTGCATGGCGGGCCGGCCAATTCCCGCGTTTTCCAGGCCGAACGCCAGTTCCTCCGCCACAGTTTCCTTGACCGTGGACAGGACGGCGGAAGCTTCCTGGGGAACGAATCCCACGTGGCGGCCCCACTGCGCCGGATCGATCCGCGGGTCCGCTGTGCTGCCGTCGAACGCCAGCCTCGTGCCGGCCAGTTCCAGGAACCCGATCAACTTGCCGCCCGCACCCGGGGACAGCCAGCCGGCAAGGAGCCTGCCCAGGGTGGACTTGCCGCTTCCGGAGGTGCCCAGGATAGCGGTCAGCGTTCCCGGGGCGACCGCGACGTCCACGTCGCGGAGTACCGGCGCGTCGCCGTCGTGGAAAGCGAAGCTCCGGATGCCGGCCGCCAGTACCGGAGATGGCCGGGTATGCACGTTCAGCTTCCCGTCCCGCCCGGCCACAGCCGCACTGCAACGACGGCAGCCGCCGCGAGCAGCAGCACAACGCGCAGGAGGCGCTGCGTCGGGGAATCCGCCACGACACGGTAGCTGGTCCGGGGGCCGGTGCTGCTGAAACCGCGCGCCTCCAGGGCCGCGGCCCGGGTTCCGGCGTCATCCACCAGGGACAGGACCAGCGGGACCGCCTGCAGCCGGAAGGCGGCCACCCGGTGCAGCAGGCCCCGCCGGATCACCAGCCCCCGGGATTCCTGGGCCTGCCGGATCCGTTCAACGCGGGCCGTGATGGCCGGCAGCAGGGTAAGGGTGGACGCCAGCACGAACCCGAACCGGCCCTGGATGACCCGTGCGGACAAGGCGGCCACCAGGTCCGGGACGCTGACGCTGAAGGAGAAGGCCAGCAGGACCAGGACCACCGCGGACAACTGGGCTGCCCGCTCCAGCGCGAAGCCGAGGCCTTCCGCGGTGACGCGGGCAGGACCCCACCGGGCCAGGACGGTCAGGCCTTCCGGAAAGGACAGCCCGTGCACAAGCAGCAGGGACAGTCCCAGGGGCACCAGAACGGCCGCCGCGGCAGGCAGCATCCTGCGGGCTGTGCCGGCCGCCGCCGACACGCCCAGGGCGGCCGCAGCTACGGCGAGGGACAGCGGGAGGCGCGCTGCCGCCGTCGTGATGACCGCTGTGCTGCCCGCCGCAGCCAACCCGGTGAGTGGATGGAGCCGCACCGGTACCTCAGGAAGCCCGGGCCGGTCCCCGCACTGCTTCCTGCTCCGCTGCCCTGGCGGCCAGGACGCGGTGCCTGCGGACGAACGGGAACTGCAGTCGGGCCCGCCGCGGCAGCGTGTAAGCCAGGACGGCCACAACGGTGAAGACGATGGCCTTGTCCATGGGATCCGAGATAAGCGCCTGCTTGGTGATGGCCGCCAGGAGGGTATCGCCCATCGAGCGGAAAGCGCTGACGATCGCACCGGTGGCCACGCCGGACGTGCCGCCGAAGACAAAGGCCGCCACCGGGGCGGACACCACGCCGCCGATGATGCCGGTGGCGAAACCCGCAACGGGGGCCAGGTAGAAGCGGCGGAACAGGCCGTAGCGGGCGGCAAGTCCGGCGAGGCCGCCGATCAGTGCGGCACCGGCGGCGAACGGAAGCACAGTGGGGTTGAAGAAGGACCAGACGATGCTGCTCAATGCGCCCGTGGCGGCACCGGCTGCCGGTCCTGCCATGACGGCAATCAGGACGGTGCCGACTGCGTCCAGGTAGAACGGGACCAGCGTGCTGCCAACGAACTGGCCAAGCACGATGTTCAGGACCAGCGCCACCGGGATCAGCACGACAGTGGAGGCGGGCAGGGTGGGCAGGACGGCGACGATCAGCAGGATGGCGCCCGCCAGGAAGCCGGACAGTGCGATCAGGGCGGGTACGCTGCCGGGGCCGCCGGTGATGTCTGCGGGTTGGTTGAGCACAAGGTACATGTAGGTCCCGGCGATGGCCAGGGCGCCGAGGATTTCCAGAAGCCGGCGCCTGCGGGCAGCGGCGGGGGCCGGGGACGGCAACGTCAGGGAGGGCGATGACATGGTGGTTCCTTCAGGGTGCGGCACGGAGGGCCCGGAAGGTGCCGGGCCGTGCGGAACGCCGCCTATGTCACCTCGGCAGCAGCCGCACCGGATTCTCACCGGCGGGGCCGCCGACCATTCTACCGGCGCGGAGCTGCACCTGGCTGGCTGCCTGGCCTGCTCGGCCGAGCCGGGTCAGCCGAGCCGGGCAGCGAGGCCTCCGACGGCGGACACCAGTTCGCGAAAGGCCTGCTCCGGGTTGTTTCCGGAGACGATCCTGGCGTTGGGCGGGATGCCCCAAAGGCCCCGGAAGTCGGCCACTGTTGTTCCAATGAGCAGCGGCGACTCTGTTTCGACGTCAGCGGTGGCGGGTCGTGCCGTGTATTCCAGCGTTCCTGCCGCAACCCCGGCGGCGAAGAAGTCGTGGACGTGGGCGAGGTAGCCCTGGTCGTACCGCCGGTGGAACTCGAAATAGAACCTCAGCGCATCGGACAGGTGCCTGATCAGCACGTTGTCCGAGGTGCTCCGTTGCCCTTCCGGCTGGTCCGGCAGCACCACTTCCGGGATGGCGCCCGCCGCCTCGGCGAGCTGCCGGAGATGGTCGGGGCGCATCTCAATGCGTTCGGTGGTATCCAGCGAGCAGACCACCGGAAGTTTCTCCAGCGGGCGCCCGCGGTAGGCGGCATAGACCTCCTTGGCGGCATGCGGGTCCACATGGGTGTTCCATTCCGCGGTGGGAGTGGTGTTTCCCTGGTAGTAGAAGCAGCCTCCCATGACCACCACGTTTGCCAGGAGTTCCGGGAGGTCCGGCTCCTTCCGGAGCGCCAGCGCGAAGTTGGTCAGCGGTGCCGTGATCAGGGCCGTCAGCTCACCCGGCCGCGCCCTGGCGTGTTCCACCCAAAGGTCGACGGCGTGGCGCTGCGACACCCGCCCTTCCGGTTCCGGCAGGACGGCATGGCCGATGCCCTGGGGGCCGTGCGTTTCCGGCGTGGTCAGCAGCGGTATGGACAGCGGGTTACGGGCACCGATGGCCACTTCCACTCCGGGCCGGCCGCACAGTTCCAGCAGCGCAAGGGTGTTGCGGGCCACCTGCTCCGCGTCGACGTTCCCGGGCGTTGCCGTCACTGAAACGAACTCCGTGCCGGGAAGGGCGGCCAGGTAGGCAAGGGCAAGCGCGTCGTCGATGCCGGTATCGACGTCCAGGAGGTAGGCGGTCATGCCGGGTTAGAAGAGTGCCACCTTGGGCACCGCTGGGAAGATGTCGTCCAGTTCCTGCAGGTCCGCCACGGACGGGGTCCAGTCCGCGGCCACGGCGTTCTGAATGACTTGCTCGGGCCGGGTGGCGCCGGCAATGATGCTGGCTACCGACGGCTGCGCGGCGAGCCAGGAAAACGCGACGTCGACTTCGGTGAGCCCGCGTTCCTTGGCGAAGCGGCTGAACCTGTCCAGCTGCTCCCAGTCGGCGTCGTGCACCATGTGCGTCCGCGTGTGGCTGAGCCGGGAACCCTCGGGCGCGTGCCCGGGTGAGTACTTGCCCGTAAGCAGGCCGTTGGCCAGCGGGAAATACGGCAGGACACCCAGGCCGAACTCTTCGGCAGCCGGTGTCACTTCCAGCTCCGCGCGCCGGTCCAGGAGGTTGTAGTGGTTCTGGGTGGAAATGAAACGCGCGCCGCCCAGCTCTCGCGCCACGTATTCGGCCTGGGCGATCTGCCAGCCAGCACGGTTGGAATGGCCGATATACCGGACCTTGCCGCTGACGACCAAGGCGTCGAGGGCCGAAAGCGTTTCATCGATGGGGGTCAGCGGGTCCGGGGTGTGGAACTGGTAAAGATCAATCCAGTCCGTGCCCAGCCGCCGCAGCGAAGCCTCCACGGCCCGCACGATGTACCGTCGCGAACCGCGCGCACCGAAATCGGGGCCGTTGGCGCCCTTCATGTCCATCCCGAACTTGGTGGCCACCACGGCGTCGGCCCGGCGGTTGCCCAGGGCCTTGCCCAGCATGGTTTCGCTGAGCCCCGGCTCCCGGCCATACGTGTCGGCGACATCGAACAGCGTGATCCCGGCCTCGAGCGCTGCCGAGACCACGGCGTCCGTGGCTTCCTGGGTCTCGGTGGCGGTGTTGGCGCGGCCCAGGTTGTTGCACCCCAGGCCGACCGTGGAGACGGTCAGCCCGGACTTACCGACACGGCGGTAGGTGGTCACGGGAATCTCCTAAAGGCTGAACGTCGTGGCGGACTTGGCGGAGTGCTTCAGTTTGAACTTGTCCGGTTCCCTGAAGGGAGCGGCGGCGATGCTCAGCTTGGTGAAGTCCAGGTCCTCGCCGCGGGCGCAGACCTTGATGGCGTTGGCGGCTTTGTTGGCGTCCGGGCAGAGGCAGAAGATGTTGAGCTTGAAGTCCGTGAATTCGGACCGGTCAACGGTCCCGAGCCCACGCCAGGCAAGGTGGCTGATCAGGGCATCCGTGGCCTTTTCCTCAAGGTACCGGTCCCGTTCGGTTCCTTCCCTGGTCTTCAGGGCGAACTGTGCCACCACCCAGAATTGCTCCTCGTCCGGAATCTCCGCGTAGCCGTCTTCGGCGCATTGTGCGGCGAATGCGTCCAGCAGCGCTTCGGCGGCAGCGGCATCGGCAACGTCCGTCTCTTCCGTCCTGCTCTGGTGGCCCACCACGCCGAAGTTCATCACGAACTGGCTGTACTCCTCGTCAAACCAGGCTTCCCGGAAGTGGAGGACGCCCTCGTCGTCGCGCTGATAGACCCTGACAATTCCGCTCATTGACGTCCCTTTGTGAACCATCCGGCGTCGGTGCCGTCGAATGGTGCTTCTTGTGCCTTGACGGCCTGGTAAAGCTGGCTGGCTGATTCCTGGAGGGACTCGGCCAGTGCCAGCGGGTACTCCATGCTCACCCGGTGTTCGGCAAATTCGTCCTCGTCATCGATGAACACGCCGCGGCTGGCCGTCCGGACAACGTCCAGGTCCATGTCGATGACATGGAACTCCGTGACCTTGGGACGGATCGGGTTCCACTCGTGGGCAACGGCCAGGTCGATGTAGATCCGGACACCGCCCGGGTGGGCGTCATCGTAGAAGGTGGCCACCCAGTCGCCCTCGCGGGGTACCAGGAGCACGGCGTCAGACCTGGTGTAGAACGCGGCGCCCGGCCGTGAGCAGAATTCGTTGGTGCCTTGGAAGATCCACCAGCCATGCCGGTCCTCGCCGAGGTAACGGCCCGGCACCACCCAGTGGGCCTTCCCGTTCCACTTGCGGTTGCGGGCCACAACCAGCTGGCCGGGCTCCAGGCGTTCCGGCATCCGGGCCGCGCCGGGGTTGTCCCCATCCGGTGATTCAGCCAGGACGCCCGGATACTTCAGCTCGTCCTCTCCCCTCACAGGATCGGAAGGCTGCCGGTAGTGGGATGCTGTTGCCCCGGCAGCGGGCGCGCAAAGGGGACCTTGGTCCCCAGAACCTGCGCGACGACGTCGTGCGTGATCTGCTGCGCGGTGAGTCCCACCCGCTCCAGCACCTGGCTGCGGGTGCCGTGGTCCAGGAACTCGACAGGCAGGCCAACCTCGTTCAGGGCAGTGTCCACGCCTGCGGCGCGCATTTCCTGCCGGATGCGGGAACCGACGCCGCCGGCCCGGACGCCGTCCTCGATGCAGACCACCAGCCGGTGGTGCGAGGCAAGGGCGATGATGGAACGGCGGACGGGAAGGACCCACCGCGGGTCCACCACCGTGGTGCTGATGCCCTGGGCTCCCAGCCGGTTGGCAACGTCCAGGGACAGTTCCGACATTGCGCCGACACTGATGATCAGGACATCATTTTCGGTGGATCCGGCGGGGCGGCGGGCCAGGATGTCCACGCCGTCGCTGAGCCGCTCCAACGCTTCAACCTCGGCGCCGACGGATCCCTTCGAGAAGCGGACAATGCTGGGCGCATCGCTGATGGCGACGGCTTCGCGGAGCTCTTCCCGCAGCCTGGAGGCGTCACGGGGAGCAGCGAGATGGAGACCCGGAACGATCTGGACCATGGCCATGTCCCACATGCCGTGGTGGCTGGCGCCGTCAGGACCGGTGACGCCGGCCCGGTCCAGGACGATGGTGACGCCGGCCTTGTGCAGGGCCACGTCCATGAGCAACTGGTCGAAGGCGCGGTTGAGGAAGGTGGCGTAGACGGCAACCACCGGGTGCAGGCCGCCGAACGCCATGCCCGCTGCGGAGGTCAGCGCATGCTGCTCGGCGATGCCGACGTCGATCACCCGCTCCGGGTGCCTGGCGGCGAACTTGTGCAGCCCAACGGGGATCAGCATGGCGCCGGTGATGCCCACGACGTCCCGGCGCTCATCAGCGATCGCCGCGATCTCGTCCGCGAAAACGGAGGTCCATGATTTGGCGCCGGCCGTCCCGGTGGGCTCACCGGTTTCGGGGTCGATGATACCGACGGCATGGAACTGGTCAGCCTCGTGCGCGCGGGCCGGGGCGTACCCGTGCCCCTTCTCGGTCATGGCGTGCACGATGACCGGGCCGTTGTAGTGCCTGGCCGTGGCGAGGGCGTGCTCCATCGCCTGGAGGTTGTGGCCGTCGACGGGGCCGATGTACTTCATGCCCAGGTCCTCGAACATGCCCTGCGGAGCCCACCAGTCCTTGATGCCCTTCTTCATGGCATGCAGGCTCTTGTAGGTGAACTGGCCCACCGGGCCGCCGTCCTGGAGCTTCTTCTTCCACCAGTCCAGCGCCACCTCGTAGGCGGGGGCTGTACGGAACGAGTCGATGGTGGGCCGCAGGGAGGCCAGGTAGTCCGCGAATCCGCCCACGGTGGGGGCGTAGGACCGGCCGTTGTCATTGACCACGATGACGACGCGGCGCCGCTTGTCCGCAGCGATATTGTTGATGGCTTCCCAGGCCATGCCGCCGGTGAGGGCGCCATCACCCACGACGGCGACGACGTGCCGGTCGCCGTCGCCCGTCAGCTGGCGGGCACGGGAAATTCCGTCCGCCCAGGACAGTGAGGAGGAGGCGTGTGAGCTCTCCACGATGTCGTGTTCGGACTCGGCGCGTGACGGGTATCCGGACAGGCCGCCTTCCTGGCGGAGGGTGGTGAAGTCCTGGCGTCCGGTGAGCAGCTTGTGGACGTACGACTGGTGGCCGGTATCGAAGACGATGCTGTCACGCGGCGAGTCGAAGATGCGGTGCACGGCGAGGGTCAGTTCCACCACGCCGAGGTTGGGCCCGAGGTGACCGCCCGTCTGGGAAACGTTCGTGATCAGGAATTCCCTGATCTCCGAAGCCAGCTGCCTGAGCTGTTCTTCGGTCAACTCGTTCAGGTCCTGCGGATTCCGGATGGTGTCCAAAATGCCCAATGACCCCTCCTTCAGGTGGTAGACGTGCCGTTTAACTCTAACGCCTCGGTCCGTAGGGCAGGCTCACCCGCAAAGCCGAAGCCCCGGCTGGTCCGTGACCGGCCGGGGCTTCGGGGAATGCTTGCTGCTTGGCAGTTACCGCTAGTTAGCGGAGATCTGGCGCAGAACGTACTGCAGGATGCCGCCGTTGCGGTAGTAGTCCGCTTCACCCGGGGTGTCGATGCGCAGGACTGCGTCGAACGAGGTGGCGGAACCGTCTTCGGCGGTAGCCGTGACCTTGAGGGTCTTGGGCGTGGTGCCTTCGTTCAGAGCGGTCACGCCCTCTACGGAGAACGTCTCCGTGCCCGTCAGGCCCAGCGATGCAGCCGACTCGCCGGCCGGGAACTGCAGGGGCAGCACGCCCATTCCGATGAGGTTGGAGCGGTGGATGCGCTCGTAGCTCTCGGCGATGACCGCTTTGACGCCCAGGAGGGCGGTACCCTTGGCGGCCCAGTCACGGGACGAACCGGAACCGTACTCCTTGCCGGCCAGGACCACCAGCGGCGTGCCCGCTGCCTGGTAGTTCTGCGCAGCGTCGTAAACGAAGGCCTGCGGGCCGCCTTCCTGCGTGAAGTCGCGGGTGTAGCCGCCTTCGACGCCGTCCAGGATCTGGTTCTTGATGCGGATGTTCGCGAAGGTTCCGCGGATCATCACCTCGTGGTTGCCGCGGCGGGAGCCGTAGGAGTTGAAGTCCTTGCGCTCCACGCCGTTGGCCAGCAGGTACTGGCCGGCGGGGGTGTCCGACTTGAAGGAACCGGCCGGGGAGATGTGGTCGGTGGTGACCGAATCGCCCAGCTTCAGCAGGACGCGGGCGCCGGTGATGTCCTTGACCGGCTCCGGCTTCGCCTGCATGCCCTCAAAATACGGGGGCTTACGGACGTAGGTGGAGCTCGGATCCCAGGCGAAGGTGTCGCCGGCGGGGGTGTCGAGCGCCTTCCAGCGGTCGTCACCTTCGAAGACGCCTTCGTAACCCTTGGCGAACATTTCCTTGTCGATCGAGGAATCGATGACCTGCTGGACCTCAACCGGGTTCGGCCAGATGTCCTTCAGGAAGACGTCGTTGCCGGCCTGGTCCTGGCCCAGGGCGTCGGTTTCGAAGTCGAAGTCCATGGAACCGGCCAGGGCGTACGCGATGACCAGCGGCGGGGAGGCCAGGTAGTTCATCTTGACGTCCGGGTTGATGCGGCCTTCGAAGTTGCGGTTGCCCGAGAGGACGGCCGCGACGGCGAGGTCGTTGGCCTGGACGGCCTCGGAAATCTCGGTTTCCAGCGGGCCGGAGTTGCCGATGCAGGTGGCGCAGCCGTAGCCCACGATGTAGAAGCCGAGCTTCTCCAGGTAGGGGGTCAGGCCGGACTTCTCGTAGTAGTCGGTGACCACCTTGGAGCCGGGTGCAACGGAGGTCTTGACCCAGGGCTTGGACGTAAGGCCCTTGTCCACGGCGTTGCGGGCCAGGACAGCGGCGGCCAGCATGACCGAGGGGTTGGACGTGTTGGTGCAGGACGTGATGGATGCGATGGTCACCGCACCGTGGTCCAGCTCGAACTCGCGCCCGTCGGCCATCTTCACGGGGACCGGGCTGGTGATGCGTCCGGCGCCGCCGTGGGCTGCCGAGTACTTCGGCGGCTCGCGGTCGGTGTCGGAGATGTTGGTGGCTCCGGCGGTGAAGGAGGGCGAATCGGAGGCCGGGAAGGTCTCTTCGAGCGACTCGTCCAAGGTGCCGGCGTTGGCGTCGTGGGAGACGTAGTTCTTGAGGTCGTGGCGGAACTCGTCCTTGGCCTCGGTCAGCTCGATGCGGTCCTGCGGGCGCTTGGGGCCGGCGATGGACGGGACAACCGTCGAGAGGTCCAGTTCCAGGTACTCGGAGAACTTGATATCGCGGGAAGCGTCGTGCCAGAGGCCCTGCTCCTTGGCGTAAGCCTCCACGAGTGCCACGTTCTGCTCCGAACGCCCGGTCAGGCGCAGGTAGTCCAGGGTGACGTCGTCGATCGGGAACATTGCTGCCGTGGAACCGAACTCAGGGCTCATGTTGCCGATGGTGGCGCGGTTGGCCAGCGGCACAGCGGCCACGCCCTCGCCGTAGAACTCCACGAACTTGCCCACGACGCCGTGCTTGCGCAGCATCTCGGTGATGGTAAGCACCACGTCGGTGGCCGTGGCGCCGGCAGGGATGCTGCCGCTCAGCTTGAAGCCGACCACGCGCGGGATGAGCATGGAGACGGGCTGGCCGAGCATGGCGGCCTCGGCTTCAATGCCGCCGACGCCCCAGCCGAGCACGCCCAGGCCGTTGACCATTGTGGTGTGCGAGTCGGTGCCCACGCAGGTGTCCGGGTAGGCACGCAGGACGCCGCCCACTTCGCGGGTCATGACGGTGCGCGCCAGGTATTCGATGTTGACCTGGTGCACGATGCCGGTTCCCGGGGGGACCACCTTGAAGTCATCGAACGCGGTCTGGCCCCAGCGCAGGAACTGGTAACGCTCGCCATTTCGCTGGTATTCGATCTCCATGTTGCGCTCCAGCGCGCCGGAGTTGCCGAAGGCATCGATCTGGACGGAGTGGTCAATGACCATTTCGGCCGGAGCCAGCGGGTTGACCCGCTTGGGGTCGCCGCCCAGTTCCTTGACCGCTTCGCGCATCGTCGCCAGGTCAACCACGCAGGGAACGCCGGTGAAGTCCTGCATGATCACGCGTGCCGGCGTGAACTGGATTTCTGTATCGGGCTGGGCATTCGGATCCCAGCCTGCCAAGGCGCGGACGTGATCGGCAGTGATGTTCGCGCCGTCCTCGGTCCTCAACAGGTTTTCAAGCAATACCTTGAGGCTGAACGGAAGGTTTTCTGCACCTTCAACGGAGTTCAACCGGAAAATTTCGTACTCGGTTCCGGCTACATTAAGTTTGCCTTTTGAACCGAAGCTGTCCACAGTGCTCATCGCAGGACTCCTCTCGCAACAGTTTCATCTTTGTCGCGCGGTTGACCGCCTGCTAGTTAGGACGCCCTAAATAAGTCCGGGCCCGAAAATTGCACACGGCCGGCCGAGAATACGGGGCGCGACGTGGGACTACTACGGCCATCGTAGTCGAAAAAGGCGGCGGCATCATGGACCCGGAGTCAGGAGCGCCACCGTCTCCAGATGGTGGGTGTGGGGGTACAGGTCGAAGGCGCGAAGGCCCGCCAGCTGCCAGCCGGACTGCCTGAAGTAACCCACGTCACGCGCGAACGACGCGGGGTCGCAGGACACGTAGGCAATGGCCCGGGGCTGCGCTGCGACAAGCTGGCCCGCAACGGCCTTTCCGGCGCCCGCCCGGGGCGGGTCCAGGACCAGGGCATCAAAATTCCGCGGTTTCTGGCGGAGGACACGCTCCACCCTTCCCTGGGCTATCTCCACCTGCGGAGCTGCGTGCAGGTTTTTGCGGGCATCCCGGCTGGTTCCGGGGGCACCCTCCACGGACAGGACCGACCCCGTCTCCCCCACTGCATCGGCGAGCACTGCGGTGAAAAGTCCGGCACCGGCATAGAGATCGGCCACGACGGCGCCGGCGTGCAGGAACCCGCCACTGTGCAGGAATTCTGTGACAGCCCCCACAAGCGTCCCGGGCGCGTCGCGGTGGATCTGCCAGAACCCTGCACCCGTGACGCGGTATTCGTGCCCGGCCGCCGATTCCTGCACCCAGGTACGGCCCCGCAGCTGGGCGACGTCCTCCGTCACCGGATCGAAGGAAGCGACGGACACGTCGTCGGGCAGTTGGGCCGCAACCGCTGCCAGCCGCTTCGGCTTCGTCCCCGGGCCCGGGGCCAGCAGCACCAGCGGCCGGGAACCGTTGGCCGGCGCAGCCACCTCAACCCGCTCAATTCCTTGCAGGTCGAGGTTCCAAAGCTGCAGTGCGTTGATGGCGCCGGTTGCCAGCGGCATGTCCCGCACGGGGACAATGTGGCCGGACCGGTGCGCGTGCATGCCCAGCTTCCCGCCGGGGGTGACCGAGAAGCTGGCGCGCGTCCGCCAGCCAAGGCCCGTGCCGCCGTCGGCCGCTGCTCCCTTAGTGCCCGTGCCGGCATCTGCAGGCTCCACCTCCGGGGAGAGTTCGACGCCGGCCAGCCGGCGGAGCTGCTCTGCAAGCACGTCGGCTTTGAGGCTGCGCTGCCGGGCGAGTGTGACGTGCCCGAACTCGGCCCCGCCCACCGGCGGCCGCCCGTGTTGCCAGGCACGGGGCGAATCCGCGGGCCGCCAGAAGTGCTCCACACGGTCCGGCGATGCTTCCAGGACTTCGATGACGTCGGCCCGCCAGAACTTTGCCTTCTCCTCCGCGTCCGTCAGTCGCACGCGTACCTTCTCGCCGGGAATGGCGTGCCGGACAAAGATGACGCGGCCCTCATACCGGGCTACGCAATGGCCGCCATGGGCAACCGGCCCGACGTCGAGTACGGCTTCTTCGCCGCTGTGCCCGCCCGCCTGCGGTGCGGCGGCGGAGGTGGTGGAGGTTCTGGCGGTCATTGGACGTCCTGGAGGTACTTGGCTTCTTCGGATGATTTGAGCTGCCAGGGAACGCTGGCCACCATGACCCCGGGTTCGAAGTGCAGCCGGGTCTTGATGCGCAGTGCGGTCTGGTTGTGCACCAGCTGCTCCCACCACTTACCCACGACATATTCGGGGATGTACACCACGATAAGGTCGCGCGGGGAATCAAGCCGCATCTGCTTGATGTACTCCATGATTGGCGTGACCGTCTCGCGGTAGGGGCTCGCCAGCACAGTCAGGGGCACGGGGATGTCGAGCTTTTCCCAGTCGGCCACGGTCTGTGCCGTCTCCTCCGCATCGATGTCCACCGTAATGGCGTCCAGCCGCGAGGGCCGGGACGCCCGGGCATACGCCAGGGCGCGCAGAACGGGCTTGCGCACGTGGGACACCAGCAGGACTGCGTGCACCCTGGTGGGCAGGGCCCGCGGGGACGCGTCCTCATCCACCGCCAGTTCCTTGGCCACGTTGTCGTAGTGCGCCCGGATGCTCCACATGATGAGGAAGAGGACGAACATGGCCAGCAGCGCGATCCAGGCGCCCTGCTCGAACTTGGTGATCAGCACGATCACCAGGACCAGCGCGGTCATGCCGAAGCCGATGCTGTTGATGGTGCGGGACTTGACCATGCGCCGCCGCACGGCCTTGTCTTTGGCCAGTTTGAGCTCCCGGCCCCAGTGCCGGATCATGCCCAGCTGGCTGGCCGTGAACGAGATGAAGACGCCCACGATGTAGAGCTGGATGAGTTTGGTCACATCAGCGTCGAAGGCGACGATCAGCACCAGCGCACCGGCCGCGAGGGCCAGGACGCCGTTGCTGAAGGCGAGCCGGTCGCCGCGCGTCCGGAGCTGGCGGGGAAGGTAGCCGTCCTGGGCCAGGATGGAGCCCAGGACCGGGAATCCGTTGAACGCCGTGTTGGAGGCGAACACCAGGATGATCCCGGTGGCGGCCACCACGATGTAGAAGGGGATGGAACCGGCGCCGAAGATGGTCTGGGCAATCTGGCTGATGGCGGGATTCTGGATGTAGCCCTCGGGCAGCGGGATGCCGTTCAGCAGGAATTCGGTAGCCGGATCCAGGACAATGTGGACCTTCGTGGCCTGGGCGAGGAACATGATGCCGGCCAACATTGCCGCCCCGATGACACCAAGGAGCAGCAGGGTGGTGGCGGCGTTCTTGCTTTTTGGCGGACGGAAGTTGGGCACTCCGTTGCTGATGGCCTCCACTCCGGTGAGCGCGGCGGCTCCGGACGAGAAAGCGCGCAGGAGCAGGAAGGCGCCGGCCAGCCCCACGAGCCCTTCGTCGAAGCCGGGTGCGGGGACGATGGTGAACTTGGCCGAGGGTGCCTCGCCCAACTGCCCCGTGGCCGCCTGGAAGATGCCGACGGCGGTCATGCCGAAAATGGACGCCATGAAAATGTAGGTGGGTACGGCGAACACGCTGCCGGCTTCCTTGATGCCGCGCAGGTTCACCAGTGCGAGGATGACGACGCCGATGCCGGCAATCGTGGCTTGCTGTCCGTGCAGGGACGGGACCGCCGTTGTCAGGTAGGAAGCTGCGGACGACATGGACACGGCAACGGTCAGGACGTAGTCCACCAGGAGGGCCGAGGCCACGGTGAGGCCCGCGTACTTTCCAAGGTTCTCGCCCGCGATCTCGTAGTCACCGCCACCCGATGGGTAGGCGTGGACATTCTGCCGGTATGAGGCCACGACTGTCAGCAGGACCACCATCACGGCCAGGCCCACCCAGGGTGAGAACGCGACCGCACTGACACCGGCCAGCGCAAGGGTGAGCAGGATTTCGTCCGGCGCGTACGCCACCGATGACAGGGCGTCCGACGCGAAAACCGGAAGGGCGATTTTCTTCGGGAGCAGAGTGTGGGCCATCCGGTCGTTCCGGAACGGCCTGCCCACCAGCACGCGTTTGACGGCGTTGAATATTGTCAGCACTCCACAAAGCTAGTCTGATTCCCGGATGATGTCATGACGGTCCCTTGACAGCGGTAACGCCGGATGCTGGCGGTAGAGTTCTAGCTGCACAACCTGCACAGGATTAAAGAGGAGATACGGTGGCGCATTTCGTGATCATGGGATGTGGCCGGGTGGGGGCGACGCTGGCTCATACGCTGGAGGACGCCGGGCATTCCGTTGCCATCATCGACCAGGACGACCGCGCCTTCCGCCGGCTCCGGCAGGGGTTTACCGGCCGCAAGGTGACCGGGGTCGGGTTCGACCGGGACACCCTCAAGCAGGCCGGTGTGGCCGAGGCCTACGCGTTCGCCGCTGTTTCCAGCGGTGACAACTCCAACATTTTGGCCACCCGCGTAGCCCGCGAAACGTTCCATGTCCCCCACGTCGTGGCCCGCATCTACGATCCCGGCCGCGCGGAGATTTACCAGCGGCTGGGTATCCCCACGGTTGCCGCCGTGCGCTGGAGCGCGGACCAGGTGCTGCGCCGCATCCTTCCCGAGCAGCACCTTGCCGGCGATTTCCGTGAACCCTCCGGGCGCCTTGTCCTGGGGGAACTGGACCTGGACGCCGGCTGGATCGGGCACCGGATCAGCAGCATCGAAAAAGCGGCGGACATCCGGGTGGCGTACCTCACACGCTTTGGTGAAGGCCTGCTGCCCGACGCGGGAACCGCCTACCAGGACGGCGACACCGTGCACGCGATGATGCAGGTTGACCGCACCACGCACGTGGCCCAGATCCTGGCCAAAGCCCCCGCCAAGGAGATGCAGTGAAGGTCGTTATTGTCGGCGCGGGAAGCGTCGGGTCATCCATCGCCAGGGAACTGCTGGCCCACAAGCATGAAATTCTGCTGATTGACCTCAAGCCGGAGGTGATTGGCCGCAGCGGCCTCCGCGGTGCGCACTGGCTGGTGGGTGACGCCTGCGAGCTGAGCACCCTGCAGGGCGCCAAGGTGGAAGAGGCGGACGTGGTGGTGTCCGCCACCGGTGACGACAAGGTCAACCTTGTGGTGTCCCTGCTGGCCAAGACCGAGTTCGGTGTAGGCCGCACAGTGGGCCGGGTGAACAACCCGAAGAACGACTGGATGTTCAACGATTCCTGGGGCGTGGACGTCGCTGTCAACACGCCGCAGCTGATGACAGCGCTGGTGGAGGAGGCCGTGGAGATCGGCGACCTGGTCCGGCTCCTGACCCTTCAGACCGGGGTGTCGTCACTCGTGGAGTTCACCGTCCCCCATGACTCCCACGTGATCGGCCAGACGGTGGGTCAGATCTCCTGGCCGGAGGATTCCACCCTGGTGGCAATCCTGCGTGACCACGCCCCAATCACCCCCAGCCGCGACGACGTCATTGACGGGGGTGACGAGCTGTTCTTCGTGACCACCATTGCCGCCGAGGACCAGCTGCGCGCCCTGCTCTCGCCGGAATCCGCGGAGGAAACGGAGCCGGACGACGGAGTCAGAGCCACGGCCGGCCCCGCGGAACAGCAGGCCCTCGAGGACGACGGCTTCGACGGCTAAGCGGACTGGGGGTCACGCTTTCGGCGCTGGTTCCTCCCCCGTCTGGTCCGCAGCCGGCGCCGGCCGGGTCACCAGCCAGGCCACCCACACTCCCAGGATGTACAGCGGGGCGCCCATCAGCAGGCGGGTGGTGGCGAGTGCGGCGAGCCCGTCCGCGCCCATCAGGTACAGGGGAACCTGGACGATGAGCCGCAGCGCCAGGACGGCAACGATGATCCAGGTGCCCAGGCGGTAGGCCTTCAGCCGGGCCGGGTCCTTGCGCCAGTCGAGGCCCTCATTGCGGATAAACCCGAACAGGAGCCCGGCCACCGGCCACTTGACCAGGATCGAGACCACCATCGCAACGATGTACGCCGCGTTGGTGAAGAAGCCCGGCAGGTAGAAGTCCTCGGCTTTCCCCGTGGTGTTGGCCAGCCAGGCGGAAATTCCGACGCCGACAACACCGGCGAGTGCCTGGGTCAAGGGCCGGCGCTGGATGAGGCGGACAACCGTGAACACGGCAGCTGCGCCGAGCGCGGCTACCAGGGACGGAGTGAGGTCCTGGGTGATGGTGAAGGTAATGAGGAACACCAGGCCCGGGATGATGCTTTCGGCGATGCCCTGCACTCCGCCGGCGCTTCGCAGGACATCCACCCTGCCGTCATGGGTCCTGTGGAGCCCCGCCTTCGCCGCGTATTCTGCAGCCAGCCCGGCAACGGGCGAGGGGTCTTGGGGTGTCCCCGGCTCCTGCTCCGGCCTGTTGTCCCCCGGGCGGGGTGCTCCGGAGGAGGGGTTGGGCTGGGGCGCGGTCATTCGTTCTCCTGACGGGACAGTATCTCGTAGCGGGGGTTGAACATGGTGGGCAGGCCTGCACTCGGGGACAGCATTCCTTCGAGGCGGAGTTCCGTGCCGGCTTCAATGCCAGGCACCCGCCTGCGTCCGAGCCACACCACACGGAGCCGGGGGCGGCGGCCCGCGGCAGGACCCAGCCGGCCCGGTTCAGAGTCGGAGAGGATGGCACTGAACGCCGCGCTCCGGTCCGCCGGAACATAGGTGATGGACTCAATCCGTCCCTGGCAGAGCACCCGGCCCTTGGCGGGCAGCTGGCTGAGTGGTACGACGTGGACGCCGTCCCGGGATGCTCCATCCGGCACGGAATCAGCCAATCTGGGTGACTTCGGGACCACGCTCCGGTTCCTGCAGGCTGGGAGCAGCCGGCGGAGGCGTGGCGGTTGCGTCCTTGGGCAGGCGCAGCTGAAGAAGGTCGCGGGGCGGCATGGGGCTGTCGCCCCGGATCACCACCACCTGCTTGAACAGGGCTTCAAGCGGTCCTGCCGCTTCACGGTCCAGGGCTGCGGCGCCGCCGAGGACGCCGCGCAGGAACCAGCGGGGACCGTCAACGCCGATGAAGCGGGCAACGCGGTAGCCCTGGCTGCCGTCAGGCAGGCCCGCAGGCAGCTTAGCTACGAGTTCAGTCCCGAACACGCCCTCCACCTCTTCGACCTGGCCACCCTGGGCGCCCACGGACTGGCCGATCTGCCCCCGGATTTCGTCCCACAGCTCTTCCGTCTTGGGCGCAGCGAACGCCTGCAGCTGGAGGCTTGAGCCGTTGAGGTCCATGGTGACGGCCACCACACGCTGGGTGGCTTCCTCAACTTCCAGCCGCAGCTGGAGGCCCTCGCTGGGCGTGATCAGGAGCGCACCGAGGTCAACGTAGCCGTCGCGGCTGCTGATTTCAGATTCATCGAAGGGACCGTCGGCGCGGCGTGCGGTGCTGCCCGCCTCGGCGTCCGCGGGCTCCGCGGCCGTCAGCGGTTCATCCGGTTCGGCTGCCTGTTCCTTCTTGGCTTTCCTGCCGAGCCCAAAGACCATGAGGGTGTCTCCTTTGTTGTGAAAAGTTCCGGTCCGGCCCAGGGAGGCCCCGCCGTCGTTCTATGCTGCGTGTCGGCACTGCTGCCGGCGGGAAATCCGGCTCAGGGAAGGGTAAACCCGCCGGTTGACCCGAATCCCCCCGTGCCGCGCACGGATTCGCTCAATTGGGTGACGGGGATGAACTGCGCGTGTTCCACCCGTTGGATGACCATCTGGGCAATTCTATCGCCGCGCCGCAGTTCGATGGCCTGGCGGGGGTCGGTATTCAGCAGGGTGACGGAAATTTCGCCGCGGTAGCCGGCGTCCACCGTGCCGGGGGCGTTGACGATGGTGAGGCCGTGCTTGGTGGCAAGGCCGGAGCGCGGGTGGATCAGTGCCACAAAGCCGTAGGGAAGCGCGATGGCCACCCCGGTGGGGACGAGCTTGCGCTCCCCCGGCTGCAGGACGACGTCTTCCCGGGCGCGAAGATCGGCGCCGGCGTCGCCGGGGTGCGCGTAGGAAGGCGCCTCCAAGCCGGGATCCAGCATCTTCAGCTGGACCTGGAGGGTGGGGGCCGGGCCGTCTGTGGCCAGGGCTTCGGGCGCTTCGCCGGGGACAGTGTCGAGTGTGGCGGGATGATCAGTCACAGTCACTCACTCTAACCCGCGCGCCGTTGTCGAACCTAGGCGTCTGCCTGTCCTGGGCCGGCGGGCCGGGAACGTACCGCCCGTTGCCCGCGGGAGCGGAGGGGGCGGCCAAGATGAAATAGCCAGGCAAAGGTGGAAAGCTTGGCATATGCCCGAATCAAGCTCCCCTGCGCCCGTTCCCAGCTCATCGTCTACGGGGGCTTCGGTAATGTACAAGGAGAAGCTCTGGCCCAACGTCTGGATCTGGATCATCGCGGCTGGCGTCTCGGGTGCCGGAATCCTGGTGTTTGCTCCGATCAGCGCGGCCGCCGGATTCACTGCCGCGGCAGTGCTTTTTGTCATCATCGCGGTTCTCTTGGTCCTGTCCACTCCCAGCATCGTGGTGACCGGGGAGACACTGACCGTGGGGCGCGCCACGATTGAACGCAAGTTTGTGGGTACCGTCCAGCCATTCCGGGGCGAAGAGGCAACGGCAGAACGCGGAACGCGGCTCAACGGGCTGGCGTACCTCTGCATCCGGGGGTGGATCGACCCGGTGGTCAAGATCGAGATCACCGACCCTGCCGACAGCACGCCTTACTGGCTGACATCCACCCGGCGCCCGGACGAACTCACCGCTGCACTGTCCCGCAGGTAGGTTGCTTCCCGCGGGTTGCCTGCGGCCGGCCCCGCATGACCAGCCTTGGCAGTCCTTGCCGCCCTTCTTCCTTCTTCCTGGCAATCCGCGGAAAATTGCGGCACGCCCGGCCCCTTAAGCCAAAACACGAGCGGCGAGTGGCAGAGTTTCGGTTGATAGTAATGCCAGGGTGGAGGATTTGGATGCAGGATCTACGGCTTGTAGGCGTGCACGACGACGGGACGCACCTCCTGTTGAGCGGTGCCGGCGGCGAGATGTTCCAGCTGCCGATCGATGAAGCCCTGAGGACAGCAAGCAGGTCAGCGGCGAAGCCGGCTGCCGACCGCCCTGCCATTCCCATGTCCCCCCGGGATATCCAGGCCCGGATCCGTGCAGGGGCCACGGCGTCCGAAGTTGCCGAACTGTCCGGCCTTCCGCTTGCCAAGGTGGAGCGTTACGAGGGACCGGTGCTGGCGGAGCGGGAGTACGTGGCGCAGCAGGCCCGCAAGGTGGAAGTTGCCACGCCCTCCCCTGGCCACGACATTTACCGGGCCGCTTTTGGCGACAGCCCCGCCACCCTGGATGACATGGTTTCGCACCGGCTGTCCGCCCATGGCATCGACCCCGCAACGGTGGAATGGGACTCCTGGCGCCGGCAGGACGGCTCCTGGACCGTTTCGGCCAGCTTTGAGCCCGTGAATGGCGGCACGGCCGGTATCGGCGAAGAGCCGCCGGCCTTGTGGACCTTTAACCCGGCCCGCAAATCCCTGCAGAACACCAACCGTTGGGCCCAGCAGCTGAGCGAACTGGAGCCGCTTGACGGTCCCGTTCCCACCCGGCGGCTCTCGGCAGTCTCGGACAGGCCCTTCGACTTTGAGGCTGATGCGGACAACGTGCGCCCCGGCCCCGGCAGCCAGGCCGGGCCCACCCCGGTTCCGGGCAAGGACCCGGACGGCCTGCTGGACATGCTTCGCTCCCGCCGCGGACAGCGGCTGGGAGTGGACGAGGATTCCGACGACGCCCTCGCGCTGCTGCTGACCCACGGTGTGCCGGCCGCCCATCCGCGGCCGTCCGAGATCGTTCCGGAACCGGAAGTGCAGGAACCGGAGCCGCAGGAGCAGAATGATGACGCTCCCGCAGCCAAGGGGGATTCCTTTATCCGCCGGCGCGACGCCCGTCCCTCCATGCTCTCCAGGCTCAGCCTGATTCCGCCCCACCGCGATCCTGCCGAAGAGGCACTGCGGCTGCACGACGGCGTCAGCACCGATACGCGCGAAATCACCATTGTCGCGTCCCCCACACGGCCATCCGGTGCCGCTCCATCCGGTACTGATGCTGAGCCCGCGGCCGGCGGCGCCGGTACTGGGACTGCCACATCCTCGTCTACTGGTGCCGGACTCAATGAACTGCTGGGCGGGGCTCCCCGGCGACGGATGCCCCGGCACGACGAAAGCTCGCCGGCGACGGGCCAGCTGCCCGAGACGGACGCCCCGGAACGCCAGCCCTCCCGGCCCAAGCGTTCCAGCGTCCCGTCCTGGGACGAAATAGTTTTCGGCACCCGCGGCGACTAAGGCAACTAATCAAGCGCCTGTTCCCAGTCCTCGAAGGGGTCCTTGGTCAGGATCCACCCAATCCCTGCTCAGTGGTTCCTCGATAGAAGGCCCTGGGTACAGACGGCCGAAGTCCCGCCAGCTTTGAGGGTCGGACAAAACGGCCCCGGTTAGGCCCCGGTCCCCTGATCCGTTCCAGCGCCCGCTCCATGCCACAAGCACGCGTCCACGTCGAACGGCAGCAGCTGGTCCTGCTCCGCCATCAGGTTGGCGCCGTGTGCCGTGACGCGCCGCATGTAGTGCCGCCGGCACAGCGTCTCGTACCCCACCACGGAAGCATGGCTGCCTTCCGCAGCGGCTGCCGGGTCTCCGGCCATGTCCACGTCACCAACCACCACCTGCGCACCCTCGGTGACCATGACGCCGTCGACCGTCCGGGCATTATGCGTTGCGCGCCGGCCGCACCAGCAAAGGGCCTCTACCTGCAGCACCTGCACCCGGTCTGCCAGTTCGATGAGCCGCTGGGAGCCGGGAAACAGGCGGGTGCGGAAATCGGCCGTGATGCCAAAAGCGAAGACGTCGACGTCGATTTCATCAACGACTTTGGCGAGCTGTTCCACCTGCTCCGGTGAGTAGAACTGCGCCTCGTCGCAAATCAGGTAGTCCACGCGCTGCCCCTGCGTGCGCCGGCGCATGACTTCCTCCCAGAAGTCGGTGCCGTCACCCACTTCCACCGCGTCCGTTTGGAGGCCCAGACGGCTGGAGATGCGGGACTCGCCGGCGCGGTCGTTGCGGCTGAACCGGACCCCGCCGCGCCCCCTGGCCCGGTGGTTGTGGTCCATCTGCAGTGCCAGGGTGGATTTGCCGCAGTCCATGGTGCCGGAGAAAAAGACGAGTTCAGCCACGGCGGGCACCCTTGCCGCCGGCGGTGAAGCACAGCAGCGGCACCTCACGCTCGGCCTTCGTCAGCGAGCCGTGCTGGCCCACCACTTCCATGGCCGTGGGGCGGCTGCGGCGCGTGTCGTACAGGGCAAGGCTGTCCCGGGCCGCGATCATGATGTCGCCAATCCTGCCTTCGACTGCGGGCCGGACCGGACCAAACAGGCCGGCGGACAGTGCGTCCTCCCGGGTGAACGCCCAGATCCTGCCGCGGAACCGGGCACGCCACGCTGCCAGCAGGCGGTCAGGGCTTGCACCCTCTTCGAGGTAGAGGTGGACCATCCGCGGCTCGCCGGCCGTGTGCCGGACCCCGTCCACCAGTGCCGGGTCGGCAGAAAAGTCGATGCGGTGCTGCTCGGCCACGTCCAGCATGCCGTGGTCGGCGGTGAGGAGGATAGTGGTGCCGGCCGGAAGCGAACCGCTGAGCCGCTTCACGGTGGCGTCCAGCTCCTCGAGCTGGTGTTCCCACTGTTCGGACTGGCAGCCGTAGCGGTGCCCTGCCTTGTCCAGCTCGTTCAGGTAGAAGTACATCAGGGATTTATCAGTGCCGGCCATGGCTTCCGCGGCTGCGGCTGTACGGGCGTGGGAGGTGGTCCCGGATACGAACTGGCCGCCGCGCAGGGCGGCACGGGTCATGGGAGAGTCACCAAACTGGGTCAGGCTGATGGTGGTGACGTCCACCTGCCCGGCAGCGCGCTCCAGCACCGTGGGGAAAGGCTGCCAGGACTCCGGCTCCACACCCGGATCCCAGTTCCCCAGCAGGTTGACCACCTTGTCCTGTTCGGGATCGAGCACGTCGTAGCCCACCATGCCGTGCTGGCCGGGCGGCAGTCCGGTCCCAAAGCTGGACAGGGCTGCTGCTGTGGTGGAAGGAAATGTCGAATCGAGCCAAACCGGGACGTCGCCCTGCCCGGCCTGAATTACGGAGCGCAGGAAGGGGGTGTGGGCGGTTTTTTGTTTCAGCAGGTTCCGGCCCAGGCCGTCGGCCAGGACCACGCAGACGCGAGGGGCTTCCGGGAGGCCGAGGGTGTTGGTGAAACCGTCGACGCCGAGGCTGGCCGCGGCGCTGGTCAGGACTTCCGCGACGGAGCGCCGTCCGTACGCCGGAGCGGGAGGAAGGTCCTGCGCCTGGCCAGCGGTGGCGAGGGGGGTGCTGACAGCCGGGTGCCGTTCTTCCGGCATCAGCGCTGCTGGTGGCCGCGGCTGAGGCGCGTACCGAAGACGCCGGCGCGCGGGCGCGGCGGGAGCGACTGTACATGGGGTACCGGTGCGCTCGAACCCGTGTTCACGGCGCGCAGGGCACGGGCGAAGAGTTTGGCGTCCTGGACCGCCTGCAGGCCGTCAGCCTCCGCGCTGATCCTCAGGACGATGTCTTCCTGGGCGATGGTGCCGGTGTAGCCGTGGTCCGCTTCACACTGCGGGTCGCCGCAGTTCGCAGGGCCCATGTCAAGCCGCTGACCGCCGGACCAGGCGATGGACAGCGTGAGTTCGCGGACGGGATCGGAGGGCTTGTAGTTCTGCGGCTGGGAGTACATGTAGCTGAGGACCACGGAACGGATCTGCGCGACGGGTACGGATTCGGTGGAAATCTGGGCGACGATCTGCTCGCCTGCTTCGTCCAGCTGCTGGTCGTCGACATGCGTGATGACCAGCATGTCCGAGGTCAGGACCAGGACGGTGATGTGCCGCCGGACTTCTGCCCGGTCGAAGTGGGTTTCCAGGTGCACCAGGTGGGCGACGCATTCCCGGCCATCCAGGGCATCGTCCACGACGTCGGCCACCAGCCGTGGGTAGAAGCCGGCCTTCTGCAGGGCGTCTTCCAGGCTCTGGCCCTGCGAAGCGTGGCTGTGTGAGCTGTGGTGGCGGACGGCCTGGTTTTCATTGCCGGGCGTTTCGGGCGCCGACGCGGGAGGCTGTGAGCTCATGACCCCATTTTCACAGATCGGCCACACACATTGCGAACCGCGTCAGCCCAACATGGCCCGCCGCGCGCTGTCCGTGCGCTGGGCGGCGTTGCCGATCCGGACGTCCGCGGCCAGGATGGTGGCGCCCGAGGTGCCGCACAGCACGGGGTTGAATTCCACCAGGGCAATCTCTGGATGGTTGTCCTTCAGCCAGGCCAGCCTCCCGGCCAGGTCCTCCAGTGCCGGTACGTCGACGGCGGGCAGCCCCTGGTAGGCGAACAGCTTCCTGGCCGCCCTGGGCGCGCGGATGAAGTCGTGCACGTCCGCGGCGGACAGGGGCGGCACCCTGTGGGCCCAGTCATCCAGCAGGGTGGTGGCGTCTCCGGCCAGCCCGAACGAAATGACAGGACCCAGCAGCGGGTCCTCGATGGCCCGGAAGGTGCACGCCTGGCCGACGGGCGCCATCGACTGCACCTCCAGTCCAGGGTCACCGTAGGCGGCGAGCGCACGGCGCATCTGGAGGACGTTTTGGCGCAGCGACCCGGGGTCCTGGATATCGAGCCGGACCCCGCCGAGGTCGAGCCGGTGCCGCAAGGCGGGAGCAGTGGTTTTCAAAGCCACGGGCCAGCCCAGCCCGTCGGCCGCCTGCACGGCCTGGTCCGGGGTATCGAAACCCACGGACGGAAGCACGGTGATGCCGTAGTGGCCCAGCAGGGAGGCGGCAGCTGCCGGGTCCAGCTGCTTGAGCTGCTCTCCCCGAACATCCCGCAGCAGGACCTCGAGCTCGGCGTGCGCCCTCCGTGGGTCGCAGCCGGCGGGTTCCACGAAGTGCCCCTGGTCGCGGGATACCCACTCCGAGTACCTCACCACGGCCGCGAGCGCTGCCACCGCCGCCCCGGGATTCGAGAAGCAGGGAACAGTGTGGTCCAGGGATCCCACCATGCCCTCAACGTAGACCGAGGGGTCCAGGATGCCGGTGAACGCCGCCACCACCGGCTTGCCGGCGGCTGCCGAGCACTCGGCGAGGACCTCGGCAATGCTGTCCACCGTGAGCCCGCGGGCGGGCAGGAGCGCCGCGACCGCGGAGTGCACGGCGTCGGATTGCAGTGCTTTCATCAGCCTTTCACGCAGGGCCGGCAGGGCAACGGACCGCCCCGCGTCGAGATCCAACCCCGTCACCAGCTGCGCGACGCTGAGCCCCTGGTCCGCGGCGCTGTCCGCCACCACTTTGCCCAGCGCCTGCGAGTTGCTGAAAATGGCGATCCCCGGTCCGGTGGGCAGCGGCTGGCCGGAAACAACCTGCGCCACGTCCACCAGCTGTTCGATGGTCTCCACCCGGATGACGCCGGACTGGCGAAGCATGGAATCCAGTGCCCCAACCGGCGCCTGGGTGGTACGGACGGCGTGGCCCGGGGGCAGCCGAAGGCCCATGGTGTCGGACTTGGCCACGATCACCGGCTTGGTGCGTGCCAGCCGCCTGGCCAGGCGTGAGAACTTGCGCGGGTTGCCGATGGACTCCAGGTAGAGGCCCACGGCGGAGGTGTCTGCGTCGTCCTCCCAGTACTGCATCATGTCGTTTCCGGAGACGTCCGCCCTGTTCCCCGCCGACAGGAACGTGGACAGGCCCAGCCGCCGCCGGCTGGAGGCGGCGTAGAGCGAGACGCCTATGGCCGCGGACTGGCTGAACAGGCCCAGGCTTCCGCGCAGCGGCAGCGTGGGCGCCATCGATGCGTTGAGCGAAACGTCGGGGTGCGTGTTCACGATGCCCAGCGAGGCCGGGCCTATGACGCGCATCCCGTTCGCCCTGGCCTGCCGCACCAGGTCCCGCTGCCGCTGGAGGCCGCGTTCGCCGTCGTCCGCGAAGCCGGCGGAGGCAATCACCAGGCCCTTCACGCCCGAGGCCGCGCAGTCCGCAACAACAGCCGGAACTTCCTCGTAGGGAACGGCAATGACGGCAAGGTGCACGGGATCCGGAACTTCGGACAGGCTGCCGAAGGACATCATGCCGGCCAGTTCCAGCGCCTCGGGATTGATGGCGTAGACCGGCCCCGGGTACTTGCCCTCGATGATGTGCTCCAGGAGCTGGTAACCCACCGTCCCCCATTTGCGGCTGGCGCCGATTACGGCAACGGACGACGGCGTCAGCAGGTCACGCACGCTCCTCGCCTCCGCGCGGTGCTCACGGGATTCCATGACAGCCCGGGATTTCTCGGTGGGGTCGATGTTGAACTCCAGGCTCACCACGCCGTCGTCGAAGTGGCGCTTGACGTCATAGCCTGCGTCGGAGAAGACCATCAGCATCTTGCGGTTCTCCGGCAACACCTCGGCGCTGAACCGGCGGATCCCGTTCTCGTGCGCCGCGGCGGCCAGGTGTTCCAGCAGGATCGATCCCAGTCCCCTGCCCTGGTGCGCGTCGGCGATGTTGAATGCAACCTCGGCCTCGGCAGGATCATCCAGCCGGTCGTAGCGCCCAATGCCGATGATTTCCCCGCGGCTGGTAATGACGAAGGCCACCCGGTCCTTGTAGTCCACCTCCGTGAAGCGCTTGAGCTCCTTGCTGGACAGCCTGGCCTTGAAGGCGAAGAACCGCATGTAAATTGAATCCTGGGACTGCCGCATGTGGAACGCCTGGACCGCATCGGCATCCGACGGATGGATGGGGCGCAGGTGCGCTGTTCCGCCGTCGCGCAGGACGACATCGGCTTCCCAATGTTCCGGATATTCGCCGTCCCCGGGCTGATCCACCATAGGCTTAGCCTAGCCAAAAACTACCGGAGCACTCCGGAAAGCTGCACAGTTACCCCCGAAGGACTTACCAACCCCATGG
This sequence comes from Arthrobacter sp. K4-10C, assembly GCF_059090085.1. NCBI lineage: Bacteria > Bacillati > Actinomycetota > Actinomycetes > Micrococcales > Micrococcaceae > Arthrobacter > Arthrobacter sp. K4-10C. The sequence goes on along the minus strand of NZ_JBNHFI010000007.1, from coordinate 34,629 downwards.
CCCGCCGCCAAAGTTCAGCCCCTCCCGTGGACACCACCCCCTACACGGAGAACATCGTTGATATCGATGTCACCTCCGAAATGGAGGGTTCCTTCCTGGAGTACGCGTATTCCGTCATCTACTCCCGGGCGCTTCCGGATGCGCGGGACGGGCTCAAGCCGGTCCAGCGCCGGATCCTGTACATGATGAGCGACATGGGCCTGCGACCGGACCGCGGGCACGTCAAGAGCGCCCGCGTGGTGGGCGAGGTGATGGGCAAGCTGCACCCGCACGGAGACACCGCGATCTATGACGCCATGGTGCGGATGGCGCAGGACTTCTCGCTGCGGCTGCCGCTGATCGATGGGCACGGCAACTTCGGCTCGCTCGACGACGGCCCGGCGGCTCCGCGGTACACGGAAGCCAGGCTTGCCGCCGCCGCCCTCACGCTCACCGACCATCTCGACGAAGACGTGGTGGACTTCGTCCCCAACTACGACAACCAGCTGACCCAGCCCGATGTCCTGCCCGCGGCATTCCCCAACCTGCTGGTCAACGGCGCCACCGGCATCGCCGTCGGCATGGCCACCAACATGGCCCCGCACAACCTGGTGGAGGTCATCTCGGCCGCGCGGCACCTAATCGCCCACCCGGACGCCACGCTGGACGACCTCATGCGCTTCGTTCCGGGACCCGACCTGCCCAGCGGCGGGCGGATCGTGGGCCTGGACGGCATCCGCGACGCCTACGCCACGGGACGGGGTTCCTTCAAGACCCGCGCCAAGGTGGAGGTGGAACAGCTCTCGGCCCGCCGTACCGGTTTGGTGGTCACCGAGCTCCCGTACATGGTGGGCCCGGAGAAGGTGATCGAGAAGATCAAGGACGCCGTCAACGCCAAGAAGCTGACGGGCATCAGTGACATTGTCGACCTGACGGACCGCAAGCACGGCCTGCGCCTGGTCATTGAGTTGAAGAACGGTTTCAACCCGAACGCCGTCCTGCAGCAGCTGTACCGCTACTCGCCGATGGAGGACTCCTTCGGCATCAACAACGTCACCCTGGTGGACGGCCAGCCCCGGACGCTGGGGCTGGTTGAGCTGCTGACGGTGTACGTGAACCACCGGATTGACGTGGTGCGCCGCCGTACCGTGTTCCGGCTAGGCAAGAAAAAGGACCGCCTCCACCTGGTGGAGGGCCTCCTCATCGCCATCGTGGACATCGACGAGGTCATCCAGATCATCCGGTCCTCGGACGAGGCAGCCGCGGCCCGTGCCCGGCTGATGTCCATCTACGACCTGTCCGAACTCCAGGCGAACTACATCCTGGAACTGCGGCTCCGCCAGCTCACCAAGTACTCCCGGATTGAGCTGGAGAAGGAGCAGGAGGAGCTGCGCCGCGAGATCGAGGAACTGGAGGCCATCCTGGGCTCCGAAGAACTCCTCCGCGGCGTGGTGTCCGACGAACTGGGCGCCATTGCTGAACAGCACGGCACGCCGCGGCGCACGGTCCTCCTGGAATCGGAGGCGGTCTCCCCCACGGTCGCCGCCGAACTGTCCGGGGCCAACGGCAAGAAGGGCAAGCCGGCAGCGCTGGCCCTGGAGATCTCTGACGATCCCTGCTGGGCCATCCTGACCGCTTCCGGCCAGATCGGCCGCACCAGCAACCAGGAGCCGCTGGCCGAGGCAGGGCCGCGGAGCAAGCATGACGTGTTCACGTCGGTGGTGAAGACGTCGGCCCGCGGGGAAATCGCGGCCGTCACCTCCCAGGGGCGCATGCTGCGTCTGCAGGTGATGGACATGCCCGTCCTCCCGCCGGTGACCGGACTGCCCAACCTCGCCGGCGGCGTACCCGCCAAGGACTTCCTCACACTGCTCAAGGGCGAAACCCTGGTGGCGTTCGTCCCGCTGGACGAGGTCCTCGCCATCGGCACTGCCCAGGGCGTGGTGAAACGGGTCCAGCCTGACTACCCGCTGAACCGCGAGGACTGGGAAGTCATCGCCCTGAAGGACAAGGACTTCGTGGTGGGCGTCGCGCCCGCCGGGGCCGATGACGCCGAACTGGTGTTCCTCACCAGCCAGGCGCAGCTGCTCAAATTCCCTGCAGCAAGCGTGCGTCCGCAGGGGCGAACGGCGGGCGGCATGGCAGGCATCAAGCTGGCAGCGGACGACCGGGTGGTCTTCTTCGGTGCGGTGCAGCCAAAGGACGAGGCCGCCGTCGTGGTCACCATCGCCGGGACCAACGGCGCGCTGCCCGGGACCGCACCCGGCACAGCCAAGGTGACCGCCTTCTCGGAGTACCCGGCCAAGGGCCGCGCCACCGCCGGTGTACGGGCGCACCGCTTCCTGAAGGGCGAAGACACGCTGCTCCTGGCCTGGGCCGGGCACGGCCCCGCCAAGGCGTCCTCGGCGGCCGGTGTTGCAAGGTCCCTGCCGCAGGAGCACGGACGGCGGGACGGTTCCGGCGTCCCGCTGTCCCAGCCGGTTGAGGCGGTGGGTCCTGCCATGGCGTGGCCCGATCCCGCTTAGACTGCTCCCATGCCTATCGTTCCCGATGAGAAGGACTGGACCTGGGTCCTGACGCGTCCTTGCCCGGAATGCTCGTTCGACGCTTCCACGGCCACGCCTTCAACGGTCCCAGGGACCGTTGAAAACATGCTGCCCCGGTGGCGTGCGGTCCTCCGCCGCCCGGACGTCGCGGAGCGCCCGAACGACTACACCTGGTCAGCGCTGGAGTACGCCTGCCATGTCCGTGACGTCTTCAGCCTGTTCGACCAGCGGCTGAACCTCATGCTGGACTCGGAAGACGCCCGGTTCGAGAACTGGGACCAGGACCGGACGGCCGTCGAGAAGGATTACGCCAGCGCGGACCCCGCGGTGGTGAGCGCCGAACTCACGGCCGAGGGCAAGCAGGTGGCCGAGTCCTTTGCCGGCGTGCGGGAATCGGAATGGGGCAGGAAAGGGCTGCGCAGCAACGGCGCGGAGTTCACTGTCCTGACGCTCGCCCGGTACTTCCTGCACGACGTCGTCCATCACCTTCACGACGTAGACGGCTAGGCGTCCCCCGCGATCGTTCCCGTCCGGGACGCCACCAGGGCATCGTCGCCTTCGGATGCGCAGGGCAGCACGAGCCGGGCATCCTCGATGGAGATGTCGGCGGGATTGTGCGTCACCAGCACCACCGTGCGGTCACGCAGGCCGTGGCGCAGGTCCGCCAGCATGTGGCGCGCGGATTCAGCGTCGAGGTGTGCCGTGGGTTCATCCAGGAGGATCACTTCGGCCCCCGTCATCAGGGTCCGGGCGACGGCGAGGCGCTGCCGCTCTCCCCCGCTCAGGAAGGCGCCGCCAGGGCCGATCCGGGTATCCAGGCCGTCGGGCAGGCGCTCCATCAGCCCGGTCAGGCCCACGGCAGCGATAACGGTGTCCATCTCCGCCTCCATGCCGTGTTCACCGTGGTTTGCGGGCCGGCCCAGCAGCAGGTTGCCGCGGATGGTCGAGTCGAAGAGGTGCGCCTCCTGGGGGCACCAGGCCGCCCGCCCGGTCACTCGCGCCTGGCCCGCCGCCACCGGAAGGAACCCCAGCAGGACCGCGAGCAGGGTGGACTTTCCAGAACCTGACGGACCTGTGACGGCCAGCCAGCGCCCCGGTTCCGCCACAGCGTCCAGCCCGGAGAACACCAGCGCACCGCCAGGCCACGCGGCGGCCAAATTGTCCAGTTCGACGCCGGGCGGGTTGCCGGCGCGGGCGGGTACGCGGTGGAGCCCGTCCAGGCTGTCCCCGCCCCGGTTCCCGGCCTCCAGGGCACCGGACCCGCCCACCCGCTGCAGGACTGTCCGAAGCGCCGGGAACTGGCGCACCGCCGTCGTCATGGCTGCGTAGGGTTCCACCAGCGCGAGGAGGAGCAGCACCACCACCGCCGCAGTTGCCGGCGCAATCCCGCCGTCGAGCACCGCCGGCGCGGCGAGCCAGGCGGCCCCGAGCGCCGCGGCACCGCAGGCCGCCGTCGTGATGGCATGCCCCAGGCCGTCCGCCCAGGCGGAACGCTGTGACGCCGCGGTGGCGCTGCGGTCCTGGGCCTGCAGGGCACCGAGGACGAGCGGCGACACACCGTTGGCATGGAGTTCCGCGCGGGCGTCCAGCGCCGCCGAAATCCGGCGCAGGACTCCTGATCGCAGGACCTGCTCCGCAGTGGCCGACTTCCGATCGCCCCAGAGGGCAATCACCGGGGCGAGCACCAGGCCGGCGACGGCCGCGGCGATGACGGCGGGCAGTGCGGACGGCACCAGCAGCCGGGTGGTGACCAGGGCGAGCACGGACACGGCCACGGCGGTCACCGGCGGCAGGACCACGCGGGGAAGCAGGTCCCGGACGGTGTCAACGTCGTCAATCACCGTTCCCAGCACGTTGCCGCCCTGGAGCAGGTGGCGGAGTGCGAGGGCGCGGCGGCTCAATGACTCCCAAAGCCGGCCCCGGAGCCTGGTGAGGGCGGTGAACACGGCGTCGTGCAGGAGGAGCCGCTCCCAGTACCGGAACACTGCCCGGCCAATGCCGAAGAAGCGGACGCCCACAATGGCTGTGAGCAGGTACAGGATGGGCGGCTGCTCGCTGGCGCGGATGATCAGCCAGCCGGAAAGGCCGGACAGGGCGACGGCGAAGACCGCCGCCAGCGTGCCCACCGCCGCAGCTGCCGCGAATTTGCCCTGTACGGGCGCCAGCAGGGCCGCCAGGAGCCGGACGGGCCTGCGCTGTATCGGGACTGCGCCGGCACCGCCTTCACCTGGACCACCACTGCCGGCCCTTGCTTTGCCGGCCCTTCCTTCGCCGGCCTCGGGGCCGAAACTGGCGGGTGCGGGCATGTCATATCCTGCGGAACCGCCGTCCGCTCCGGCGGTGCCTGCAGCGGCGGGCAGCGTACGCCTGGTCTCCCGACCTGCAGCGGCAGGCTGGTCCGCTGCCGTGCCACCCACCGGCACCAGGTGGTCGGCGAGGCTGCGGGTGCGCTCGTTGTGGGCCACCAGGATCACCGTCACCTGCCCGCGCAACCTTCCGATGGCGTCCTCCACCACCATGGCCGAATCGTCGTCCAGGTGGGCCGTGGGTTCGTCGAGCAGCAGCACGGTGGCGCCCGCCTCGATCCTCGCCAGACCGCGGGCCAGGGCAACCCTGCGGAGTTCCCCGGGGCTCAGCTCAGCCGGGCGTTTGGCGGCAAGGTGCCCCGCGGCGGCGCGGGCCAGGCAGGACCGGGCCATGTCTTCAGTGCGCGCACGGTCCCTGGAGTTGCGGGCATGGGCCGAAAGGTAGAGGAGCACCTCGTCCAAAACGGTGCCGGCCACCATGACGGGATGCTGGGGAACCCATGCCACTGCGCTGCGGTCCAGGCCTTTGACGGAACCGGTGATGGCCGTGCCGCCACCCTCTCCGATCGTGCCGGCCAGGACACCCAGCACGGTGCTTTTTCCCGCACCACTGGGCCCGTCCAGAGCGGTGATCCTGCTCTGGGGCGCTTCGAAGCTGAGGGGCCCGACGGCGGCCCTGGACCTTCCGTGATAGGTCACGGTGAGTGCGGACACAGTGATGGGCGCTCCCGGCCGTCCTGCCCGGACCGCCGCCAGCGGCTGCGACTCGGGCGATCCAGTCACTGCCGCGACCTCCGCGAGGGCCACCCGGCCGTCGTCGCTGGCGTGGTGGGCGGTGCCCAGCTCACGCAGGGGAAGGTAGCAGTCCGGGGCGAGGATCAGTGCCAGCAGTCCGGCCTCGAGGGGCATGTCGCCGTGCACCAGGCGCACGCCGATGAACACCGCCACGACGGCAACGGAGATGGTGGCGATCAGTTCGAGCGCCAGCGCGGACATGAAGGCGGTGCGGAGGGTGCCCATGGTGCGGGAGCGGTATTCCTCGGAGATCTCCTCGAGCGCCCTGCGCTGGGCGGAGGCACGCCCCAGACCCACCAGGACCGGCAGGCCCTTGGCCAGTTCCAGCATGTGGGCGGACAGCCTGGCCAGGGAGGACTGCGCCTCGCGCACCTTGTCCTCCGTGTACCGGCCGATCAGCACCATGAACAGCGGCACGAGCGGCACGGTGAGGACAATCACCACGGCGCTGACCCAGTCGGCAAAAAGGATCCGGGCGCCCAGCAGCAGCGGGATGGCTGCACAATTCACCAGGGCGGGGAGGAACTGCGTGTAGTAGCCGTCCAGGGCGTCCAGGCCGCGGGTGGCCAGCACGGCCAACCCGCCGTCTGCCGGGCCAGTGCTCCTGGCACCGTTGCGGAGCGCCCGCTCCAGCAGCCCGGAGCGCAGTTCCTCCTTGATGCCCAGCGCTGCCCGGCGGGCGGCAACCGCCTGCCCCCACACGGTCAGGGAGCGGAGCACCACTCCGGCCAGCCCCGGGACGAGCTGCCCGGCCCAGCCTGTCTCCCCGGCGGCCAATCCGGCCAGGGCGGAGGCTACGGCCTGGCCCATCAGGACCAGCGACAGCGCTTTGAGCGCTGCGAGGACGCCGAGCCAGTAGATCGCGGAACGGGTGGCCGGACCGGCGGGGAACGTAGGACGCACGTCAGCCCTTCGTGGTGAACGCCTTGGCGGCGACCGCCGGCAGGAAGCTGTGCGCCTCCGGGATGGAGGCGACGCTCACCCGGCGGCGGAACACCCAGTAGGTCCAGGCCTGGTATGCGATCACCAAGGGCAGGCCGAACGCGGCGACGATGCTCATAAGGCCCAGAGTGTAGTCCGACGAGGAAGCGTTTGAAATGGTGAGGTCGAATGCACTGTCCAGGGTGGACGGCAGGACCACGGGGAACACCGCGCCGAAGATGGACGCAGCGCCCAGCGCCAGGAACCCGCCGAGGGCCAGGAACGCTTTGCCTTCGGCTCCCGTGCGGGCACTCAGCCACGCCGTTGCAGCGGCGGCAACGGCGAGCAGGACGGCGGCCCAGGTCCACGGCTTTCCGGCCAGGAACTGGATGCTGAGCGCCCAGGCAGCGATGGGCAGGAGCAGCACCGGGAGCAGCCGGACGAACCACAGGCGGGCACGGTGCCGGACCTCGCCGTCGGTCTTCAACGCCAGGAACGCAAGGGCGTGGACCAGCGAGAACCCCACCACGGCCAGACCGCCGAGCACCGCATAGCCGCTGAACCAGGCGAAGGGCCCGCCTTCGCGGTCGCCGTTCGCGTTCAGGGGCAGTCCGGTGGTGGTCAGTGCCAGGGCTGCGCCGACGCCGAAGGCGGCGAAGAAGGATCCGAGGGCGATGGCCCAGTCCCACCGGGCACGCCAGCGGTCCGTGTCAACCTTGCCGCGGTATTCAAAGGCAACAGCGCGGAAGATCAGGGCAACCAGGACCACCAGCAGGGGCAGGTAGAGGGCGGAAAACAGGGAGGCGTACCAGAGCGGGAAGGCGGCGAACGTGGCACCACCGGCCGTGAGCAGCCAGACTTCATTGCCGTCCCACACCGGCCCAATGGTGTTCAGGAGCACGCGTCGCTCGGTGTTGTTGCGCGCAAAGGCTTTCATCAGCATTCCGACGCCCAGGTCAAATCCCTCAAGGAAGAGATACCCGGTCCACAGCACCGCGATGGCGATGAACCAGATGGTCGGCAGCAGTTCCATAGTTCGTTTCCTCTGCTTTGTGTCGGCTGCGGCTAGTAGGCGAAGGCCAGGACGTCGTCGGCGGGTTTGGCGCCGCCGGCCCCGCCAGGGCCCGGGGTGGCGTCCTCGTTTTCATCCGCCGGCAGGTGGGCCAGTTCCGGCATCGCGGAGACCACGCCGCCCCGGATGTACTTGACCAGCAGCTTCACCTCCACCACCAGCAGGACGGCGTACACGGCGGTCAGGGTGACGAGCGAGGCCAGCAGTTCCGCTGCCGAAACACCCGGGGAGACAGCCGCCGCGGTGAACATGAATACCTGGTCGATGCCGTTGGGGTCGGGGTTGGGGGCCACCACGAACGGCTGGCGGCCCATTTCGGTGAAGATCCAGCCTGCTGCGTTGGCGCCGAACGGGGCCATGATGCCCAGGACAGCCAGCCGCATGAGCCACGGGGACCGGGGAACCGTTCCGCTCCGGGTGAGCCACAGTGCCACGAGTGCTGCCAGCGCCGCGAGCCCGCCGAAACCGATCATCATGCGGAAGCCCCAGTAGGTGACTTCCATGACCGGCAGGTAATCGATCTCCTGACCGGCACGTTCGCCGTAGATCGGGTTGTCGGGGAGGTGTGTGCCGTAGTTGGCCTGGTATTCGGGCAGCAGGGTGTTGACGCCCTTGACCTCGGTGGTGAAGTCGCCTTTGGCCAGATAGGAGAGGATGCCGGGGACTTCGATCAGGGCCACAATGTCGTCGCAGTTCTGGGAACCGAGGTTGCCGATGCTCAGGACGGAGAAGCCGGTGCCGTCGTGGCAGGCAGCTTCCGCTGCTGCCATCTTCATGGGCTGCTGCTCGAACATCAGCTTGCCCTGGAGGTCGCCCGTGACGGCCGTGCCGGCAAAGGAGATCATGGCCACCACGGCCCCGATCCGCAGGGACCGGATCCATACGGTGTGGTCGGCACGGTCGCGTCCGGGGATTGTTGCAGACTCCCCCGGGATGACCTTGCCGTCGGCACCCACGGTGTCCACGCCGTCGCGCCGCCTGCGCCAGAGGTGGTACCAGGCGATGCCGAGCAGGAAGCCGCCCGCCACGGCCAGCGCACCGAACAAGGTGTGCGGCACAGCCACCAGCGCAGTGTTGTTGGTGAAGACTGCCCAGGCGTCGGTCATGACCGGCCGGCCGTCCACCATCTCCACACCCACGGGGTGCTGCATCCAGCTGTTGGCCACGATGATGAAGTAGGCGGAGAACACGGAGCCAATCACGGCAACCCACAGGCAGGCAAGGTGGATGGCGGGCTTCAGCTGCTTCCAGCCGAAGATCCAGAGCCCCAGGAACGTGGACTCGACGAAGAATGCCAGCAGTGCCTCAAGGGCCAGCGGGGCGCCGAAGACGTCGCCCACAAACCTGCTGTACTCGCTCCAGGCCATGCCGAACTGGAATTCCTGCACGATGCCCGTGGCAACACCCATGATGAAGTTGATGAGGAACAGCTTTCCCCAGAACTTGGTCATCCGCAGGTACTCCGGCTTGCCGGTGCGGTGCCAGAGGGTTTGCATGATGGCCACCACCAGGCCCAGGCCGATGGTCAGCGGGACCATCATGAAGTGGTAGACCGTGGTGATACCGAATTGCCAGCGTGCGATTTCCAAGGCGTCCAAGGCAGTCCCTACTGTTAGCCAATGCAGTTTTCTACACCTCGTAGAACTAACTTCTACCGAGTGTAGAACAACGCCCGCGCGCTGTAAACCGGCTCCAGCCCACCGACGCAATACGCCGGCATGCCGCCCATCACATGTTCTACCCAACGTAGAAAGTAACGCCGATTCGGGGTAGATTTATAGATGTAGTTGAAGAAGCCGCGTGTAGTCACTGGCGCTGGAAGGCGCACGGTGCGGGGAACAAAGGAAGAGTGCGATGGCAAGTCTTGGTGAACTGGAACGGGCAGTAATGGATCTGCTCTGGGCGGGCCAGGAAGCTGCTACGGCGAACACCCTGCGGGACCAGCTGGCCCGAACGTCCGCAGGGCAGGGCGGGTCCGCGCACGAGGGCAAGGAACTCGCGGTTACCACCGTGCTCACCGTGCTGTCCCGGCTTGAAAAGAAGGGGCTGGTGGAGCGCGAACGCGGCACCCGACCGCACCGCTACCAGGCTGTCTCCAGCCGTGCAGAGCACACGGCGGAGCTCATGCACGAGGTCCTGGGGTCTGCTCCGGACCGCGAAGCCGTGCTGGCACGCTTCATTGGATCTGTTTCCGAAAACGAAGCCGAAACACTGCGCAAACTGCTTGGCCACCTTTAGCCAACCATGTTCTGGGCCTCATACCTGCTGGCGGTCCTGGCGGTAGTACTGGCCTGGCCGGTACCCATCCTTCTTTCGCGTGCGCAGTGGCCCGCCCGCTCTCCGTTCACAGCCATGCTCCTCTGGCAGGCGATCGCCCTCGCCGGCGGGCTGTCCATGATCGGTGCCATGCTCGTCTATGGGCTGGAGCCCATCGGCGACAACCTGATTGCCGGGCTTCGGGCGCTCACCGGGATGGTGCTTTTCAACGCCCCCACCACGGCCCTGGGGTTCTGGCACATCTTCGCGTTGTCGGCAGCTGCACTGCTGACAGCCCACCTCGTCTTCACCCTGCTGCTGACCTACTACAAGATCGAGCGGCAGCGTCGGCGCCACCGCGAACTGCTTGCACTGCTGGCTTCGCCCTCAGGGCAGGACGCCGCAACCCTGGTGATAAGCCATGATTCTCCGGTGGCCTACTGCCTGCCCGGCGGGGCCCGGTCGGTGACCGTTTTGTCCGACGGCCTGATGGCTGCCCTTGAACCGGCGGAACTACGCGCCGTCCTGATCCACGAGAATGCCCACCTCAGCCAGCGGCACCACCTGCTCCTGTGGGCCTTCGCGGCGTGGCGGCAGGCCCTGCCCTGGCTTCCCACCACCCGGCTGGCCCAGGAGTCCGTCAACTCACTCATCGAGATGCTGGCTGACGACGTCGCCCTCAAGAGCGAGAGCAAAGCAACGCTGATCAAGGCCATCGCCATCGTTGCCAGCGGGTCGCCGCAGGGAACCACCGGGGCCGACCTCCGTCCGGCAACGTCCAGCCTGGCCCTTTCCGGCCTCGACGCCGGGAATGGTGTCATGGCGTCGGATTCAGCCCGTACCACCGCGTCCAGGGTCAGCCGCCTGCTGTCGCCGCAGCCCCAGCTGCCGGGCGCCGTGCGCAGCCTGGTCCTGACCGGCTGCATCTTGCTGCTGGCCCTGCCGACGGCCCTCCTGGTGGGCCCCGGCCTGCTGGGCTGAGCACGGTTTACCAGGAACTCCTAATCGGAGACCCGGCGGAACTTCGCCGAAGCCCCGGCCACAGGGAATCACTTAAATGACGGCGTAACAATTTGCCCCACTTTTGTGACCTATGCCATATTCGAACCATGATGAGCCTGTTGGACAGCTGGACTGCTGGACAAGAAAAAGTTGTTCGCATCGGCGCCGCTGAAGCGGTGCTGGCCACCCTGCGCAACGCCATCGAGACCGGCAAGATCGCCGTTGGCTCCAGGCTGGACTCCGAGGCCACGTTGGCGCAGCAGTTTGGCGTCAGCAGAACCATGGTCCGGGAGGCCCTGAAGTCCACCAATGCCTTGGGCCTGACCGTGACCCGGACAGGCAAAGGTACATATGTAATCGCCGACAGGGTTGCCCAGGACCTCAAACTGGGCAAGTACTCGGCACGCGAACTCCTGGAGGCACGGCCGCACATCGAGGTCCCGTCCGCCAGCCTGGCCGCGAAGCATCGCAGCCAGCAGGACGTGGAATCACTCCGGGAAATCCTCCAGGCCATGGACGAAGAAGAAGACCTTGAACAATGGGTCATCCTGAACTCCGAGTTCCACGCGATCATCGCCCGCAGCAGCGGCAACGGCGTGTTCGCTTCGATGCTTTCCGATATCGATGAAGCAATGGCCAACCAATCCAGCACCCTCAATCAAGTGGTGGACCGCAGGAAAGAATCCGGCCTTGAGCACGCGGCCATTTTCGAAGCCATCGAAAGAGGCTCCGCGGAAGACGCCGGGCTGGCCATGATGCGCCATCTCCACGGCGTCGAGGGAACGCTCTCGGCCGTGCTCCCGGCTCCTCCGCACCCCCACGGCCACGCCTGACGTCCCTCCCGGCGCCGCGTTACCCCACCTCCAGTCATGCAGCACCGCAAACCGGAGCCGATCGGTCATGCCCGGCAGCCGGACCGGCCGGACCACGAAATACACCACCGGACGCGGATTCAATGACGAATCCAGACCGTCCTTCACTGCCGCCCACGGGCGCCGAAGTTACAAGGAACACAATGAAAAACGACGTCGTCACCGATACCCCTGAGCAACCCAGCACAGCCGACTCCGAACGCGTCCTGGTGCACTGACCGCCAGGCACCGGCACCGTTGAAGGACACAGCCTTGACCACGACCGCAACCCCGAGCACCGGACGGCCACCGCACCCCCGGACTGAACAAACGAAGACACAGATCATCGCCTACCTGTCCCACCACGGGGCAAGCAAGGTCTCCGATATCACCCAAGGCATCCCCGCCTGCAAAGACACCATCAAGGCCCGCCTCGTGGAACTCGAGGCAGCGGGAACCATCCGGGTGAACATCCCTGTCGGCCAACGTGGCGGAACCACGCCCTACTACTCGCTCAGCAGCACCGGAACCCGATCCGCCACTCCCAAAACAGCGATCACCGTCTATATAAGACAGGCCACCGACGGGCAGTTGACACTGGCGTTCGACAACCACCCGGGACTCACCGCCACCGCCAGCAGCTTCATCGACATCCCTGCGGCGGCGCGCGAAGCTGCCGCAGACCACACCGGTCAACCCGAAGACAGCTTCACAGTCCACATCCGCTTCTAGCCACGCCTCACCGAAGGAGCGCCAACCCCCTGCCAAATTCTTCCGCTATTTGTTGTCTCCCGTGCCCGGACAACAGCAGCATGTCCGAGCACGGGAGACAAAACGATCAAGGAAGAAGAGGGCTTCGCGAATCGTTCAGGCCGCCCGCCAGTCAGGCGTCAATGCGCTCCCGGTCAAGGCTGGCCGCGCCGGCGATGATGAAGTCCTTGCGCGGGGACACATCCGAACCCATCAGCAAGTCGAATATCTCCTCCGCCTGCTTGGCGTTTTCGATGCCCACCTTGCGCAGCGTCCGGTGCCGCGGATCCATGGTGGTCTCAGCCAGCTGTTCTGCGTCCATCTCGCCCAGCCCCTTGTAACGCTGGATCGGCTCCTTGTACCGCTTGCCTTCCTTGGCCAGCCGCGCAAGCAGGATATGCAGCTCGGCTTCCGAATACGTGTAGATCATCTCGTTGGCCTTCTGGCCGGCGTTGATCACTTCCACCCGGTGCAGCGGAGGCACGGCGGCAAAGACCCTTCCCTCGTCGATCATGGGGCGCATGTAGCGGAAAAACAGGGTCAGCAGGAGTGTGCGGATGTGCGCACCGTCCACGTCGGCATCTGTCATCAGGATGACCTTGCCGTAGCGCGCGGCGCTGATATCGAAGCTGCGGCCGGACCCGGCACCCACCACCTGGATCAGCGCCGCGCACTCGGCATTGGAGAGCATGTCCCCCACCGAGGCCTTCTGGACGTTCAGGATCTTGCCGCGGATGGGCAGCAGGGCCTGGAAGTCTGAGGACCGGGCGAGCTTGGCGGTTCCCAGCGCGGAGTCCCCTTCCACGATGAAGAGTTCGGAACGTTCGACGTCGTCCGTCCGGCAGTCAGCAAGCTTGGTGGGCATCGAGGAAGTTTCAAGCGCGTTCTTGCGCCGCTGGGTTTCCTTGTGCACGCGCGCGGAGATACGCGACTTCATCTCGTTGACGATCTTCTCGAGCAGAAGAGCGGTCTGCGCTTTGTCGTTCCGGTTCGACGAGGTGAGCTTGGCGTTGATCTCGCGCTCCACCACCTTGGAAACGATGGCGCGCACCGCCGAGGTGCCCAGGATTTCCTTGGTCTGTCCCTCGAACTGCGGTTCTGCGAGCCGGACAGTGAGGACCGCGGTGAGGCCGGCGAAAATGTCGTCCTTCTCGATCTTGTCGTTGCCTGCCTTGAGCTTGCGGGCATTGTTTTCCACCGCTTTGCGGAAGGTCTTCACCAGGGCCTGCTCGAAGCCGGACTGGTGCGTGCCGCCCTTGGGGGTGGAGATGATGTTGACGAAGCTGCGGACGGTGCTGTCGTAGCCAATCCCCCAGCGGAGGGCAACGTCCACTTCGCAGTCGCGTTCGACCTCCGCAAGCTGGCTGTGCCCGCGCTCATCCAGGACCGGTACGGTTTCCTTGAACTTGCCCGAGCCGTGCAGCCGCCACACGTCCGTGACCGCAGGATCGGCCGCCAGGAAATCGACGAACTCGGAGATGCCGCCGTCGTGATGGAACACTTCCTCGTGCGGGCCGGCTTCTCCCGGGGTCCCGGCCACCCTGCGCTCGTCCCGGACCGTGAGCTTGAGCCCGGGGACCAGGAAGGACGTTTGCCGGGCACGGGCAACCAGCTCGTCGTACGAAAACTTAGCGTCCGGAGTGAAGATCTGCCTGTCGGCCCAGTACCGGATCCGGGTTCCCGTGACGCCGCGCTTTGCCTTCCCAACGACATCCAGGACGGAGTCCTCCACGAACGGGGTGAACGGAGCCGCCGGATCAATGCGGGAACCGGTGTCCTGGAACCGGCCCGGCTCACCGCGCCGGAAAGACATCTTGTAGGTCTTGCCGCCGCGGTCCACCTCCACGTCCAGCCGTGAGGAAAGGGCGTTGACCACGGAGGCGCCCACGCCGTGCAGGCCGCCGGACGCCGTGTAGGAGCCGCCGCCGAACTTGCCGCCGGCGTGAAGCTTAGTAAACACCACTTCGACGCCGGTGAGTCCTGTCTTCGGTTCCTTGTCGATCGGGATGCCACGGCCGTCGTCGTGGATTTCCACGGAGTTGTCCGCATGGAGGATGATCCTGATGTCATGGCCGAACCCTGCCAGCGCTTCATCCACGGAGTTGTCGATGATTTCCCAGAGGCAGTGCATGAGGCCACGGGAGTCGGTGGAACCGATGTACATGCCCGGGCGCTTGCGGACGGCTTCCAGGCCCTCCAGCACAGACAGGTGCCGGGCAGTGTAATCAGAACTAGGTGCCACTGGTGTTGAACTCCTTCAGGACAAAGCGGGCGCCGAAAGCGCTCCCTCTAGGGTAGTCGGACCCGGCTTGGAAGGCGGTCTGCCACACTGCAGAGGGCCTTGTGGACCGCGCCACTACCTCCGTCTTCCGGCTCGGCAGGTGAATCTTGACCGAACCTTGCGGATACGCGCACAGCGAACTTGCCCCATCCTTGCGATGGTTTTGTTACGAATACTGGTTATATAGACGTACAGATCTACTTAGGAGGCCGACATGACAACAGCAGTGGCAGACCGCACGCTCAACGCCCTCGACCGGTGCGATCGTTGCGGAGCCCAGGCATATGTGCGGGTTGTACTCGAGTCCTCCGGCGGTGAGCTGCTGTTCTGCGGCCACCATGCCCGTGCAGTCGAGGCAACGCTCAAGCCGTTGAGCTCCGACTGGCACGATGAGACGGCCAGGCTTCACGAGAAAACCCCCGTAGAAGTCGACTAGTCGCACCACGACCCCAAGGAATGGGATTCCTCCAACCGGAGGGATCCCATTCCCCTTTTAACCCCGCCCTCTGTTCGGTTATAGGGTTCGGTTATAGGCCCTGGCAGCCTGCATTGCCCCTTAACGCGAGCAACGCGGCGCCATTCGGCCCGGTAGATTTATCTTCCCGGGCCGAATGACTCCGCGTTGCAAGGTGCGTCGTTCTGCAGCGCTAAGGCCTAGTCCAGGTAGTCCCGCAGCACCTGCGACCGCGAGGGGTGGCGGAGCTTGGACATGGTCTTCGATTCGATCTGGCGGATGCGCTCACGCGTGACTCCGTAGACCTTGCCGATTTCGTCTAAAGTCTTCGGCTGCCCGTCGGTCAGGCCGAACCGCATGGCCACGACGCCTGCCTCGCGCTCGGACAGGGTGTCCAGCACGGAGTGCAACTGCTCCTGCAGCAGCGTAAAGCTCACGGCGTCTGCAGGAACGACGGCCTCCGAGTCCTCGATCAGGTCGCCGAACTCGGAGTCGCCGTCCTCACCCAGCGGAGTGTGGAGCGAGATGGGCTCGCGGCCATACTTCTGGACCTCCACTACCTTTTCGGGCGTCATGTCCAGCTCAAGTGCCAGCTCTTCGGGCGTGGGTTCGCGGCCGAGGTCCTGAAGCATCTGGCGCTGGACACGGGCCAGCTTGTTGATGACTTCAACCATGTGTACCGGGATACGGATGGTGCGGGCCTGGTCTGCCATGGCGCGGGTGATGGCCTGGCGGATCCACCAGGTGGCGTAGGTGGAGAACTTGAAGCCCTTGGTGTAGTCGAACTTCTCCACTGCGCGGATCAGGCCCAGGTTGCCTTCCTGGATGAGGTCCAGGAAGAGCATGCCGCGGCCGGTGTACCGCTTGGCGAGCGAGACAACCAGGCGGAGGTTGGCCTCCAGCAGGTGGTTCTTGGCGCGCTTGCCGTCGTGGATGATGAATTCCAGTTCCCGCTTGTACTTCGGGTCCATGGAGCCGTCGTCGGCGGCAATCTTCTCTTCGGCAAACAAACCGGCTTCGATGCGGAGGGCAAGGTCGACTTCCTGCTCGGCGTTGAGCAGTGCGACCTTTCCGATCTGCTTCAGGTAGTCCTTGACGGGGTCGGCAGTGGCGCCGGCGGACATAACCTGCTGCACGGGGGCATCATCGTCGTCGGCGTCCGAGTAGACGAAGCCCTTGCCACTGCCGGCTACGGCCTTGGCGGGATCGGCGTCGCTGTCGGCGTCCTCGACGGCCTCCGGCCCCTCAAGGATGATGTCGTCGAGGTCCTCCTCGACGTCCTCGGTGTCATCGGGGTCAACGTCACCGGCGGAAGCCTTGTTGGCGGCCTCCGCAGCTGCCTTGGCGCCGGGCTTGGGCCCGCGCTTCTTCGGCTCGCGCTTGCCGTCCGCGCCGGCGGGTGCCTTGGTAGCTGCCCGCTTTGCGCCGGTCGCAGCCTGCTTGTCCTCGGCGGACAAATCGTCCTGGGCGGCGGGGTCCTTCTTCGTGGAAGACGGGGTCACAGAAAACCTTTCTAGCGGTGGTCTGTGGAATCGCCATACGGGCAACACCACTATGACCCTGTCAAGTCCGTGGTGAAAACCAAGCGCCACCACGGCCGGCAGAGTCTCTTAACAGAACTGCCGGAGCCGCTGGAATGTTCCCTGAAGGGCACATCAACAAGCGCTCGATACACGGACCCAACCGGGTCTCGGCATCCATTGTCTCATGTTTTCCCCGGATCGGGCCTCCCGGTCCCCGAAACACCCCGACCGCGCACGGACCGGGCTGCCGGCCCCTGCCGCCGGCCCAACCCGGCACAACCCGGCACAAAGCGTTTGGGCGCGTCCCATTTCCTTCGTGACCAGCCAGTTCAGAATTTCTGCCAGGCCGCCTCTTTCCGCCCGGCCCAGCCGCAAATTGCACCCCGCCCCACCAGCTCCAAGAGGAGTTCAGCCAGACGGTACCCGGGCTCGATCTCCAGGGCTGACGCAAGATGAGCGGCGGCGTAGGAACCCCGGCCGCGGCACCAGGCGACCCAGCCGCGAAGGGTCATCGATGCCGCTGCGGCAGGACCTCCCAATACCGCCAACTGCTCCATGACCAGGTCAAGGGCGTTGAGCCCCGCCCAGTCCGGCACAGCAGGCCGGACGCCCATCAGCACATCGGCATAGCCGGGGCGGGTACTTGCGGATGACCCGACCTCCACCCCGGCTTGACCGCAAACATCCGCAGTACCCATCACCGGCGGGGACGGCCATTCCTGTCCTGCACTGTCCCCGGTGCCGGCAGCCGGCCACGCAACCGCCGGAGACACCGGCTGGGGTTCGATGCCGTCCCTGACAATGCCGAACTGGGCTGCGCCTGCCTCAGCGGCCTCTTTCCCTGCAGCCGCCATGACCAAGACAGCGTCGCGCCATCCCGGGACGAGCAGAGATGCCCGCAGGAATCCGTCCCGCTCCACATCCGGAAGCCACGGCTCTCCCTCCGGCCGGCCAAGCACAACTTCCCACAGATCCAGGACGGCACGGAGCTGTGACCCGCTCCCCCGGCGGAGGTCCAGTTCCTGCGCCCACCCCACCTCGGCTTCGAGGACCGCCGCCCGATGCAGGCTTGAAACCGGCCGGTCAGGGGCGGAACGCGGTTCCGGCGCCGGACCGACGCTGCTGCCCCGGTACACCATCTCGGCGTTCAGGGTACTGTCCAGGATCTCCTGGAGCGGCCGGCCGGGCAGGGGGCAGCAGGAGGGGTCGGTGCAGTAGGCATCACGCCAGTAGCCGTCCCCGACGTACCACGCTGCCCGCACCGGCATCCCGGCCCCTTCAAGCACGGAGTCCAGCCCGGCCAGCAATGGGTCGTACCGGGCAGTGGCCACCGCGGCGTCCTCGTTGCAGAAGAAGGCCAGCAGCGTGCCGTCGGCCTCCTTGTCCGCCTCAAGGTAACCACGCACCATCCGGAGGTACTTGCCGGGCGAGGCCAGGACGGATTGCGCCGGGAGGTCCAGCCGGAGGGTGGCGCCGAGCCGTTTACCCTGCATCGTCACCGCCACAAGGCTCGCTTTGGGCCAGGAACCAAGCGAGTGGGGTATGAAGCCGAGTACGTCCTCGGGTCCGCAGATTGTCAGTTTTTCCGGAGCTGTCATGGCTCCAGCATTCGCCCACCTGCGGTAAACCCTCACGAAGAATTTTCGCTATGTGGGCAGACCGCCCGGTGGAGGACTAGTGGCCGTTGCTATCGGTAGGGGACGCCTGCCGGCGCCGTGCGATATTTTCGCGGCGCTGCCGTGCCAGGGCGGTCCGCAGCGGCGGAACAACCACGCCCTGGGCCGCCATCTGCCGGCGGACCTTGCGCCGGCTCACCAGGATGGCAGTGGCGCCGAATCCCAGGAGCAGGAACTGGACGCTCAGGGCGATGCGGAACGGGTCCAGGCCGTAGAGAACCCCGTTGGAGAACCCGGTGGTGTACAGCACGTCCAGGACAAGCCCGATCAGGAATATCGCAATGAGCGCGGCGATGAATCCGCCCACGTTCACAATGCCGGTGGCGGTTCCAATCCGGTGGGCGGGGTTGAACGTCCTGGCGAAGTCGAAGCCGATCATCGAGCCCGGTCCGCCAATGGCAAGGGCCACCACCAGGCCGGCCAGCAGCCACAGCGGTGCCCGCCCGGGCGTTAGCAGTACGGCGGCCCACGCGGTGGCGGTGGCGGCAGCAATCAGCAGGACCATGGTTGACCGCCGCAACGGGTGCCGCGAGACAAAGCGCCCGATGAACGGTCCCACGGCCATCCCGGCAGCCACATAAAGCCCCATCAGCCCGGCAACGGTCCCGGCATCCAGGCCTTGGCCGGATAGAAGGAAGGGGTAGCCCCAGGTCATGGCGAACACCGTGCCGCTGAACTGGATGGTGAAGTGGCTCCACATACCCAACCGCGTACCGGGCTGGCGCCAGGCACGGGCCAGGGATATGCCGGTGGCTTTGAGCCCCTGCTGCGCCTGCGGCCGCTCCGTCCCCGGCGGGACGTCCCTCAGCAGCAGCATCACCAGCACCACCGCCAGGGCAGACATCCCGGCCAGCATCAGGAACGCCGGAGTCCAACCTGCCGCGTGCAGGACGAATGCGAACGGGATCACGCTCACCAGCTGGCCCAGCTGGCCTGTCATGCCCGTCAGCTGGGTGACCAGGGGCACCCGCGCCTGGGCAAACCACAACGGAATCAGGCGGATCACCGAGATGAACGTCATGGCGTCCCCGGCGCCTACCAGGACCCTGCCCAGGATTCCGCCCGGGACCGTGTCGGCAAACGCAAGCTGGAACTGGCCCAGCCCCATCAGGACGGCCCCGCCGGCGATCATCGCCCGTGAGCCAAACCTGTCCACCAGGAGTCCCACGGGAATCTGGAGCCCGGCGTAGACCAGGAGCTGGAGGACCGTAAAGAAGGAGATGGCGGACGCGGTGGCGTTGAAGCGTTCCGTAGCCTCAAGCCCGACGACGCCGAAGGACGTGCGCTGCGACACGGCCACCAGGTACCCGAAGATTCCAACAGTCCAGATCAGCCATGCGCGGGGTGCAGTCACGTCTTCATTATGCCCGCATGGCCTGCGGCCCCTCTGGAGCGAGGTGCCGGTGGTGGCGCCAGTGCCTACTGTGCGGGGTTCTCCCGGGCAAGGTAGGCCTCGACGGCGGCGCCCAGCACATCGGCGTCGGGCAGCTCGTCGTTTTCGTCGGCGAGGAGCGAACGGCGCACGATGCCATCCGCCTTTTCGTCGTACCGGGTCTCGAGCCGGGACACCACCTGCTGGACTTCATCGGATGCGTCAATCTGCTCGGCAATCTGGCGGCTGACTTCCCGGCCTGCCTCGCGCAACCGGTCGGTGGGCAGCATGAGCGACGTTGCCGCGCCAAGGTATTCAAGGCCGGCCACCGCTGCTGCGGGGTACTCCGCTTCTGCCAGGTAGTGCGGGACGTGGATGACGTAGCCTGCGACGTTCCGCCCGGCCTCCACCAGACGCAGTTCCAGGATGTGTCCCACGGCGGCGGGAACCTCAACGGTGGGCTTCCAAACGGAAATCCCCTCGATCAGCTCCGGCCGGTTGCCGTGTACCGTGACGCCGATGGGCCGCGTGTGCGGAACCGGCATGGGAATCGAATGGATCCAGGTGACCAGGTTGACGTCCAGCTTCTCCACGATTCCCACCACGGCGCGGGCGAACCGCTCCCACTGGAGGTCCGGTTCGAACCCTGCCAGAAGCAGGAAGGGCTTGCCCAGGCCGTCGACAAGCCGATAGAGCACCAGCTTCGGCTCCTGGTAGTCCTGAAGGTGGTCTTCCACGAAGGTAAGGTGCGGCCTGCGTGACCGGTAGTCGATCAGCTGGTCGGCGTCGAACACTGCGACGGGCTGGGCATCGAGCGAGTCCAGCAGCTCGGCATTGATCTGCTTCACAACGTGCCCGGCGTCGGCGAATCCGGTAAAGCCCATCACCAAATTCAGCCCACGGAGCTCCGGGCTGTGGAACAGCTCGATGTTGCTCGCATAGAGCGCGTCAGGGTCCAGCAGGGAGCCGGAGATCCGTTCAAGCACGGCATGTTCCTTTCATGGATGCGGGTGGACATCAATTACAACGCCGGCGGACCGGCGGGCATTCCGGGCGGCGCTGTGGCGGACATCTCAGAAGATTCTTCCGCCGGCGCGCGCAAGGGCTACGATCGGAACTGGCCTGCCAGACAGCCTTGCACATCCCCGGACGGCATCCGGGACGGCCCGTCATCCGGTCCTTATGGCAGAGCGCCGAACATGCACCCCTGCCCGTACCGATCTTCGAGAATTGAGGACTCATCCCTGTGGTCAAGAATACGGAAATCAACCTTAGTACCCTCTCCCGGGACCTGAAAAAGAGCCCCAGCGACGCAGTGGTCATCGGAGTGGGCCAGGGAACCGACGGGCCGGTCCTCCTGGACAATCCGCTCTCCGCCAAGTCCGCCGAAGCCCTGACCGATTCCCTCAAGCAACTGGGCGTGACCGGTGCAGCGGACCAGGTCGTCCGCCTGCCCGGCCTCCCCGAGACCGGTGCCGGCATCCTCGTCCTCGCCGGTGTTGGCAAGGTGGCCGCCAGCGCGCCGCCCACGGGCGAGGCGCTCCGGCGCGCCGCCGGTTCCGCTGTCCGCCAGCTGGCAGGGCTGGGCACGGTTGCCCTGGCTTTCCCGACGGCGTCAGTCGCCGACGTCGCCGCAGTCGCCGAAGGGGCAGCCCTGGGCGCCTATTCGTTCACCGAGTTCCGGTCGTCGAGGGATGGCCTGAAGGATCCGGTCAGCAAGGCCATCATCTTCACCGAAGTGGCAGACCAGAAAGAACTCGAAGCCGCCCTGAAGCGGGCCGCCGTAATCGGCAGGGCAGTCAACTCCACCCGCTCCCTGGTCAACACCCCGCCCAGCCACCTTTACCCCGAAACGTTCGCGGAGGCGGCCAAGGACCTGGCCAAGGGCCTGCCGGTCAAGGTGACGGTCTGGGACGAGAAGCGGCTGGAAAAGGAAGGCTTCGGCGGCATCCTGGGCGTCGGCAAGGGTTCTTCCCGGCATCCCCGCCTGGTCAAGGTGGAGTACTCCCCCGCACGGGCGACGTCGAAGATCGCCCTGGTAGGCAAGGGCATCACCTTCGACACCGGCGGCATCTCCATCAAGCCGGCCCTCGGCATGGGTGACATGAAGAGCGACATGGCGGGTGCCGCCGTCGTCCTCAACACGGTCCTTGCCCTCGCCGGCCTGGGCCTGCCGGTCAAGGCCACCGCATGGCTCTGCATCGCGGAAAACATGCCGTCGGGGGCCGCGTCCCGGCCCGCGGACGTCCTCACCATGTTCGGCGGCAAGACCGTGGAGGTCCTGAACACCGACGCCGAAGGCCGCCTGGTCATGGCCGACGGCATCGTCGCGGCAAGCCGCGAGTACCCGGACGCCATCATCGACGTCGCCACCCTCACCGGCGCGCAGCTGATCGCCCTGGGCAACCGGACCGCCGGCATCATGGGATCCGAGACCGTCACCGCCGCCCTCAAGGCCGCAGCCGACCGGGCCGGAGAGCTCGTCTGGCCCATGCCGCTGCCGGAAGAACTGCGCCCCAGCCTGGACTCCCAGGTGGCGGACCTGGCCAACATCGGCGAACGCCACGGCGGCATGATGACGGCCGCCGTCTTCCTGCAGGAGTTCGTGGGCAAGGACAAGGACGGCGCACAGATCCCGTGGGCCCACGTTGATATTGCAGGCCCTTCCTTTAACAACGGAAGCCCTTACGGCTATACCCCCAAGCAGGGCACGGGCTGCACGGTCCGGACTCTGGTGGCGTATGTGGAGGACATCCTGGCAGCGGCCGGCTGAGCCAGCCCCCGCAGTGCCGCGCGGCGTTGTGGGACGGGGTGATCCCTCGGCCACAATGCCGCGTGACACTCGACACAAAGAGCTCCACAAACGCGGCGCCAAGGTGGAGCATGGATAAGTGGTTCGCTAAGGTGAACCACGGTAGTCACAAATGCAAGAGAGTTGCCCTGCTGACATAATCACGGCAGTGCAAGTTCCAAGACCAGATGATGCGCGCAGAACGCGTCATCGTTCACGCGAGGGAGCGTTTAAGTGGCCGATCAGGCAACTGCGCAAGAATTCGACATCCTGGTACTCGGTGGCGGCAGCGGCGGATATGCTGCGGCGCTGCGGGCAGTACAGCTTGGCCTCACCGTCGGCCTCGTGGAAAAGGCAAAGCTGGGCGGCACCTGCCTCCACAACGGCTGCATCCCCACCAAGGCCCTGCTGCACTCAGCCGAGCTGGCCGACCACGCGCGTGACTCCGCCAAGTACGGCGTGAACGTCACCCTCGACGGCATCGACATGTCCGCCGTCAATGCGTACAAAGACGGCATCATCGCCGGCAAGTACAAGGGCCTCCAGGGCCTCATCAAGTCCAAGGGCATCACCGTCATCGAAGGTGAGGGCAAGCTGCAGGGCACGGACACCATCGTGGTGAACGGCACCGCCTACAAGGGCAAGAACATCATCCTGGCCACCGGGTCCTACTCCCGCACCCTTCCCGGCCTGGAAATCGGCGGCAAGGTCATCACCTCCGACCAGGCCCTGACCATGGACTCCATTCCCAAGAGCGCCGTCATCCTGGGCGGCGGCGTCATCGGTGTCGAATTCGCTTCCGTCTGGAAGTCCTTTGGCGTGGACGTCACCATTGTCGAGGGCCTGCCCTCACTGGTTCCCAACGAAGACGCCACCATCGTCAAGAACTTCGAGCGCGCCTTCAAGAAGCGCGGCATCAAGTTCTCCACCGGTGTCTTCTTCCAGGGCGTGGAGCAGAATAACGACGGCGTCAAGGTCACCCTGGTGGACGGCAAGACGTTCGAGGCCGACCTCCTCCTGGTCGCCGTGGGCCGCGGCCCCGTCACGGCCAACCTTGGATACGAGGAAGCGGGAATCACGATCGACCGCGGCTTCGTGATCACCAACGAGCGCCTGCACACCGGCGTGGGCAACATCTACGCCGTGGGCGACATTGTTCCCGGCGTCCAGCTCGCGCACCGCGGCTACCAGCAGGGCATCTTCGTGGCCGAGGAAATCGCGGGCCTGAAGCCCGTAATCGTCGAGGACATCAACATCCCCAAGGTCACCTACTCCGAGCCTGAGATCGCAACCGTGGGCTACACGGAAAAGGCCGCCAAGGAGAAGTTCGGCGAGGACCAGGTGCAAACCCAGGAATACAACCTCGCCGGCAACGGCAAGAGCTCCATCCTGGGCACGTCGGGCCTGGTGAAGCTGGTCCGCCAGAAGGACGGCCCCGTGGTGGGCGTCCACATGATCGGCGCCCGCATGGGCGAGCAGGTTGGGGAGGCCCAGCTGATCGTGAATTGGGAAGCCTACCCCGAGGATGTGGCCCAACTGCTGCACGCCCACCCCACCCAGAACGAGTCCCTGGGCGAAGCCCACCTGGCACTCGCGGGCAAGCCGCTGCACGGCTAATTTTCCGCAGCACCATCGAGCCTGGTGCACCCGGCGCCGAAAACCGGGTGCACTAGGCTCAAAATCAGGCAGCATTCATTCGCACTAAAGATCAATAAGGAGAACGGGGACGACATGTCTGAATCCGTTAACTTGCCCGCCCTCGGTGAGAGCGTCACCGAAGGAACCGTCACCCGCTGGCTCAAGCAGGTAGGTGACCGGGTAGAGGTGGACGAGCCGCTGCTCGAGGTTTCCACCGACAAAGTAGACACTGAAATCCCCTCTCCTGTAGCTGGCGTGATTGAGGAAATCCTGGTCGCCGAAGACGAGACTGCTGAAGTCGGCGCGCCCCTGGTGCGCATTGGCGACGGCTCCGGCAACGGTTCTGCC
The DNA here is from genome assembly GCF_059090085.1 of Arthrobacter sp. K4-10C. Taxonomy (NCBI): domain Bacteria; kingdom Bacillati; phylum Actinomycetota; class Actinomycetes; order Micrococcales; family Micrococcaceae; genus Arthrobacter; species Arthrobacter sp. K4-10C. The sequence goes on along the minus strand of NZ_JBNHFI010000007.1, from coordinate 10,068 downwards.
GCCCCGGCCACAGAAGCCCCCGCTGCTGCCCCTGCTGAAGAAGCAGCGGCCCCGGAAGCACCCGCCGCACCGGCTGAAGAGGCTCCCGCCCCCGCAGCACCCGCCCAGGAAGCCCCCGCGGCGGGCGGCGGCGAAGGCCACGAAGTGACACTCCCCGCCCTGGGCGAGAGCGTCACCGAAGGCACCGTCACCCGCTGGCTCAAGGCCGTGGGCGACACCGTTGAAGTTGACGAGCCCCTGCTGGAAGTTTCCACCGACAAGGTGGACACCGAGATTCCTTCACCGGTAGCCGGCACCCTCCAGGAAATCCGTGTCAACGAAGATGAAACCGCTGAGGTAGGCTCCGTGCTGGCCGTCATCGGTTCCGGCGCAGCTGCCGCCCCCGCCGAGGCCCCCTCCACCGAGGCACCGGTCCAGGAAGCACCCAAGGCTGAAGCCCCGAAGGCCGAAGCCCCCGCACCTGCCCCGCAGGCCGCACCGGCCCAGGAAGCTCCCAAAGCAGCACCCGCCCCGCAGGCGGCACCGGCTCCGGCTGCAGCACCGGCGGCAACCGAGGCCGCCACGGCAAACGGCGCATCCGACTCCGGCTACGTGACCCCCCTGGTCCGCAAGCTGGCGAACCAGCACGGTGTGGACATCGCTTCCCTCTCCGGCACCGGCGTCGGCGGCCGCATCCGCAAGCAGGATGTCATTGCCGCCGCCGAGGCCAAGGCAGCACCTGCCGCGGCTCCGGCTGCAGCGCCTGCCGCGTCCGCCCCTGCGGCCTCTTCCGCCGCAGTTTCTTCCCTGCGCGGCACCACGCAGAAGGCTCCGCGGATCCGTCAGGTCATCGCCCGCCGCATGCGCGAGTCCCTGGAAATCTCCACCCAGCTGACGCAGGTCCACGAAGTGGACATGACCAAGATCGCCAAGCTCCGCGCCCGGGCCAAGAACTCGTTCCAGGCCCAGAACGGCACCAAGCTGACCTTCCTGCCGTTCATCGCCAAGGCTGTTGCCGAGGCCCTCAAGCAGCACCCCAAGCTGAACGCTGCCTACGACGAGGACAAGCAGGAGATCACCTACCACAACGCCGAACACCTGGCCATCGCCGTCGACACGGACAAGGGGCTGCTGGTACCGGTCATCTCCGATGCCGGCAACCTGAACCTCGCCGGACTGGCCGGCAAGATCGCAGACGTCGCAGCACGTACCCGCGACGGCAAGATCGGCCCGGACGAGCTGTCAGGCGGCACGTTCAGCATCACCAACATCGGCTCCGTGGGTGCGCTGTTCGACACCCCGATCATCAACCAGCCCCAGGTGGGCATCCTCGGCACCGGCGCAATCGTCAAGCGTGCCGTGGTGGTTGCTGACGAAAACGGTGACGACTCCATCGCCATCCGCTCGATGATGTACCTGTCGCTGACCTACGACCACCGCCTGGTGGACGGCGCAGACGCCGGCCGCTTCCTCCAGACCCTGAAGGCCCGCCTTGAAGAGGGCGCCTTCGAAGCGGACCTGGGACTGTAGCAGCCAGCCACGGACGACGGCGGTGCGGGCCAAAGGTAGGAAGACCACCGGCGGCCGCACCGCCGTCGGCGTTTAAGGCCTTGCGGGCGGGGCACAAAAAGACAGCGCGTCTACTACTGCACGTAGAACAACTGGCTACACTGGTCCCATGAACATCCTCTACAACATTGTGGTTTTCCTGCACATCGTCGGCGCGGCCATGATCGTGGGCATCTGGATCGGGCAGATGAAGAAGCCCACCGTCCACCCCCGCCAGTTCGACGGCGCCATGACGCAGCTCATCACCGGCGTCGCCCTGATGGGCCTCATCCCGGCACTCGACATGGACGCCAACTACGCAAAGCTCGGCATCAAGCTGGTCATTGCCCTGGTTGTAGGCGTCCTGGCCTTTATTGGCCGCCGGAAGTACAAGGCGGGCGAGGACGTCAGCCCCGGCCTGGCGCATGCCGTGGGTGGCCTTGCGCTGCTGAACATCGCCATCGCCACCATCTGGAACTGACGTGATGCGCTCCCGATGGTCATAATCCACCCGGAGCGGACAGCTGATGCACGCCCGGGGCTAAGTACCTAGGATGGAAAATGGCGGGTCCAGGCAGCAGCCTGCCCCGGTAATCACCAAAACTGAGGAGTGAACATGGCAGCAACGCGTTCAGCAAATGCAGTATGGAACGGCAACCTGACGGAAGGTTCAGGAACCACCAGCCTGGCCAGCTCCGGCCTGGGCACGTTCGATGTTACCTGGAAGGCCCGCACCGAAGCGGCCAACGGCAAGACCAGCCCGGAGGAGCTGATCGCAGCTGCCCATGCCGCGTGCTTCTCCATGGCGTTCAGCAACGAACTTGCGAAAGCGGGCCACTCGCCGGAGGAAGTCAGCACCAAGGCCGATGTCACGTTTGTCCCGGGCACGGGTATCACCGGAAGCCACCTGACCATGTCCGCCAGGGTTCCCGGCATCTCCGAGGATGAATTCCAGAAGATCGCAGCGGAAGCCAAGGTAGGCTGCCCCGTCTCCGGTGCCCTCGCGAGCATCGACATCACCCTGGACGCCACGCTGCAGTCCTGATCCGGCCGCTTGGCGAATAACCGAAAGGCCCTGCCAGGCCGGAGCATTCCGGTCTGGCAGGGCCTTCCTGTTCGCAGCGGAGCTAGCTCCCCTGGCGGCGGGCAGGCAGCGGGGCAGGACGAAGCCGCCGGTACCCCTCGCGCGCCGGCGGGCGGTCCGTCGGCAGCTCCTGGATCATTTCCTTGAGGGCACCGATGCCATACTCCAGCTGGGGGTCCCTGCCGGCAGCATAGGCGTGCGGCGGGTAGGCCACCTCGATGTCGGGGTCCACGCCGTAGTTTTCGACGCTCCACCCAACGCCTCCGCTGAACCAGTTGGCGTAGCGCGGCTGGGTGACACCGGTGCCGTCCGCCAGGGCGAACCTGTTGTCGATGCCCACCACACCGCCCCAGGTGCGGGTTCCAATGACGGGGCCGATTCCCCTCAGCTTGGACACCTGAGTGATGATGTCCCCGTCGGAACCGGCGAATTCATCCGCAAGGACAATCACCGGTCCGCGCGGTGCGTGGTGCGGGTACGTCCGTGGCTTTTCCCCGCGCGGCATGCTCCAGCCCGTGACCTTCCGGCCGATCAGTTCCGCCACCAGCTGCGACGTATGGCCGCCACGGTTCCGGCGGACATCCACGATGAGCCCGTCCAGTGCGGTTTCGGTGTCCAGGTCGCGGTGCAGCTGCGCCCAGCCGTTGGCCATCATGTCCGGGATGTGCAGGTAGCCGAAGGTGCCGGCCGAGGCTTCCCGGACGGTCCGGCGGTTCGCCGCCACCCATTCCTGGTACCGCAGGCGTTCTTCGTCCTTGACAGGCACGACGGCGACACGCCGCTGGGTGCCGGCCGCGTCCCCGTGCGCTGTGCCATTGAGGAGGGTGAGCTCCACCGCCCGGCCTGCCGCGCCTACCAACTGCATGGCCGGCGTGACGGATCCGGAGAGCGGGACGCCGTCGATGGCCAGCAGGATGTCGCCGGCCTTGGCGTCGACACCGGGCCTGGTGAGGGGCGAGGTGGCCAGCGGATCCGAGGATTCACCGGCCAGGATCCGGGTGATCTCCCAGCCTGCCGGAGTGTGGGAGATATCGGCGCCCAGCCGGCCCTGCCCCTGGCTGCCGTTTTCCGTGACCGGGGCCGGGCGGACGTAGGCATGGGAGGTTCCCAGCTCGCCGTGCAGCTCCCACAGCAGGTCCACCAGGTCGTCGTGGGATCCCAGGCGCTCCACGAGCGGACGGTAGCGCCGGTGGATGGAATCCCAGTCCTGGCCCGCCATGTCCTCGGTCCAGAAGAAGTCCCGCTGGAGGCGCCAGGCTTCGTCGAACGCCTGGCCCCACACGCTGAGCGGATCCATCATCACGCGGATCCGGCCGAGGTCCACCTTTACCAGCTTCCCGGATTCCTCGTCGGCTTTGGCGTCAGCAGGAACGGCTGCCACCTGCTTGTCGGAGATCAGCACAACCGTGGTCCGGTCCCCCGAGAGCCGGTAGCTGTCCAGCGACTCCACGAGCGTGGTCTTCTTCCGCCGGGCCAGGTCGAACCGGACCAGGCTGGGGCGGGCATCCTTGTCGTCCTGAGCCGCCTTTCCGTCGCCGGTGACACCGGCGAGGGCCCAGTCCAGCCACAGCAGCGCACCGTCTGCTGTCCCGAGGGACGTGTAGTTGCCCTGCGGTACGGGGACGGTGATCACGCGGTGCGCCAGGCCTTCCGGGTCAATCACCACCTCCGGCGTTCCGCCCGCTTCCGCGGACTCGGACCCGCCTTCACGCTGGCCTTCTGCGTCAGGGCTGTCCGGTGCAACGGCCGGCCCGAACGGCGACGGCGTGCCGGCAGCAAGTGCAACGAGGTACGGCTTGATGGGGCTGGGGAACGAGAGGTCGAATGAGTGGCCGTCGTACACCGGGTCGAAGCTGCGGTTGGACAGGAAGGCCAGGTACTTGCCGTCCGGGGTGAAGGCGGGCGACGTGTCGCAGAAGCGTCCGTCCGTCACTTCCACGGGGGCAGCACCGGCGTTGTCCATGTCCGCCAGCCGAAGGCGGCTGCGCGAACCGAACGATGTGACCGGCTCGGACCAGACCAGCCACCGCGAGTCGGGTGACCAGGCCAGTTCGCCAATGGTGCCTTCCCCGATGCTGGCCACGGGCACAAAGTCGCCCGTCCGGCTGTCCGCCACGTACACCTCCCCGAAGGAGGTACCAACCGCTACCCACCGTCCGTCCGGGCTGGCCTCCAGGGAGCTGGCGCGGGACGGCACGGGAATGGCGATCCCCTGCACATCGGCGTCTGCCTGGGCCTCTGCCGTGGACCTGGTGCCCTCCGGGGCAACGTCCGCCTGCTGCGTATCCGACTGCTGGTCGTCCGCGGGGACAAAGGTGCCGCCGCCGGACAGCACTGCTGCACCGGCCGCCGGAACGGGCTGCGGCAACGCCGTGGCACCGTCGGCCGGCCCGCCTGTTGCACCGGCCGGGGTTTCACCGGTTACCTGTCCGCGGGCAGGGGCAGCCGGCCTACTGTGCTGCACAGGCGGCACAATGTCCCTGATATGCAGCGCCTCCACGCCGCCGTGGTCGGCAACGTAGGCGATTCGGCCATCACCAAGGGGCCGTGGCAGGCGGCCGCGGACGCCGGGTGTCGCCTCGACGATGCGGGAAGGTCCGTCCTTGTGGCGGAGCCAGTGGATGGTGCCGTGCGCCTCCACCGCGCTGGCCGTGCCGGCAGTGTCCGGCACCACGGCGCCGAGGTGCTTTGACGTCTTCAGCAGTGCGGGGCGCCGGGACTGTGAGGCCGAGCCCAGGGCGATGTCCAGGCGCACCGCGTCGGAGCCCAGGCTGTGCAGGAGCCACAGTTCGCCGGCGGATTCGAAAACCACGCGCTTGCCGTCGGTGGCGGCATGCCGGACGTAGAAGTCCTCGTGGTCCGTGTGCCGGCGCAGGTCCTTCCCGGTGGGAAGCACGGAATACAGGTTGCCGTAGCCCTCATGGTCGGACAGGAACGCGATGCGGCCGTCAACCCACATGGGATCGGCAAGGTTGCCGTCAAGCTCCGGCAGCAGGCGCTCAAACTCCCCGTTGCCGTCTGCATCAATCCACAGCTTCCCTGCGGTGCCGCCACGGTAGCGCTTCCACCAGGCCGGTTCACGGGACAGGACGCTGCCCACCACCACGGGCCGCTCATCCCCCACTTCCCGGCCGAAGGCCACTGACTCGACCGGACCGAACGGCAGCTCCTCTGCCCAGCCGCCGTCCACCGGGACCCGGTAGGCGTAGGTGTGGCGGCTTTCAGCCTGGCGGAAGGCGCTGGTGACCAGCACCGACCCGTCCGCGGTGAACCCTTTGACCCTGGTGGTGCTGTGGCCGAAGTAAGTCAGCTGCCGGTAGTTTCCGCCGTCAACATCAGCAGCAACCACTTCCGGCGCCGTTCCCTGGACCACCGTCCACACCAGCTGCTTCCCGTCGGGCGTGAAGCGGGGATTCCGGGCGGGCAGCTGCAGCGAGGAGACACGCCAGGCCCGGCCGCCGCCCAGGGGCGCGATCCACACGTCGTCCTCGGCCACGAAAGTGACTAGGTCGCCGTGCACATGCGGGTAACGGAAGTAGCTCGAAGAAGTCATCGTTTGATCATAGTCAACCCCCCGGCCGCCCCGCCGGAGCCACGGGCCCCGCGGGGCCGTGGTGAGATGGAGCATGCGCATCGTCATGGCAGGAGCCTCCGGGCTGCTCGGAACCCACATGTCTGAAACATTCCGCAACGCCGGGCATCAAGTCACCGCCCTGGTCAGGCGGGAACCCGTGTCGATCAGCGAAGTCCGCTGGGACCCGGCGGATGGCCGGCTCGACCCCCAAGCACTGGCGGGGGCGGACGCCGTCGTCAATCTGTCAGGTGCCGGCATCGGTGACAGGCCATGGACCCGCAAGCGCGTTGATGAACTCTTGGGTTCGCGGGTGGGGCCGACCAGGACGCTGACCCAGGCGATGCGGCAACTGGACGTCCCGCCGGCAATTTTGCTCAGCCAGTCGGGTGCACACTACTACGGTGATGCGGGAAACACGGTCCTGCGGGAATCCGCCCCGCCCGGATCAGGAATCCTGTCCCGGATCTGCCTGGAGTGGGAGGCGGCAGCAGCAACTGCGCCAGCCGGAGTCCGGGTTGTCACGACAAGGACCGGGGTGGTCCTCAGCCGCTCCGGCGGGGCCATGGGCAGGTTGCTGCCGCTGCTACGCCTCGGCGTCGGCGGGCCCTTCGGCACCGGCAGGCAGTTCTGGCCCTGGATAACCCTTCCCGACGTGTCGGCCGCGTTCCTCTTCCTGCTGGAGGCTCCGGTCAGCGGGCCGGTGAACCTGTGCGCACCGGAGGATGCCGACGTCAATGCCATCGTTGAAGCGCTCGCCCGTGCCCTGCACCGCCCGGCCGTTTTCCGGGTTCCGGCGCCCGTGCTGCGGCTTGTGATGCGGAACCTCGCCGAAGAATTGCTGCTGTCCAGCCAGCGCATGGAACCGTCCGTGCTCTCGGGTCGCGGATTCCGGTGGCGGCATCCGTCCCTGGCGCAGGCTGCGCAATGGGTGGCCGGGAGCGAAGGCGCCGGCGCGCGTTACTAGCGCTGCCTCCCGCCTCGAACGAGGTTCAGGACCCTGGCAGGATTTCGCTGATCCGCCACCTGCCGCCGACAGATACGAGGACCAGCCGCAGTGGCTGGCCAGCGCCGGCGGCTCCTGTTGCAAGAACCGCGCCCGCGGCATCCTTCTCCTCGTAGGCGGATGTGGCAGATGTGGCGTGGACCACTGCGCGCGTACCGGTGGTGCCTTCTTCGATCCCGACCCCTGACAGGATGCTGGAAAACCCGGCCAGCACAAGACCTGAGCTGCGGAGCCGCTCGCCCGTCCTGCCGTCCGCCGCAGCCGCAGGCGACCCGGCCGCATTCACCTCATCCAGCAGGTCCAGGTTGCCAGTCCTGAAGGCGTGGTCGCGCAGGGCCGCAAGGCCCAGCAGGGCCTGGGCGGGGTCGGCCGCGGCGGCCTGCCGCCGGGCAGCCTGGGCCGCGTCTTGGCTTGCCCCTGCCGCACCGGGAGCAGCCACAGAGGCGCGGGCGGTACCGGCTGCGCTTCCGCCTGCAGGTGCGGGCGGGCCCGCCGCTGGTGTGGCCGCAACCCACCAGGCACCGGCCAGGGCCACCGCAGCGACGGCGGGTACGGCGAACGGCACCAGCTTTGGGCGGCCGGGCACTCTTCCGTCCACGGTTCCGGCGTGTTTTCCACGGGCAGTGGGGGCGCTGGCCGTGGCTGGAAAGGGCAGCCGCGGAGCAGTGGTCCGTCCCTTTGCCCACCCCAAAGTCACCAGCCGCCGGTGCCAGCCGTCAAGCGTCTCCCTGAGTCCGGCCCGCCTGGTGACTTTGTTCCGCGCGGACGACGGCGGGAGATGCCTGCGCGTCAGCAGTTCCGGAATGACTGTGGGATGGACAGCAGCAGCCAGGTCGACCGGACGGGGCGGGGCGCTGCGATAGACGGCAGCTGCCAGGGCCGCAGCTGTCGGCCGAAGCCGCCTGTCCTCATTGAGCCCCGATTCCAGGGCAGCAGCCAGTTCTTTTGGAACCTCCGGCACGAGCAGTGACAGCGGGGGGCGCTCCGCCGTCACTGCCGGGGCCGCGCCGGTGAGGCAGTACCAGCCAAGGGCGGCAACTGAGTAGACATCACGTTCAGGCTGGAGGCCTGCACGCACCGCATCCACCGGCGCGGGATCCAGGAAACCGGCCGTACCGCAGCTTTCCGCCCGGCCGGGCTCGCCCAGAATCCGTGCGATTCCGACGTCGGACAGCAACGGCTTGCCCTGGCCGCTGAACAGTACGTTGCCGGGTGAAACATCCGAATGCGTGAACCCCTTGCCGTGCAGGTACGCCAGTGCCTGGGCAATCGGCGTCAGCACCGTCACCGTTTCCCCCACGCCCAGCCTGCCCCGCACGGCAACGAGCCGGGCGAGCGAACCGCCGGAGGCGTAGTCCATCACCAGGGCTGTCCCGGAGTACTGGCCGTCTTCGAACCGGACAGTATGCTGCGCCTTGATGAGGTGCTGGTGGTCCAGAGCCGAGAGGATACGGACCTCCCGCTCCAGGGCGTCTTCGGACAGGCCTCCGCTGCCGTGCAGGCCTCCCCCGGGCCAACCGAAACACTTCAACGCGACATCGCGGCCGGTCCGCTGCTCTTTTCCCAGCCAGACTGACGCGCTTCCACCCTGGCCGAGGAGCCGTCCGACGGTGTAGCCGGAAATCTGTGGTGCCTGAAGGTCGTCCATCCCTCATGTCTAGCCGAAACCGCCGCGGCTTGCAGAAGTTATCCACAGGCACGCCGCCCGTTGGGAGGTTTCCCTGCGGGTGGTGAGGTTGGCCACTAAACCGGGTACGCGGCGCCGCGGGGTCTAAGCTGGATGCCATGACTCTTGAGTTTTCACAGCTGGGTCTGGCCCCCGACTTCGTGGATTACCAGCAGGCGTGGGACATCCAGCGCGAACTCCACCACAAAGTAGTCGCCGGCCAGGCGCCCAGCACTGTTCTCCTGCTGGAACATGCCGCCGTCTATACCGCGGGCAAACTCACGGAAGACCACGAGCGGCCCTTCGACGGCACGCCCGTGGTGGCTGTTGACCGTGGTGGAAAGCTCACATGGCACGGCCCCGGCCAGCTGATCGCCTATCCGATCCTCAAACTGAAGAACCGGTCCGGAATCAGGGACTACGTTGAGCGCCTGGAGGCCATCATGATCGCTGTCATGGCGGACTACGGCATCAGGGCCGAACGCATCAAAGGCCGGGCAGGAGTCTGGATCAGGGCTGACGAAAAAGGCCCGGACCGCAAGATTGGCGCTATTGGCATCCGGATCCTCAACGGAGTCACCATGCACGGCATTGCCGTCAACTGCAGCAACGACCTCACGCCCTATGGGCAGATCATCGCCTGCGGCATCACCGACGCGGGAGTGACCACCATGTCCCTGGAAACCGGGCAGGATATCCACCCTGCCCACATCGTTGACCGCATTGTGGAAGAATTCCGCAAGCACCAGGAAACACTCGTTTCAAGCCCTGAAGGAGCTCTACTGTGACACTGGCACCTGAAGGCCGGAAGATGCTGCGGATCGAGCAGCGCAACGCGGCCGTCCCGGTGGAGCGCAAGCCGGACTGGATCAAGGCCAAGGTCCAGATGGGACCGGAGTTCGTCGGGCTCAAAAACCTGGTCAAAAAGGAAGGCCTGCACACCGTCTGCGAAGAAGCCGGTTGCCCCAACATCTTCGAATGCTGGGAAGACAAGGAAGCCACCTTCCTCATCGGCGGCTCCGAATGCACCCGCCGCTGCGACTTCTGCCAGATCGACACCGGCAAACCCTCCCCCCTGGACCGGTTCGAACCCACCAAGGTGGCCCGCTCCGTCCAAGCCATGGCCCTGCGCTACGCCACCGTCACCGGCGTCGCCCGCGACGACCTCGAAGACGAAGGCGTCTGGCTCTACGCCGAAACCGTCCGCAAGATCC